>DASZMJ010000259.1:0-1981 GCA_035551935.1 Isosphaeraceae bacterium
CCGTCGGCTGGAGGCGGAGGCCCTCCATGACAGCCTCCTGGCCCTCCCCGGCCGGCTCGACGCGAGGGCGGGCGGGCCGGCCGACTCGGACCCGTCGAGCCCGCGGCGACTGATCTACCTGGCGGTCTCCCGCTCGGGCCGGTCGGACTTCGGCACGCTCTTCGACCGGGCCGACGCGGCGTTGCACGTCGAGAGGCGGACCGCCTCGACGGCGGCCCCCCAGGCCCTGCTCCTGATGAACGACGCCCGGGTCATGGACCTGGCATTGGCCCTGGCGGATCGCCCCGAGGTGGCCGCCGAGGACGACCCCGGCCGCCGCGTCGCGAGGTTGTACCGTCTCGTCCTCGGCCGGCCGGCGTCGGAGGACGAGATCGCCCTGGGGCGCGACTTCGTCGCCGCCGCAATGCGGGAATCGCCGCCCACGGGCGAGAAGACGGCCGCGACCGAGAAAGGCGCCGCGGGGCTGCCGCCCTGGGCGCAGTACGCGCAGGCGCTGCTGCTCAGCAACGAGTTCCTCTTCGTCGACTAGACTTCGCGAACGGGAGGCATGCGATGGACCCTCGGAGCCCAACACTCGCCTCGGGGCTCAGTCGCCGACGGCTGCTCGGCGCGGCGGCCAACGGCTTCGGCCTGCTCGGCCTGGCGGACCTCCTCGAGGCGGAGGCCGGCACGCCGGCCCGGTCGGTCGCGCACGACCCCGACCCGCTCGCGGCCCGGCCCCCGCACCACGCGCCACGGGCCAAGCGGGCGATCTTCCTGTTCATGAACGGCGGCCCGTCGCACGTCGACCTGTTCGACCCCAAGCCCCGCCTGACGGCCGACCACGGCAAGCCCCTGCCGTTCGAGAAGCCCAAGCTGGCGCGGACCACCACCGAGAACCTGATGGCCTCGCCCTTTAAGTTCTCGAGGCACGGCGCGTCGGGGATCGAGGTCAGCGGCCTGCTGCCGCAGATCGGCGCGCGCATCGACGACCTCTGCGTGATCCGCGCGATGGTCGCCGACAACATCAACCACCCCAACGCCTGCCTCCAGCTCTACACCGGGGAGCAGGTCTTCTCGCGCCCCAGCCTCGGCTCCTGGGTGATGTACGGGCTCGGCAGCGAGAATCGCGACCTGCCCGGCTTCGTCGCCATCTGCCCGGGCGGCCAGGACGCCGCCCTCTGGGGATCGAGCTTCCTCCCGGCGTCGTACCAGGGCACGCGGGTCGCCGACCTGAAGAACCCGATCGCCAACCTGAGCAACCCGCGGCTCTCGTCGGCCCGGCAGCGCCACCAGCTCGACCTCCTCGGCCGGATGAACGAACGGCACCGGATCCATCGCGAGGAGGACAGCCGCCTCGAGGCGCGGATCGCCTCGTTCGAGCTGGCCTTCCGGATGCAGGTGCAGGCCCCGGAGGCGTTCGACATCTCGTCCGAATCGGAACCGACGCGTCGGCTCTACGGCCTCGACCAGGGCCACACCGAGCCCTTCGGCAAGCAGTGCCTGATCGCGCGCCGGCTGGTCGAGCGCGGGGTGCGGTTCGTCCAACTCCATGGCAACGCCAACTGGGACCACCACACCGGCATCCGCTCGGAATTACCGAAGTGCTGCGCCGGGATGGACCGGCCGGTGGCGGGGCTGCTGACGGACCTCAAGGCGCGGGGCCTCCTCGACGAGACGTTGGTGATCTGGGGCGGCGAGTTCGGACGCAGCCCGGTGGCCCAGAAGGGCGACGGCCGCGACCACCACCCCTACGGCTTCACGATGTGGCTGGCAGGCGGCGGGGTCAAGGGCGGCCACGTCCACGGCGCCACCGACGAGTTCGGCTGGTATTCCGTCGACGGCAAGGTCCACATCCACGATCTGCACGCCACGATCCTGCACCTGATGGGCCTGGACCACGAGCGCCTCACCTACCGTTACGGCGGCCGCGACTACCGCCTCACCGACGTCCACGGCACGGTCGTCGAGGAGGTCCTCGCATGAGGGCGGCGGCGGGCTG
>DASZMJ010000260.1:0-11164 GCA_035551935.1 Isosphaeraceae bacterium
GGACCTCTTCCTATTCTCTCCTTGGAAAAATGAAGAGGTCCGCAATAGCAGACCCTACGGGGCGGGCCCGGATCAGTCGCCGGCCGCGAGGTCGAGCAGGGTCGCCAGGGCGAGCCGCGTCGCCGAGGCGCAGTAGGGGACGTCGACCTTGTCGGGCGTGTCGTCGCGCGAGTGGTAGAACGGCCGGTCGTCGGCGCCGTCGAAGAGGCCGACGCAGACGTAGCCGAACCGCTCGAACGGGATGTAATCACTTCCATAGATGACGCCGCGCTTGGGGCCCAGGCCCGCCTTCGCCGCGAGCGTTTCGATCCGGTCGGCGACGGCCGCCGAGGGGGCGTCGTTCTCCTCGCGGGCGTTGCCGCCGTCGCGCTCGACGACGATCGCCGGGTGCCGCGGGTCGGCCGGGTGCCCCACCATGTCGAGGTTGAGGACGAGTCGGATCTTCATCTTCTGATCGCTCGCCAGCTTCGCGTACGCCGACGAGCCGAGGAGGCCCTGCTCCTCGCCCGAGAACGCGACGAACCGGACCGACCACGGCGTCTCGACGGCCTCGAGCACCCGCGCCAGCTCCAGCACCGCCGCGACCCCCGACGCGTCGTCGTCGGCCCCCGGCGCCCGGGCTTCCGGGGCGCCGAGGTCCGCCGCCCTCGAATCGAGATGGGCACAGACGAGCACGAATTTCTCCTTGTCGGCGCCGGGCTTGGTGCAGACGACGTTGCGCCGCGTGACCTTGCCGACGGGGAACTCGTGGAATTTCACATCCTCATATCCCAGTTTTCGGAACGCGTCGCGGAGCCAGTCGGCGGCCTCGAGGTTCGTCGGCGAGAGGGTGTGCCGCGTGGGGAAGTCGGCCAGCCGCTCCACGGTCGCCGCGATCCGCGCCGGGTCGACCCTGGCCATCGCCGCGGGGAAGGGGTCGTCGTCGCGGCCCCGGCCCAGTGCGACGGCCGAGAGGACTCCGACGGCGAGCATGATCCCGAAGAACCGTCGCATGATCGGCCTCAACATCCACAAGGACGCCCCGAGCGCCCCGAGCCACGCGGCGGCGGGGAGCCAGGGGCTGCCGGCGATCGCCCGGAGCGGGCGGGGGACGAGCCGGGCTGTCAGGGTCGGCGCCAGGAGGGCCACGACGCAGGCGACGAGGCCGACGGCGGCGACGACCGGGCCCCAGCGCAGCCTCGCGACGGCCGCGACGGCGCCGACGGCGAGGGTCGCCGCCGCGATCCCACGGGCGTTGGCGGCGACCCGGCGGGCCGTGGCGCTCCCCAGCCGCCAGTAGGTCGCGCCAGCCTCATGTGCCTCCTCGATGTGGACGCGCTCCCCCGGCGCGGCGTCGTTCCTCAACAGGGCGTTGATATCATACAAGAGAGCTTCGGCCTCTGCGAAGTAGCCGTGGCCGAGGAGGGTCGGGTCGATGTCGAGGACCTCGACGGTGTCGACGCCGTCGACGACCGTGACCGGCGGGGTGAACCCGGCGCGGTCGAAGCGGTGGAGGAACCGCGAGGCGCCGACGGCCACGTCCTCGGGCGAGGCGTAGAGCGTCGTCCGCCGCGTTCGGCGGGCATAGGCCCCGGCGAGCCTGCGGAACTCGTCGGCGTCGATGTCGGGCGCCGCGTGGAAGACCTGGCCGATCGCCGCCCGGCCCGCGCCGGCCGGGGCCTCGGCGAGCCGTCCCAGGGCCTCGACCAGCCCGCGATTGCCCATGCTGTGCGCGAGGATGTCGAGCCGGGTCGCGCCCGACCGGCCCGCGAAATCGTCCAGAAACGTCTGAATATAAGGTGCACTGACGCGGATGGTCGCCTCGTCGGCGAGGTAGTCGAGCAGCCGTCCCTGCGACGGCCAGCTATAGAAGGCCATGACCCCCGGCACCTTCAGGTCGAAGCCGATCTGCGCCGCCTGCCGCGCCGCCGCCTCGAAGCTGACCCGGAATCCGTGGATGAACACCAAGGCCGCCCTCTCGTCGCCGGCTCGCCGTTCGAGCGCCTCCCGGATCGCCCCCCAGTACGTCGCCTCGTCCAGCTCGGCGACGCCCTCGAGCGAGACGCGGTCATCCACTTGCGTGAAAAACCGTTTCAGCCACGACGAGCCGATCGAGCCGAAGGCGTGCGCCGTCGGGATCTCGACGTCGCAGCGCCCGAGGTGCAGCCGGTGGTCCCGCTCCGCCGAGTAGCCGGTCAGCCTCCCCGCCGCGTCGCGCACCGGGGCGCGGTCGGTCCCGTACCAGACCCCGACCGTGCGCGGCCGGTACGCCGGCAGCGGCCTCGGCGCGATCTCGGGCCGGCCCGGCGGCCGGTGGAACGACTCCGTGACCGACTTCGGTACTTCATACGCGAATATGTCCCGCTTGGTCATCGACACGCGGCGCGCGAGCCGGAGCGTCGCCGGCCCGACCCCCGCCCCGCGACCGGCCTCGGCGCGTCCTAACGCGAACGCGACCTCATAATCCAGGCCCATCCCGATCCCGCAGTAGAAGCCCGCGAGGAAGCGCAGCGCCGGCTCACCTTCGAGGCCGACGCGGATCGTGACGTCGGCGAATCTCGGCAGGGCGTCGACCAGGCTCGGCGGGCCGCCGTCGCGGAGGACGACGCACTCGATCCCCCCCCTGCCCTCGTCCCCTGCCGCCGGCAGGGCCTCGGCGAGCGGCCCGGCGGCCGCGCCGACGTGGAGGATCGTCGGGCGGGCCTCGGCGATCCACGTCCCCAGGCGTCCCCCCCCCCCGGCGTCGACCCCGACGACCTCGAACCTCCTCGGCGTCCCCTCGCGCCCGAGCCTCTCCCGGATCAGCGCGAGCTCCGCCGCATCCTCCGCGCCGAGGAAGAGCAGACGCGGGATCGTTTTTTCATGCTGGATCATGAAGGGTTTGCCACAGAGGCCACAGAGGAAATATTATTTCATTAATAGATTTCCCCTTGCCTCCTCTGTGCTCTCTGTGGCCTCTGTGGCAAACTCCTTCACTCGACGCCGCAGGCTTGTCGGGCCCGGTCGAGGACGACGCGCGCGGCCTTCTTGGCCCGGTCGGCGGCGGCGGCGCGGACCTCGGCGAGGCGGTCGGGGCGGGAGGCCCACTCGGCGAGGCGGTCGCGGGGCTCGGCGAAGCGGGCGGCGATCAACTCGGCGAGCCGGACCTTGAGGGTGCCGTAGCCGACGCCGCCGCGGCGGAATTTCGGCTCGACGTCGGCCAGCTCGTCGGCGCCGGCGAAGAGGCGGAACAGCGCGAAGAGCTGGCTGGAGTCGGGGTCCTTGGGCTCGTCGACGCCGAGGCTGTCGGTGACGATGCGCTTGCACTTCTTGAGGATCGTCTTCGGGTCGTCGAAGATCTCGATCGTGTTGTCGTAGCTCTTCGACATCTTCCGCCCGTCGAGCCCCGGTACGACGGCCACCGACTCGAGGATGTACGGCTCGGGGAGCTTGAACACCTCGCCATACGTGTGGTTGAACCGTTCGGCCACGTCTCGGGTGATCTCCAGGTGCTGGCGCTGGTCCTGCCCCACGGGGACGAGGTCGGCGCCGTAGATCAGGATGTCGGCCGCCTGGAGGATCGGGTAGGCGAACAGGCCGTGGTCGGCCGGGAGCCCCTGCTGGACCTTGTCCTTGTAGCTGACCGCCTTCTCCAGCCACGACATCGGCGTGACCGTCGTCAAGAGCCACGCCAGCTCCGTCGTCTCCGGCACGTCCGACTGCACGAACAGCGTCGCCCGCTCCGGGTCGATCCCCAAGGCCAGCAGGTCCAGCAGCACGTCCCGCACGTACTCCCGCAGCCTCTCCGCGTCGCGGACGCTCGTCAGCGCGTGCAGGTCGGCGACGAAATAGAACGCGTCGTTCCCCTCTTGCAGGGTCACGTACTGCCGGATCGCCCCGAAATAGTTGCCGATATGCAGCGGCCCCGACGGCTGGATACCCGACAAGATCCTCATATCACCCCCGCCCTTCCCTCGTCCCCTTTCCTCCCCCCAACGCCCGCCCACTCTACCACCCCGCCGGCCCGCCTTCCAAGCGGAGCGAGGGCCCGTGCCGCGAGGACTGCAGCGTTCCCCGCGTCCCCCCACCCCGGCCCTCCCCCACAAGGGGGGAGGGTGTGAAAGCGCCGACGTCTACACTTATTCACACTCCCCCCTTGTGGGGGAGGGCCGGGGTGGGGGACGGTCTCGAAGCCGATGGCTTTGCAATCCCCCAGGCGCCAGGCCATCGTTTCCCGATCGTGCCTGCCCTCCGATCCCCGCGCTGTCTCACCGCGGCGCCGTTCCCGCATGTCCTGTTTGGGGAGCCGCGCATCGGCCCTCCGAGTGGGAAAACCGTGCCCTCGGCGTCCTGACATGCTTGACTCAACCCTTCCACTCCGGCTAGCGTGGCACACGGGGACGGATCGGCGCCTTCGACACCCGCTCCGCCCCCGACTCGACAACGCCCGTCGTCTCCCCTCCCCCGCGCCCGTCCCCGTCGAGGAGCCCGCCCGTGCCCCACCACCTCCGACGGCCGCCCGCGCTCTTGCTCCTCGCCGCCCTGTCCCTCGGGTCGGCCCGCGCCGACGAGCCGCAGGCGAAGCCCGCGCCGACGCCCGAGCGGGCCCGACGGCTGGCCGAACGGGAACGGCATGTCCGGCGCCTCCAGGCCCTCGTCGCCCAGGGCCAGACGGCCGAGGCGATCGCCGAAGGCGAGGCCACGCTCGCGATCGACCGCGAGGTCTTCGGCGCCGACAGCAGGCAAGTCGCCGGGTCGCTCGCCGGGCTCGCCGAGCTCTATGAGGGTCACCGCGACTGGGCCGAGGCGCGCCGGGCCCGGCGCGAGCGGCTGCCGGTCATGACCCGGATCTTCGGCGCCGAGGACTGGCGCGTCGACGACGCCCGGCGCGAGCTGGCCAACGTCGACGTCCTCGCCGGCCTCTCCCCCGACCAGCGGCGCTCGCTCGCCGAGGCCGGCGCCTCCTATCAACAGGCCGTGCGCGCCTACGAGCAGGGCCGGCGCGAGCAGGCCGTCGCGGCGGCCCGGCGGTCGCTGGCGCTGCGCGAGGCGGTGCTGGGCGAGCGGCATCACGACTCGGTCCTGAGCCTCGTCATCCTGGCCGTCGCGCTCCAGGCGCGGGGGGACCTGCGGGCCGCGCGGGACCTGCACGAGCGGGCCCTGGCGCTCCGCGCGGCGACGCTGGGCGAACGCCATCCCGCCTACGCCTACTGCCTGGTCAACGTCGCCGACGTCCTCCAGGCGCAGGGGGACCTGGCCGCCGCCCGATCGCGGCTGGAACGGGCACGGGCGATCATGAAAGAGACACTCGGTGAGCGGCACCCCGCCTACGCCTCCTGCCTCAACAACCTGGCCGCCCTGCTCAATGCGCAAGGGGACCTCGCCGCCGCCCGGGCCCTGGACGAGCACGTCCTGGCGCTGCGGAAGGAGCTGCTGGGCGAGCATCACCCCGACTACGCCCAGAGCCTCAACAACCTGGCCGCCGTGCTCAAGGCGCAGGGGGATTTCGCCGCCGCCCGGCCGCTCCTGGAACAGGCCCTGGAGGTCACGAAGGCGACCTCGGGCGAGCGCCACCCCAATTACGCCGAGGGCCTCAACAACCTGGCCGCCGTGCTCGGCGCCCAGGGCGACCCCGCCGCCGCCCGGCTGCTGATCGAGCGGGCCCTGGCGTTGCGCAAGGAGGTGCTGGGCGAACGGCACCCCGACTACGCCCGCAGCCTGAGGGCGCTGGGCGTCGTGCTCAAGGAGCAGGGGGACCTCGAGGCCGCCCGGCCGCTCTTCGAGCGGGCCGCGGCGATCCTGAAGGAGGCGCTCGGCGAGCGGCACCCCGACTACGCACGATGCCTGAACGATCTGGCCGGCGTGCTCCGGTCGCGACGCGACCTCGACGGCGCCCGACGGCTCTACGAGCGGACCGTGGCGCTGCGCAAGGAGGCGCTGGGCGAGCGCCACCCCGACTACGCCGCCTCGCTCAACGACCTGGCCACGGTCCTCGCAGACCAGGGGGACCGCGCCGCCGCCCGGTCGCTCCTGGAGCGGGCCCTGGCGGTGGACACGGAGGCGCTGGGCGAGCGCCACCCCGCATCCATCAAGGACCTGGGCAACCTGGCCTCCATGCTCAACGAGCAAGGGGACCTCGCAGGCGCACGGTCGTCGTACGAACGGGTGTTGACGCTGTTCAAGGAGGCGCTGGGCGAGCGCCACCCCGACTACGCCAAGGGCCTCGACAACCTGGCCGGCGTGCTCCTCGAGCAGGGGGACCGCGCCGCCGCCCGGACCGCCTTCGAGGGCGCGCTGGGCGTGGCGCAGGGGGCCCTGCTGCGGGAGATGCCGACCCTCTCGCGGCGCGAGCAGCTCGCCCGCCTGCGGGCGGTCCAGGACGATCTCGCCAAGCTGCTCAGCCTCTCAGCGGACGAGCCGGGACGGGCCGAGCAGGACTACGCCAGGGTCCTCGCCTGGAGAGGGCTGGTCGCGGAGGCGGAGGCGATCCGCCGGGAGGGCCCTGAGGCGGGCGACGCCGGGGCGATCCGCGCCGAGGTCGGCGCGGCGCGGCAGGTCCTCCAGCGGCTCTATCAGGCCCGGGTCCCGGCCGGCGAGGTCGCCGAGCACGCGCGGGCCATCCGCCGGGCGGTCGAGGATCTGGAGGCCGCCGAGACCCGACTGGCGCGCGCCGTGCGCTGGGACCCCGAGCCGCCGCCCGTCCGCCGGGTGGGCGCCGCGCTGCCGGCGGATGCGGCGCTCGTCGACGTGGCCCAGTACAGGCGATTCACCCCGCCGGGCGGCGCCGTCAAGGCGTGGTCGGTCACGCCGCACTACGCCGCGTTCGTGATCCGGCCCGGGGCGGAAGTGGCGCGGGTCGAGCTGGGGCCGGCGGCGGCGATCGACAACGCGGTGGCCGCGTGGCGCGAGCGGGTCAAGAACGTCGGCAGGGATGAGAACACCACGGGGCGGGCGGTGCGGCAGCTCGTGTGGGAGCCGATCGAGCCGCATGTGAAGGGTGCGAAGGTGGTGCTGGTGGCGCCCGACGGGGCGTTGAACTTCGTCCCGTGGGGGGCGTTGCCCGACGGCGAGGGGTCGTATCTCGTCAAGCGGTTCGCATTCGCCACCGTCGGCTCGGGCCGGCAACTGATCGCGATGGCGAAATCACGGCCGGAGCCGGCCGGGGGCGGATTGCTGGCGGTGGGCGGGGTCGATTACGGGGCCGACCCGGGCAAGGGCGAAGTGGTGGCCTCGCGGGCGGCGACGGTGACGAACGGGGCGATCATCTGGCCGGGACTCGAAGGTGCGAAGGCGGAGGCGGAGGAGGTCGCCGGACTGTTCGGCGAGCGATACCCCGGCGCAACCGCGAGGCGATTGGCCGGGTCGGAGGCAACGAGGGGACGATTGCGCAAGGAGATGGCGGGCAGGCGATATCTCCACCTGGCGACGCACGGCTACTTCGCGCCGCCCGAATTGAAGTCGGCGCTGCGGCCGGATGACGAGAAGACGACGCTGCGCTCGTGGGAGGGGATGGGCCGCGCGGAGGCGTCGGGCTGGTTCCCGGAATTGCTCTCGGGCCTCGTCTGGGCCGGCGCCAACCGGCCGGTGAAGGAGGATGTGCAATCCGTCCTGGAGCACGACGACGGCGCGATCATGACGGCGGAGGAGGTCGGCGGGCTGGACCTGAAGGGGTGCGAGCTGGCGGTGCTCTCGGCGTGCGAGACGGGCCTGGGGCAGACGGCCGGCGGCGAGGGGGTACTGGGCTTGCAGCGGGCCTTCGGGCAGGCGGGGTGCCGCACCGTCATCGCCAGCCTGTGGAAGGTGGACGACCGGGCGACGCGCGACCTGATGGCCTCGTTCTACGGTCATCTCTGGGGAGACCGCATGACGCCGCTCGAGGCGCTGCGGGCGGCGCAGCTCGAGTTGCTCGACGACCCGGCCACGGCGCACCCGGCGTTCTGGGCCGCCTGGTCGCTCGGCGGAGATCCGGGGAGTTTGCCACAGAGGACACAGAGAGAAGAGGGTCAAGAAAAATGAGCATAACGAACAAATGCTCCTCTTTTCCCCTCTCTGTGTCCTCTGTGGCAAACTCTTCCGGAATCCCCATATGACGGCGGCGTGGCGCGGGGCGATCGTGGGGGCGGCGTGCGGCCTGGCGGCGTGGGGGCTGGGGAGGCTGACGTTTTTTCAAGGGATCGAGGATTGGTGCCAGGACTTCAGCGTCGCGGCGCGGGGGTCGAGGAAGAGCGGGACGAAGGTCGTCGTCGTCGGGATCGATGATAAGTTCCTGCGTGAATACGACAAGCCGCTCGTGGCGATCAGCCCGGACCTGGCGAAAGTGGTCGAGGCGATCGACGCGCGGGGGGCGAGGGCCGTCGGCGTCGATTTGATGGTGCCGGAGACGCTCGACAGGTACGACCTCGACCGCGGCGCGGAGTTCACCCTCGGCGGCAAGAAGCTCGGCGCCGTGGCCGGCAACGCGGGCAACGTCGTCCTGCCGGCGATGCTCGGCGACGGTAACACGCTGGTCAAGCCGCTGTGGACCTGGCAGGCCGTGGCGCCGCTGGCATTGGTCGAGACGTCGCAGGACGACGACGCGATCCTCCGCGGCCAGGTCCTGAAGTGGCGGCTCGGCGACTCGGCGTATTCGCAGCTCGCGCTCGGGATGCTCGAGGTCGCCGGCCGGGCGAAGACCGATCCCGACGATCTCCTCCGCGTCGACGGCAAGGTCGTGCCGCTGGACGCCCGGGGCAAGCTCCGCGTCAACTACCTCGGCCCGCCGGGGACCGTGCCGGAGGTCCCGTTCGGGGACGTCCTCGCCGCGGCGCACGGGGAGAAATCGGCATTCGTCGATCAACACGACCGGCCGGTCGACTTCAAGGACGCCTTCGTCGTCGTCGGCGTGACGGCGCGGAGCCAGGGCGACTACCACGCGACGCCGCATTCCAACGGCACGTTGCCGACCTTCCTCAACCCCACGACGCGGCTGATGTCGGGGCCCGAGTACAACGCCAACGTCCTCGCGACGATGGCCGACGGCGCGTACATCACGACGCCGTGGTGGCTCGCGTCCTTGCCGCAGCTCGCGACGCTCGGCGCGGTGCTGGGATGGGCGTTCGCGCGGCTGTCGCTGGCCAGGGGGTTCGTCGTCGCCTTCCTGCACCACTGGGCGTGGAAGGGGATCGCCGTGGCGGCCTTCTGGTACGGCAACTGGCGCGTCGCGATCGCGCCGATGCTCCTGGCCGGGCCGCTCATCTACGGCGTCATCTTCGCCTGGCGGTGGCGTCGGCTGCGGCTGGGGATGCGCGACATCGTCAAGGGCGACATCCACGCCCGGCTCGCCGAGGAGCGCGCCGGCCACGCCGACCTCCGCGGCGAGGAGCGCGTCGTCAGCGTCCTCTTCGCCGACATCCGCGGCTTCACCGCCTACTCGAGCAAGCACACCCCGCGACAGGTCGTTGCGTTGCTCCGCGACGACCTCGACGCCGTCGTCCCCGTCCTCGAATCGCACGGCGGGATGATCGACAAGTACATCGGCGACGGCCTGATGGCCCTCTTCGGCGCGCTCGAGGACCAGCCCGACCACGCCGCGCGCGCCGCCCGCGCCGCCGCCGCGATGGTGCGCGAGGTCCGCGACCGCGCCGCGACCTGGGCCGAGCACGACTTCCCCGGCTTCAAGATCGGCGTCGGCGTCGCGACCGGCCCCGTCATCCTCGGCCTCGTCGGCGCGAAACGCCGGCTCGACTACACCGCCATCGGCGACACCGTCAACAAGGCCGCCCGCATCGAGTCGGCCAACAAGCAATTTCATTCCGAAATTCTCATTTGCGATCGCACCTTCTCGTCGATCCCCCCCGCCCTCGCGGCCGAGCTCGGCCTCGACCCCGAGCCCTTGCGGGCCGACGCCCACGGCATCGTCGGCGGCCTGGTCGTCTACCGCGTCCCGCCCCCCGAAGGCATGGCGGCTGAGCGTCCCGGACGTGCCAAGGAGCCCGTGTCATGAACCTCGCGACCATAGCCGCGATCGTGCTGGCCCTGGCGGCCTCCGCCCCCTCGCAAACGACCCCTCGCCGCAAGGCCCGTCCCGAGCCGCCGAGGCCGTTGGCGATGGTCCTGGCCGTCAAGGGGGCGGTCCGGGTGACGCCGCCGGGCGAGAAGGCGCGCAAGGTGGCGGTCGAGGACCTCCTCTACGCCGACGACGCGATCGCCGTCCCCGCCGACGGCTCGGCGACGATCGCGATCCTCGGCGCCGGCCTGCGACAGACGCTCAAGGGGGGCGGGACGGTCAAGCTTGGCCCGAAGGGTTGCGGGCCGTCGCCGACGGTCGAATCCAAGGCCCTGCCCCGCGCCGTCGCCGGCACGATGAAGGGGGTCCAGCCCGCCGTCGGCGACGCCCGCAAGGCCGGCGTCGCCCCCCGGGGCGCCCCGCCCGAGCCCTCGCCCCCGCTCGCGCCGATCGCCGGCGCGCTGGTCGATTCCCTCCGCCCCGAGCTGGCCTGGCGGGCGCAGAAGGGCGTCCCATCCTACCGTGTCACGGTCTCCAGCGCCGCCGGCGAGGCCCTCTGGAAGGCCGAGACGACCGCGCCGAAACTCGCCCCCTCCCAGGACCGTCCCGAGCTGAATCGCGGCGAGTTCTACACCTGGAAGGTCACCGACCCCGCCGGCCGGGAGGTCACCTCCGGCCACTTCACCGTGGCCGACGCCGAGGAGTCGAAGCAGCTCGCCGAGCTGAAGCCCCTCGCCTCTTCCCAGGACCCCGCCGACCTCCTCGCCGCCGCCCTGACCTACGACCGCCTCGGCTGCTTCGCCGAGGCCCTCTCCTGCTACGAGTCCCTCGTCACGCTCTGCCCCGACGTCCCCTCCTATCGCGCCTCCCTCGACCGCCTCCGCCAGATGACCGCTCCCCCCGCGGCCCCGAAATAGTCCCGGCCCGACGCCACGGCCCGACGCGAAGCTCCGCCTCTCGCGGCTCCGCCGCCCGGACGACTTCACGAAGTCGTCCGGACCATCCCGCGAATAAATGGGTGTCAGAGCGGCCCCGTTTCGTCATAATTGTGACGACAGCGCCGCGCTTGAGTCACGTGGGACTAGTGGAGCGTCACTCGGTAATTTTCGGGTAAGATGGCCTCCCTTGTCCGGCCGCATCGAAGTCCACGGGGAGGTTCGTCATGGCCAAGAAGTACGTCCTGAAGCTGACGGCCGAGGAGCGGGCCGAGCTGGCCCGCCT
>DASZMJ010000261.1:0-11459 GCA_035551935.1 Isosphaeraceae bacterium
GTGGTGGAAGGCAGCGGGTCCGTCGCTGGGCATGATCGAGTCCGTCGGGGATCGGTGCGGGGCCTTGTGGAGGATTCGGTTGTACGCCGGCGATCTCCCCGCAAGCTACGCCAAATCGCTATCTTGATGCGGCGGCCCTGCACGCTTGGCGTAGTCCTTCGCGTGGCCCGGGTTGATGCGGATGGCTTGGTCGAGGTCGGCGATCGCCTTATCAAACTCCCGAAGATCGGCCCAGGTCGCGCCGCGGTTGGAATAGGCCAGGTCGTAATTGGGATCGAGTCGGATCGCTTCGCTGTAGTCGGCGACGGCCCGAGGGTACTCCTTCTTATATCCCCAGCCGTTGCCACGGGAGACATAGGCGATGGCGTCCTGGGGGCGGAGTCGGATGGCCTCGCTGTAGTCGGCGATGGCCTTGTCGTACTCCCGGTGAGACGACCAGGCCTGCCCTCGTCTGAGGTAAAGACTCGGGCTCTGTGGACGGGACCGGAGCTCATTTGTGAAGAACGCAACGGCCCCGTCGAGGGCGATGACCTGCTCGACCTTGACCCAGCCGCGAGCCTCGCCGCCCTCGGCGACGAGCCAGAGCCAGGTCCCCTGGACCCGCTCGACGCGGTAGATCCGGGAGATGCGGCGCTCGTGGCCGAGGGCGAGGTTCCTCGATCGATCCTCGTCATCGACGACTTGTTTGCCGACCTTCAGGACGGTCCCGTACCGGGTGATGACCCGCTTGCCGACCCAACCGTCCTCGGCCCGCGCCGTTGCGACGAGGCCCGCCGCCAGGGCCGCCCCGATCGCGAACGCCCACCGCCACCCGACGACATGCCGAACCATCGGAACATCCCCTTCCTTGGGCTCGCCCTGACGAGATGCGAGGACGGGTCCGACCTCGTCCTGCTACCTGCCGCTCTCAGGCGAAGCGGCGGGCTCGGCCACGGGTGTCACCGACCGAACCGTGAAGCCGGGCGGGATGCCGCCGGGCATCTCGCCGTGCATTCCTTTCATCATTCCCAGCGCCTCGCGCATCATCTCGGTCTTCAGCCGCTGCCGCTCTCGAAACTCGGCGCATCCGGAGAACAGCGGCAGACCCAGGAGGAAGAGACCCAACCCTCGTCTCATGGCGTTCGCCCCGTCCCGAGAATGGAAGCCGCCGGTAGGGATTCAAGGTGCGGAGATATGCACCGGCCGCAGAGCCGAGAGAAATGGCGCCGGGTTTTACGAGAAACCCCCGGAGGGCACAAGGTCACTTGATTTGAGCAACCGGGGTCAACCGCCCGCGGGGTACCGTCGTGGCCGCAGCCGGCCGGTCGGGGGACAGGAGGGCCTCCCAGTCGAAGCGGATCTCGACCGCCTGGCCCACGTCGGGGGGCCGGAACGGCTCGAAACCGCCGCCTCGGAAGCAGAGCCAGAGCAGGGAGGGAGATTCGAGGGGCTCGTCGAACCGGAACGTCGCCTCGGCGGGGCGACCGTCGGCGGTCAGCGAGCGGATGGTGACGGTCATCCCGGTCAGCCGCACCTGCTCGCCCGGGGCGAATGGTCGCCGCTCGCTGCGGAAGACCTGGTCGAGGGCCCAGCGGAGATAGCCGCCGCGGGGCCGGATCGCGAGCGTCCGAGCGTCGAGGCGGCGGATGGTCACGGAGGGGATCGCCGGCGCCAGGACCCGCGTGTGCCGGGGCACGGACAGGCCGTCCAGCTCCCGGCGAAGGATGAGGTAGCTGGCATTCACGGGGCTCGGGGCGTTCACGATGACGACGGTCCGATCCTCCAGGTCCAGTCCCGGCGCCAGGCGGACGTAGAGACGCTGCTCGACCCACCTCGGCCCCAGGGGGTTGGCGGCCCGCAACGGGAAGACGATCGGGGCGAGGACCGCGTGGACGGCCACGAGGGACCACGCCAAGACCTTCGCCGGGGTGCGCCAGTGAAGGCCTCTCGGCGTACCCTCGGCGGCGAGCACGGAGCCCAGGAACTGGGCGAGGAGGCCGCTCGCGCCGATGCCGGCGAAGGTGAGCAGCCGATCCATCGGGATCGTGGCGCCGACGGGGATCGCGGCGAGGACCATGCCCGCGGCCCAGAAGCGCGCCAGGGGATCGCGGCGGAGGAGCGGGGCCATCGCGAGGAAGAGCACGCCCACGAAGGCCGCCGCGAACCACGCGAAGGCGGCGGAGAGCGGCGGCCGCAGCAGGACGGAGAGGTCCGCCGGGATCGGGCTCCACTGACCGAGCAGGAGGACCGGGAGGCGGCCCGCCGCGGCCGCCAGGTAGCGCCCGGTGTCGGTCAGCGGGTCGATGTAGAGGCCCACGTCGCGGACGCCGTAGCCCCACGACGCCCGGAGCGTCGCCCACGCGACGACCGCCACGGCATACGGCCACAGGGCCAGGCCACCGCGCCAACGTCCCCGGGGGTCGACGAACAGCGCGTAGGCGGCCAGGTAGGCGCACGTCCCGATCCCCTCCTCCTTCGAGAACAGGGCGCCCAGGAGCAGCAGCGGGGCCAGGAGCCGTGCCGCGCGCGAGCCGTCGCGCCGCGCCCGGTCGTGGGCGATCAGGGACGAGACGCCGAAGGTCGCCGCCACGAGGACGTTGCGGTTGGCCAGGAAGCCGACGGTCGCACCCCGGGCGTCGTCCGCGGCGAACAGCAACGCCGCGACGCCCGCGACCCAGTTCGCACCGAACATGCGCCGGTAGAACAACGCCGTGGCCGCCACGGCGGCGCCGAGCCAGAACAGGCTCTGGGCGTGCATCAGCGCCGGGGAGTCGGGCCACAGCGCGTAATCGAGCCGATGCGTCAGGACGGTCAGGGCCTGGAGGAATTCCGCCTTGAGGCCCGGGTAGGTCCACCAGGGGAAGAGACCGACGTCCATGAGTCGGCCTGTCCGCTCCGGGTCGCCGCGGAAGAACCGGAACATCTCCGAGGGGGTGCCGAGCAGGTCCCGGAACCGCGACCGCCCGAGGAGGACCGTCCGATGATCATAGTCGTCGAGGATCCACCCGTTCCCCAGCGACGGCAGGGCCAGCATGATCGACAGCACCGCCGCGGCCGCCGGGAGATGACGCCCCCTCAACAACGAGCCCACCGCGGCCGCAATCCCCCGCGGCCTCGCCCGCGCCGGCTCCCCGCTCGACATGCCATGGACTCCCCTGCCCGGCACCTCGTCAGCCACCTGAGACTTTTGTCAGAGTAGCGAGGGTGCCGTCGAGTTTCCAGGGGGGTGGGCTGGCCCACGAACCTGCCGACCTGCGTCCCTTCGAGGCTGTGCCATGGATCGTCGGGATGGCCCACCGGGCCTTTTTCCGGAATCCCTGCCGGATTTCGGCCCGGATTCCAACTATGGGGGTAGCGGCTCCTCGCGGGAGGGGCTTGTTGCGCGCCGGGTCGGGGTGGGGGATGTCCAAGGGCCGATGGCCGATGGCAGAGGACAAGATGGTCGAGGGCGAATGCCGTTTGGCAGAGGACAAAGCGGAGAGGATCGTCGCCACCGCGCCGCGCGGAACGGACCCACCGCGCCGCGCGGAACGAACCGAAGGACCGGTTTGGTTCACGTTGCGGAGGGGCCGGGGAAGGCGGAGACGAGGACGTCGCGGCGCGAACCGAAGCCACTTCGGCGGGCGCCGCAGCGCAAAACGAACCCAATTCGGGATGGGGGCCGGGGGTCAGGGGCCGGGGGCCGGGGAAGGGGTCGGCGTCGAAGCGATGCGCCGGCGCGGAACGAACCGAAGATGCCCCCGACCCCCGGCCACTCGCCGTTCGGAACGAACCGAACGGGGCATTGGGAGGGATGGGACGTCCGTGCGGGCACCGGGCCCCGATTCGAAACGAAGCGAACGGGGCGATGGGGACCCTGGGGAAGCTCTGCCGACGGCCCGAGGCGGCGCGGAACGAACCCAAATCCCCAACTTTGGCGCCGAAAACGAACCCAATTTCGGCCTCGGCGCCGCCAAAACGAACCCAATTTTGGGCGGAGGTCCGGGGTCGAGGGACAGGGGCCGGGGACGAGGGAGGGAGCCAAGACGCCCATCGAGACGAAGCCACTTCGCCCCCGAGCCACAGACCCCCGGCCCACCGAACGAACCCACCGATCCGTTTCGTTCACTTCGGTGGGGTGGCCGGGGCATCCGGCGCCGCACGAACACCTCCTGCCGTTGTTCAGCACCCGACCCCATGAGAATGGGGTGGCACGCCCTGGCAGGGCGTGCCACCCACCCACAACCCAGGATCGACTCGGGGGCCATTCTCCGAGCCAACAAAGCCACCTCGACCCCGCAACGCGCCCGCGCGGAACGAACCGAACGGGGCATTGGAAACCCTGGGCAAGCTATGCCGTCGGCGAGTCGCGGCGCGGAACGAACCGAGGCGCGACGCGGGGCGTATCGCATGGGGGCGGTCCTTGGGGTGTGGAGGAGTTCGCGAGGGGCAGGGTGCCAGGCGGGTCGGGGCTTTGCAACCGGATTCCAGGGGTCGATTCGAGGCAAATGACCATGGAACGAAGGAAACCCTCACCCCGGCCCTCTCCCAGGAGGAGAGGGGGGAAGATCGACGAAGGCAGGTCCTCTCCGGGGGGGGAGATGGGACGGACTCGGACCCCGGGAGGGGGCGGGAGGTCCGGGGTGACGCTGGCCGAGGTGCTGGTCCTCGTGGCGATCGTCGGGGTCGTGGTGATGATCGTCCTGACCGCCCTGCCACGGCAACGGGAATTGGCCCGCAACGTCGCGTGTCAGAAGAACTTGAGCCAGATCGGCCGGGCGATCGTGCTGACCGACGAGTCGGCGGGCCGGCTGCCGGGGGTCCCTCCCCTGGGGGCCGAGCCGGCGGGCCCAGGGCCGCTGGCAACGATGCTCGACGCGCTGGGCCAGGAGGATTTTTCCGCCCTCAGCCCCGAGCGGAAGGCCCCGGGAAGGCTCGCGAACCCGACGAAGGCTCCGAGGCGCATCCCCGGGTTCCTGTGCCCGAGCGACCCGAACGCCCTGTCGAACCTCTTCCACGCCCCGGTCAGCTACCGCGCGACGACCGGCTCGCAACCCGACGGCCGCGACGGCGCCTTCGCCCCGGGCCGGCGGCTCTCGCTGGCGCAAGTCGAGGCCGGGGACGGCCAATCGTTCACGGCGGCGTTCTCGGAACGGCTCGTCGGCGACGGCCGCGACGAGGAGGCAACCACGAATTACGCGGTCGTCCCCGGCGGCCTGCCGGCCGAGGGAGTCCGGGTCGTCCCCGGCGCGTCGTGGAAGGGCGACGCGGGCTCGTCGTGGCTGGAGGCGACCTGGCGATCGACCCTGTACAACCACGCGATCCGGCCCCAAGCGGCCCCGTCGTTCCTCGCCAGCGACGGCCGGGCCGCCCGGATGGGGGCGTCCAGCGGCCACGATGGACATGTATATCTTTTGATGTTTGACGGCGCGGTGCGGCCGGTGGCGAGGGGGATCGACCCGGCGGTCTGGAAGGCGTTGGCGAACACGGACGACGGCGCGTCGAGGTCGAAGCCGAAGTAGGTAAATCCGTTCACTTCTTGGGTTTCGGCTTCGGGAGCCGGACGAGGTCGAGGCTCGCGACCTGGCGGACCCAGCGGACGTGCTCGGGGTCGCCGGGGACGATCAGGCGGACGGGCCCTTGCCCCTTGTCGAGGGGCTGGCCGTCGCGTTCCAATGCGAGCAGGAATCGTCCCCCCTTCGTGTCCATCGCCACGGCGGCGGCGGAGACGGCGGCCTGATAGCCGTCCTCGGCCCGGACCAGGACGACGGCGTCGGCCAGGCCGCGGAGGCCGGCCATCGGGGTGTCCCCCTTGAGCTTGCCCCCCAGGGCCACGGCCAGGGGCACGCCGGCGTAGACGACGGGCTTGCCACGCTCGGTGACCTTGACCTCGACCCGTGGGAGGGTCTTCCAGGCGGCGGGGTCGAACGGCAGGGGCTCGACCGCGAGGCCGCCGGAGGGTGCTGGGCCCTGGCCGAGGCAGGCGGCCGCCAGCAGCATGAGGGTGTTCATCGCATTTGGCTCCGGTGGTACGGTGCAATGGACGGCCAGAACGACGTATAGTAGCAGGGAGACACGGAGGCCCGTTCCCGATGGGGTGAGAGGCGATGCCGGCCACATTCCAGGTCCGCGTCTACGACCGCTATCAACTTGTTTACTCGTGCGAGTTCGACAAGGCCGTCGAGCTGGGGCGCCAGTATACGGGGGACCCCGGCCTCTACAGCAAGAAGCTGGTCGACGGCCGCTGGCGGGTGATCGTCGCCGGCCACGACGAGAACACGATCTCGCGGAGCCACGCCCTGATCCGGCCGTTGACGCCGGGGGTGGTCGGGCTGACGAACCTGAGCAAGAAGATCCCGATCCGTTTGCAGGACGGCTCGGAGGTGGGGCCCGAGTCGACCCGCGAGCTGGCGATCCCGGTGGTCTTGACGCTCGGGCACAAGACGGTCCGGGTGCAGGGGACCGAGGCGGAGGCGTCGAACCTCCAGCACCTCCCCGAGGCGACGGCGCCGCCGGGGGCGTTCTCGGTGGCGCGGTCGGACTTCAAGACCCTGCCGCTGGACAAGTTCGACGGCGTCGACGTCGAGCGGACCTTGCTCTGGCTCCGCGGGGCGATGCAGGTGCTCCAGAGCGCCGCGACCGGCTCGAGCTTCTTCGAGGACGCGGCGCGGTCGCTGGTCGAGCTGGTCGGCCTGGACACGGGCCTGGTCCTGCTCTGGGACGAGGTCGAGGACTGGAAGGAGAAGGCCGTCCAGCGGGCGCCCGGCATGGTCGTCGACCCGGAGTGGGTCCCCAGCCGCTCGGTCCTGAACCGGGTCCGCGACCAGAAGCGGACGTTCTGGCAGGCGGCCGGCGGGACGGCGCAGGAGGCCTCGAGCCTGGTGGGGGTCAAGGCGGTCGTCGCGGCGCCGATCCTCGACCGCAACGGCCAGGTCATCGGCGCCTTGTACGGCGACCGCCGGCAGGACGGGCTCTCGGGCGCCGACGCGCAGATCAGCAAGCTCGAGGCGATGCTCGTCGAGCTGCTGGCCGGCGGGGTGGCCTCGGGCCTGGCGCGGGTCGAGATGGAGCGCGACGCCCTGGCGGCGAAGGTCCGGTTCGAGCAGTTCTTCACGCCCGAACTGGCCGGCGAGCTGGCCAGCAACCACGACATGCTCCAGGGGCGGGACATGGAGGTCTCGATCCTCTTCGCCGACATCCGCGGCTTCAGCGGCATCAGCGAGCGGCTCGGCCCGGCCGGCACCGTCGAGTGGATCAACGACGTGATGGAGGCGCTCTCCGACTGCGTCCAGGAGCACGGCGGCGTGCTCGTCGACTACATCGGCGACGAGCTGATGGCCATGTGGGGCGCCCCCAAGGAGCAGCCCGACCACGCCCGTCGCGCCTGCCGCGCCGGGCTGGACATGCTGGCCAAGCTCGACGAGCTGAACCAGCGCTGGCACGATCGCCTGAAGGTGCAGATGGGCCTGGGTATCGGCGTCAACACCGGGATGGCGCGGGTCGGCAACACCGGCTCGCGGCGGAAGTTCAAGTACGGCCCGCTGGGGCCGACGGTCAACCTGGCCAGCCGGGTCCAGGGGGCGACGAAGTACCTCAAGACCCGGCTGCTGATCACCGGCGCCACCCGCGCGCAGCTCGACGAGACCTTCGAGGTCCGCCGGGTCGCCAAGGTCTCGGTCGTCAACATCGTCGAGCCGGTCGCGCTGTACGACCTGGCGCGCCCCGGCGAGACCGACTGGGCCCCCTGTCGCGAGGGCTACGAGTCGGCGCTCGAGCAGTTCGAGGCCGGCCAGTTCCGCGAGGCCGCCCGCCTGCTGGGACGGCTCCTGACCGACCACCAGGGGGACGGCCCCTCGATGGTCCTGCTCTACCGCGCCGTCAATTTCATCGTCGAGGAGCCGGCCGACTTCAGCCCCATCTGGAAGCTCCCCGGCAAGTGACCCAACCACGGGGCGGGGCGAAGTCGCCCCGGAGCCTGCGACGCCATGACCACCGAGCCGAACGACGACCGCGTCTTCCTCACCGACCCCGACGACCCCGACGGGGAACTCGAGACCGTCGCCGTCGCCCCCTCGCCCGAGCCGGACCCCCGGCCCGACGAGCCGGCGCCGACGCTCCCGCACGACTTCGCCCCCTTCGGCGACGTCCCGGCCGACGACGACGACCTCGCCACCACGGTCGAGGTCCCCGCCGCGACGGAATCGGTCCCCGCCGCGGCCGTCGCCGAGACCCTGCCGCTGCCGGCCGGCGAGCCGACCGAGGCCGTCGCGCCCGAGACCCTCGCCGTCACGCCCCCGACCGCCCCCGTGGAGCCGCCGCCGACCCTGGCGGACGAGCCGAGGGAGCCGTCGGCGGCGCTCGACGCCACCCAGACCCTCGAGACCGTCGCCGAGCCGACCGCGCCGACCGACCCGACCGCGAGGCGATCGTCCTGGGGCTCGGGCACCGAGACGCTCGTCACCGAGATCAGCGACTCGGCCGGCTCGGGCACCCCCTCGACCACCCCGGCGATCCTCATCGGCGGCCGGCCGACGGTGGCCGGCGGCCAGCGGTTCCACGTCCTCCGGCCCCACGCCCGCGGCGGCCTCGGCGAGGTCCTCGTGGCGCTCGACATCGAGCTCAACCGCGAGGTCGCGCTCAAGCAGATCCAGGACCCGCACGCCGACAACCCCAACAGCCGCGCCCGCTTCCTCGTCGAGGCCGAGGTCACCGGCGGCCTGGAGCACCCGGGGATCGTCCCGGTCTACAGCCTCGGCCGCTACGGCGACGGCCGGCCGTATTACGCCATGCGGTTCATCCGCGGCGACAGCCTCAAGAGGGCCCTCGCCCGCTTCCACGAGGCCGACAAGCCCGACCGCGACCCCGGCGAGCGATCGCTGGCCCTCCGCGGCCTGCTCGGCCGGTTCATCGACGTCTGCCAGGCCATCGAGTATGCCCACAGCCGCGGCATCCTCCACCGCGACCTCAAGCCCGACAACGTCATGCTCGGCCCCTACGGCGAGACCCTCGTCGTCGACTGGGGCCTGGCCAAGCCGCTCGGCCGCTCCACGGACGACGAGTCCTTGCCGCTGGTGCCCGTCTCCAGCAGCGGGTCGGCCGTCACCCAGCACGGCTCGACCATCGGCACCCCGCAGTTCATGAGCCCCGAGCAGGCCGCCGGCGCCATCGACGACCTCTCCCCGGCCAGCGACGTCTACAGCCTCGGCGCCACGCTCTATCAGGTCCTCGTCGGCCAACCGCCGGTCGTCGAGCGGCACATCCGCGAGGTCCTCAAGAAGGTTCGCACCGGCGACTTCCCCCGCCCCCGCCAGGTCAAGGCCGACATCCCCCCGGCGCTCGAGGCCATCTGCCTCAAGGCGATGGCCTTGAGGCCCGAGGACCGCTACGACTCGGCCCGGGCCCTGGCCGAGGACGTCGAGCACTGGCTGGCCGACGAGCCGGTCTCGGCCTGGCCCGAGCCCTGGCAGGTCCGCCTCGGCCGCTGGGCCAAGCGGCACAAGGCCGAGGTCACCGGCGCCGCGGCCTTGCTCATCACCGCACTCTTTGCCGTGACCGTCGGCGCCGTGCTGATCGGCCGCGAGAAGGAGCGGACCGCGGCCAACTTCCGCCTGGCCTGCGACGCCGTCGACCGGATGCTGACCCAGGTCGGCCAGGTCGAGCTGGCCGACGTGCCGCAGATGGAGAAGGTCCGCGCCGACATGCTCGGCCGCGCCCGCGAATTCTACGAGACCTTCCTCAAGCAGCACAGCACCGACGCCGCCGTCCGGCTCGAGGCCGGCCGCGCCCGCGAGCGGCTCGGCGAGGTCCAGGCCCTGCTCGGCCGCGACGCCGACGCCGAGCGCTCCCTCCGCGCCGCCATGCCCCTGCTCGAGGGGCTCATCGCCGACTTCCCGCGCGACCCCCGCTATCGCCGCGACCTCGCCCGTTCGTATACTCAACTCGGTATGCTTTTAAAGCGTTCGGGCCGCTTCAAGGAGGCCGAGGAGGCCCTCCGCTCCGGGCTCCAGATCCGCCGCCGACTCTTCGATGAGGGGCCCGACGACCCCGACGCGCAGCAGGACTTCAACGACAGCACCTATCAGCTCGGCGCGTTGTATCGCCGGTTCGTCGGCAAGCGCGCCGAGGTCGAGCGGGCGTATGCCGACGCCCTGGCCCGCCAGAAGAAGCTCGTCCGCGACCATCCCGACCGCCCCGAGGCCCGCGAGGAGCGCGCCCGATACCTCAACAACTACGGCATGCTCCTGGGCGACACCGACCCCGCGGAGGCCGTCCACGTCTTCAAGCAGGCGATCGAGGTCCAGGACGCGTTACTCGCCGAGGCGCCGTCGGTCCCGCTGCGACGGTGGCGGCAGGCGCGGACCTACTCGAACCTCGCCACGCTCCAGGCCCGGGCCGAGTCCGCGGCGAAGGTCCGCGACGCCCCCGAGTCCGTGGCCAACTTCGGCAGGGCCCGGGAGCACCTCGGCTGGCTCATGGCAAGCTACCGGAGCATCCCCGACTATCGCGCCGAGCACGCGGCCGTCGACTACAACCTCGGCCTCCGGCTCGTCGCCGCCGAACGCATCGGCGAGGCGTTGCCATTCCTTGATGAAGCCTTGATCACGCTCAGGAATCTGACGACCGATTATCCCCAGGTCATCGACTACCGCCTCCGGCTCGCGCGGGCCGAGCTGTTGCTGGCCGTCGTGGCCGATCGCGATCCGAAGTCCGCCGAGGCCCACGATCGCCAGGCCATCAAGGTGTACCGCAAGCTCGTCGCCGACTACCCGGCGGTCGCCGAGTACCGGAGCGACCTGGGCAGCTCGCTGAACAAGCTCGCTCGCCTGCTTACCAAGGCCAGCCGGCCCGACGAGGCCCGGTCGTTGGCCCTCGCCAACGCCGGCCGGCTCGGCGAGGCCCGGTCGCTGGCCGAGGAGGCGATCGGCATCGACACCAAGCTGCTTGAGCAGGACGAGGCGAACGACCGCTTCCGGGAGAGTCTCGGCGAGGCCCGCCAGAACCTCGTCGAGATCCTGATCGACTCCGGCCTCCTCGACGCGGCGGCCGACGCGGCGGAGCAACTTATCAAGGATCGGCCCGAGGTCGCCGTGGAATACTATCGCGCCGCCGTGGACCTGATCCACTGCAGCCGGGCCACGCCGGCCTCGCCGAAGGACCGGGCCTTAGAGAGACGGCGGAAGTTCGCCGGCCGCGCCGTCGACCTCTTGCGGAAGGGCGTGGAACGGGGCCTGCTCCTGCCCCAGGACGTCATCGCCTCCCCGGACCTCAAGCCGCTCTCGAAGTGGAATGACGACTTCGAGGCGCTGCTCCAGGAGCTGAAGGCCCGCATCAACCCGCCCGTGGGATGAGCGGTCTTCTTCCCCCTCTCCCCCTGGGAGAGGGCCGGGGTGAGGTTCCGAGCCTCGGCGGACTCATACGAAATCGTCCGGAAGGCTTGTCTCTTGTAGGGTCCGCCGTGCGGACCGATCACCTTTGGTCCCATGGGGATCGGTCCGCACGGC
>DASZMJ010000262.1:0-11215 GCA_035551935.1 Isosphaeraceae bacterium
GCAAGTTCTTTGCAGACAAGGATTTGTGAATTAGATGCGTTTGCCCTGGGGTGATCTTCGGTTCGTTCCGCGCCGCGACCGGCCGGCATCCCGCATCCTCGATCCAGGAACCATGCTCTCTTGCCGAGCCCCCGACCGCCCCCGAAATTGGGTTCGTTTTGGCGGCGCCGCGGCCCGGATTGGGTTCGTTTTCGGCGCCGAACCCCCGATCTTCGGTTCGTTCCGCGCCGCGAACAGCCCTCGACAGGGTTTCCCCAGACCCGCCAATGCCCCGTTCGCTTCGTTTCGAATCGGGCCCCTGTGCCGTCACGGCCACCCCAGGTCCCCCAACGCCCCGTTCGGTTCGTTCCGAACGGCGAGGGGCCGGGGGTCGCGGGCCAGGTGCCGGCGCACCTTCGGTCCATTCCGCGCCGGGGGAGTGGCTCCGATCGGTCGGAGTGGGACCCGGGGCCGAATTGGGTTCGTTTCGCGCCGGCGCGACGGCCGAAGTGGCTTCGTTTCGCGCCGCGCCGACGCCCGAAGTGGCTTCGTTTCGCGCCTCCCCATCCCCTGGACCTCGGCCCCCGGCCCCTCCCGGGTTGTGAACCAAACGGGTCCGTCGGTTCGTTCCGCGCCGGCGCGCGGCGGCCCTCCGACGCGCGGCTCGGGGGTGCGGGCCGGGGATTCGATCGATCCGGGGATTCTTGGGGTCCACGCAGGTCGTTCCAGGGTCGTCGTCGCGCGCAGTCCGCCCCTCCCGCGAGGGACGCTACCCCCATAGTTGGAATCCGGGCCGAAAACCGGCAGCAATTCCCGGAAAAACCGGCGGCTCGCCGTCGAGCCCCTACTTCGTCGGCGTCCGGCGCGGGCCGTTCCGGTCAGGCTCCGTCGATGAGGCCCTGCTGTTCGCCCCACCGCATCCACGCCTCGGCCATGAGGCGGACCTTGCCCATGGCGTCGGGCGGCACGGGGTCCTGTTCCGTGATCGCCTCGAGCGCCCAGAACCAGTGGTCCGGCCCGCGCCGCAGCTCCTCGAGGATCAGGGGGACGACCGGCGGCCCCATGCCGATGATCCGCTGGTACGGCCGGAGCATGGCCATCTGCGCCGAGTTCAACAGGGAACGCGACTGCTCCTTCCACTCGGCCGCGAGCCGTCGGAATCGCTCCGGGACGCCGAGTTCCTGGGCGACCCCCTGCGGAGGGGACGGAGTCTGAGGCATGGGCTTGCCCTCCTGGCACGCCGGACGACCCGGATCGGCCCGCGATCAGGGAAGGGGCCTTCGAAGGACCGCGACTCCCCTGTGGGGACGAATCGTCAGCGCTCGCCGGTGGTTATCGAAGCCAGCGTGGAACAGGTCGAAGAAACCGTCATGGCCGAGGAAGTCGATCATGCCGGGATAGAAGGCGACTCGCGCCCGCCATTGGAAGACCTCGGCGGGGCCGCGCAACTCCAGTTCCACTTCGCCGAATCGGACAGGCAGCTGCTGCCCGGCGATCCCCCTGATCATTTCCTCCGGACCGAGGGCGACTCCGAGAGTCGGGGCCACGAGGTCCGTGACGAGCGTCACATCGCTCCCGGTGTCCGCCAGCGCCGAAGAACTGAATTGACCGGTCGGCCCGTAGATCTGAAGATCGACGACGGGACGGTAGACGAGCCCACCGGGGGCCCAAGGCGCCGGATACGCCTGGTAGTCGAGCCTCACGAGATCGCCGCTTCTCCGGCGGCTGGGCCGGGCGGCACCCATTCGCAGACGACGTCGCCATAGCCGGCCCGAGCCGCTTCGGCCAGGGCCATCTCCCTCGTCTCGCCGACGCCGACCGGTTCGCCGAATCCCCGCGTCCAGGCGAGCCATCGGCCCGCGTGCTCGGCCCGCCACCTGGCCTTTCGTTGCTCCGCCGGGGTCGGCGGGCGCATGAACCCGCCGAAGTTCCAGCCCGTCGGCCGGTATCTCGCCAACTCCACTTCATTATTATATTTATATATTTTATAATGCTTGTCGTTGTCGCGCGCTACGCAGAGCACGACCTCGGGCCGGGCGGCCCCGACCGGCCATCGGAAAAGGTCCGAATACGGGGGCATGTCCAATGTGACGCCCTCGACATAGTTCCCGTCGAATCGCTCCGGTATCTCGCCGGCAAATACGATCGAATGCCTTGTCGGATGAAAAATCGCATACATTTCAGAGTCCTTGGCAAATCAGCGGCCCGCGTCGTCTCGTGGGGAGGACGTCGGACTCGTCCGGCTGCCGGCACGAGGCAACCCGGGTCGATCACGCGGATGGACGTCGTGAAACACGACCCCGCGAATTCGGGACCGACCCTCCCATGCCGTCGATCCCCCGAGGAGTGGGGGCGTTGACCGGCTCCGACCTCGGCCACTGCTTCCGCATCGATGGACCTGCATGCGCTGTGGTCAACGAACGCCTCCCTGTGATCAGGATTCTAAACTCAGGCGAGATCCGATGCAAAGACCCGAGTAAGTGTAAGGGAGTCGGCAAGGATTCGGCCCCGCGATTGTAACGGCGGGGCCGCGCGCACCCAAGCCGAAATCGCGGATTCGAACCGTTGGAGACTTCCCGAGGCTGCGCCGCCCCGCGAGCAAGCGGGGCCACCCGCGAGGCCGTCCGGCATCGTGATCGATCGATCCAGCGATCCGATCGTTGTGACAGCCCCGACTCTCCGCTACAGTAGGAGGAGCACGGCGGCGTGCGAACGCGCAGACCCATCGACCGCGCACAGGCGGGCTGTTCGCCCTGGCCCGCTCTCGAGGTGGGGTGCCCCACCGATGCCGAGGCCCAAGATCTTCCTGTCGGCCGTCTCGCGGCAGTTCGAGCCGTGCCGCAACGCCCTGGCCAGCGACCTCCGCGCCGTGGGTTATGAGGTCGTGGTGCAGGAGGATTTCCGGCAGCACGGCCGCACCCTGCTGGAGAAGCTCGAAGAGTACATCGCCGGCTGCGATCGCATGATCGCCCTGGTGGGCGACGCTTACGGCGCCGAGCCGTCGGCGGAGGCGCGACCGGAGGGCCGGCCACGGCGATCGTACACGCAGTGGGAATACGCCTTTGCCCTGGGCGAGCGGCTGGACGGGGCGAACGCCGGCCGCAAGGATGTTTTCGTCTACATCGCCAGCGACGACTACCTGACGGCGCACCCGGTCGCCGAGGAGGCCGAGCAGAAGCAGATCCAGGAGGACTTCCGCAGGGGCATCAAGGAGAGCGACAAGGACCGCAACACGTTCGACTCGCTCGACGGGCTCTGCCGGCTGGCGCTCCGCGACGGTTTCCGGGTCCGGGACCCGGCGCACAAGCCGATCCATCTGCCCGACCGCAGCATCGGCACCCTGTTCAAGGGGCGGGACGACTTCCTGGCCGACCTGCGCCGGCGACTCTGCGAGCCGAACGGCCGCGCGGCGGCGATCGTGGCGCCGCGGGTGGTGCACGGGCTGGGCGGCGTCGGCAAGACGCGGGCGGCGATCGAGTACGCCTGGCGGTTCGCCGCCGACTACACCGCGCTGCTCTTCGTCTCGGCCCCGACGCCGGACGACCTGCACGCCCGGCTGGCCGACCTGACCACCGTCCTCGCGATCAAGACGGCCGCGACCGAGGTCGATGCCCGGATGAACGAGGTCCTGCGCTGGCTCGACGCCCATCCCGGCTGGCTGCTGATCGTGGACAACGTCGACACCGAGCCGGCCGCCGCGGAGGTCGAGCGGCTGCTGGCGCGGCTCTCGGCGGGCCACGTCCTGATCACCTCGCGGCTCGCGAATTGGAGTCGCGCGGTCGAGCGTCTGGAGCTACACGTCCTGACCGAGGCCGACGCCGTGGCCTTCCTGCTCGAACGCACGGGGAACCGGCTCACGGCGCCCGACGACCCGGGCACCGCGGCGACGATCGCCCGCGAGCTCGGCGGCCTGGCGCTGGCCCTGGAGCAGGTCGGGGCCTACATCGAGACGCAGCACCTGGGCTTCGCCGAGTATCTCGCCCGCTGGCAGGCGAAGAAGGCCGACGTCCTGCGCTGGCACGATCCCCGGCTGATGCGCTACCCGGCGAGCGTGGCCGTGACCTGGGAGACGACCTTCGCGCAGCTCAGCGAGGCCGAGCGGCGGCTCCTGGAGGTGCTCTCCTGGCTGGCCCCCGAGCCGATCCCGCTGGCGCTCTTCGAGGCCGCCGCGCTGGCCGAGTTCATCCCCGAACCCCGCACGGCCCTGGCCGGCCTCGCCGGCTACTCGCTGGCCCGCTTCGCGGCCGATGTCGACGCGGTGACGGTGCACCGCCTGGTCCAGGAGATCACCCGCACTCGTGCGGCCGAGCCCGACCGCGCCGCCGCGCTCCGTGCGGCCCTCGAAGCCGTGGACGATCAGGTGCCTTTCGACACCCATGATGTCCGCACCTGGGAACGCCTTCGCCCGCTGGTCCCGCACGCGGCGGCCGTCGCCCGGCATGCCGACTCGGCCGGGATCGTTGCTCCGACGGCACGGCTAATGAATCAGTTGGCCATTTACCTGCAAGCGAGCGCCCAGTACAGCGCCGCCGAGACGCTGTTCCGCCGCGCGTTGGCGATCAGCGAGGCATCGCTCGGCCCCGACCACCCCAACCTCGCCGCCGCCCTCAACAACCTGGCGGGACTGCTGCGGGCCACCAATCGGCTCGCCGAGGCCGAGCCGCTGTTCCGCCGCGCCCTGGTGATCAGCGAGGCGTCGTACGGCCCCGACCACCCCGACGTCGCACGCGACCTCAACAACCTGGCGTCGCTGCTGCGGGCCACCAACCGCCACGCCGAGGCCGAGCCGCTCTACCGCCGCGTCGTCACGATCCTTGAGGCCTCGCTCGGCGAGGACCACCCCAACCTCGCCGCCGCCCTCAACAACCTGGCGGGACTGCTTCAGGACACCAACCGGCCCGCCGAGGCCGAGCCGCTGTTCCGCCGCGCGTTGGCGATCGACGAGGCGTCGTACGGCCTCGACCACCCCGCCGTCGCCATCGACCTCAACAACCTGGCGGAGTTGCTGCGGGCCACCGGCCGGCGCGCCGAGGCCGAGCCGCTCAGCCGGCGTCAACTGGAGATCCTCCTGAGGTTCACGCACGCCACCGGCCACGAGCATCCGCACCTCCGCGACGCCGTCGGCAACTACGCGGGGCTGCTGGCCGATCTCGGCCAGGACGACACGGCGATCCGCGCCCGCCTGAATGAGATCGGGCGGCCGTTCGGGTTCCGCTACGGCGAGGCGGGCTGAGCCCCCGGAGAACGGCCGGGTGGCCGGGGTTGCCGGACGATGTCACCCCGAGGGGCAGGGGATCAGCCCGATCCTCCCGCGTGGAAGGCCCGGCCGACGAGCCCACCGACGCAGGCCGCCAGCAGCGCCCAGAGGCAATGACCGACCCGGTGGAAGAACTCGGGGGTCGGGTTCGGCGGGCCCAGGACGACCGACGACCCCCACCCCGGCGGCAGGCCCGCCGCGCCCGCGGCCTGCGCCGAGGGCGCGGTGGAGGTGGAGGTCAACAGGAGCAATTTCGCCACGGAGAAGGTCCGCACCGTCTCGACGTCCCCGGCCGGGTGCAGCCGCGCGTACAGGGCGTCGAGCCCCGCCGTGGTGGGCAGGTGCGGCGCGATCGCCTCGGACGCCCACGGGCCCAGCGCGAGCGCGAGGTATCCCCAGCCGAAGAGCGCGAAGCCCTGCCACCAGGCCCGCTTGCCATCCCGCCGATGGATGATCCCGAGGATCGCCGCCCCGAGCACGCCCACCGTCGACAGCAGCAGCACGCCCGCCCACAGCTCCGAGGCAAACCGCAACGCCGCGACGCCCACGGCTACCACCACGACCAGGCCCATCAGCCCGGCGATCGAGAACCGCGGCAGTCGCATGGCCCACCCCCTCCACGACCGTCCCCGAATCCCTTCGTAGTGAACCCGATCCCGGCCCGCGACGCAAGCCCCGAGGTCGCGTCCGGGGCCTCTTGCCGATTCCGCCGAGGGGTCGCGCCGGGTATGCTCGGGGCTCCGCCCTGGGATTCGATCGCGACACCCGACGAGGAGGCGAGCGATGGACCACGAGTCGAGCATGGGGACCGACCGCCGCAGGTTCCTCCAGCAGGCCGGGACGATGGCCGCCGCCTCGGCGGCGCTGGGAGCGGGGACGAGGGAGGCGAACGCCGAGGACCCGGCGCCGAAGCCGATGACGCTGCCCCGGCGGACGCTGGGCAAGACGGGGGTGGAGGTCACGATCCTCGACCAGGGGACGGGCAAGGGGCGCGACGTCGATCGGCTGCTGAGGATGGGCTTCGCGCGGGGCGTCCGGTCCTTCGACACGTCGGAGACGTACCACTCGGAGCCGGCGTTCAAGAAGTGGTTCGCGCAGATGCCCGAGGTGCGCAAGCAGATCTTCCTCGTCACCAAGGATTCGCCGAAGACGCCGGAGCAGCTCCCGGCGATGCTCGACAAGCGGCTCGCGGCCCTGGGGACGGACTACGTCGACCTGATCTTCATCCACAGCTTCGGCGACAACCACCCGCTCGACGAGGCGATCCGGTTCGTCAAGAGCAAGGAGCTGAAGGCCGCGGCGGAGAAGGTCAAGAAGGCCGGCAAGGCGCGGTTCGTTGGGATCTCGACGCACCACAAGGACCGCGCCCAGCTCATCCGGGCGGCGGCCGAGGGGGGGATCGTCGACGCGATCATGCTCCAGTACCGGCCGTGGCTCGACAAGGACGCGCCCCTGAACAAGGCGCTCGACTTCGCGCACGAGAAGGGGATCGGCCTGATCTCGATGAAGCAGATCGCCGGCACCTACCTGGGCGACGCGCCGAAGGGCAACGTCCTCGACGACGTCGAGCGGCGCGTGCCGCTGTTGAAGGAGAAGAAGCTCACGCGGTTCCAGGGGCTCCTGCACGCGATCTGGTCGGACGAGCGCCTGAGCGCCGTCTGCGTGTCGATGAACAACACGGACCACATCCGCGAGAACACCGACGCGGCGTCGCGGTTCGAGCCGCTGAAGGCGGCCGAGATCTTGCAGATCCGCGACGCGGTCCTGGCGCACAACCCGATGATGTGCGCCGACTGCGACGGCCGCTGCATGACGGCCGCCGGCACGCAGGCCGAGCTGGGCAACCTGACGCGGTTCCTGACCTACTTCGAGCACCACGGCCTCCGCGCCGAGGCCCGTCGCCAGTACGCCGACCTCCCTCCCGAGGCCAAGGACTGGTCTGGCGCCGACCTCGACGCCGCCCGCGACGCCTGCCCCAACCGCCTCGACTTCGCCCGCCTGCTGAGGGAGGTCGAGCGTCGCCTGGCTTGAGGGGCCCGGTCACGGACGGGGACCGGCTCCGAGTCCTCGAGGTGCGTGTCCCCCTCCGTGTCCGGGTCAGGAGAGGACGGTGTCGCCCTCGTTGGAGCGGTCGGTCTGGACGTTCGCGGTCCGCTGGACGTTGTCCTTGCCGGGGCCGCCGACGGCCAGGGCGTTGACCTGGGCCTGGGTGGCGGAGGGGTCGATCACGACGCTGAAGCGGACCTGGTCGTTGCCCGGTCCCCCCAGGACGGCCGCGGGCGTGCCGGCGGCCGCGCCGACCGTGCCGGTCGAGCCCGCCGCCAGGGCGATGCTGTCGGCGATGACGTCGTTGCCCGCGCCGCCGTCGCTCGCGAGGTTGTAGATGTAGTTGCCGTCGACCTGTCCCGAATAATCGGACGTGATCGTGTCGTTGCCGGAGCCTCCCGAGAGGCCCGGCACCAGCGCCGCGCCCGAGGCGACGGCCCCGTTGCCGTGATAGGTGATCGTGTCGTTGCCGCCGTCGCCCTCGAGGTACACGAAGGCGGTCCCGGCCGTGGTCGCGCCCGACTGGTTGACCGCCAGGTTGTCGTTGCCCGAATCGCCGCGCACCTGGAGGTCCAGCCCGTCGGTATTCGCGACGGCCCCGCCCAGGTTCGCGGAGAACTGGTCGTTGCCGGCGCCGAGGTCGACCAGCACGGCCCGGTACGAGTTGAGGTCGCCGGTGAGGCGGTAGCTGACCTGGTCGTCGCCCCCCTTGCCCAGGACCTCGACCTCCGAGATCGCCGCCCGGGACGTGTACGTCGTGCCGTCGCCCAGGGCGACGGTGACGTTGCCCGCCGCGGCGGTGCCGTCGTCGGCGATGGCGATGACGTCGGCCCGGTTCGTCCCCGTGATGACCAGCGCCGTGGCGCCGTTGGAGGTGACCTCCCGGAAGGCGACCTGCGAGGCGTTGGCCGCCAGCAGGCGACGGCCCTCCAGGGCCTCCAGGCCCGGGCCCGAGGCGACGCGACGCCTCCGGGAGAACTTCGCCTGCTCTCGTCCATGAGAACACCCCTGGCAGCGGAGGCCGGACCCGGTGCGGCCCCCGCGTGCCTCCTTGCGCGCGACGGCCCCCATCAACACCCCGGGCACCGAGGCGCCCCGCCCCGATGCCGTCGATCGATGATCGCAAAGGGTTCTATTTCAAAATGATGGGACTACCTTGCCGCGACGAACACTATCATCTCCCTCCCGGCCGGACAAGGCGACTTGCCGGCGGTGCGGCGTCGGGGCCCTCGCCAAAAGGAGATTCCCAACGGGCCACCCGACGGCGCGGTCGAGGCGGCGGTCGGCCTAAGAATGCGGGGTGTCGAGGGGCGGTCGGGCGGCCCTCGGATTGGAGTTGATCGGCCGGGCCGGGGCCGTTGACCTTGGGGCGCGTCGGCCGGATCGCGAGGTACGGATCGGTCGGGCCGCCCGGTCGACGCGTCGAGAATGACCCGCAACCCAGGGCCGAGCCGCGGAGAATGGCAAGGATGCGCACCTCCGACACCTGCGATCACGACCGCTCGTCGGCCGGCGGCACGGCCCCCGAGCCGGCCGACGCGAGGCGAGCGACCGGGCCGATCCTCGTCGTCGATGACAACGCGACGACGGCGTGCGGGATGGCGATGCTGCTGGAGCTGTCGGGGCACGAGGTCGAGGTGGCGCACGACGGGCCGGCGGCCCTGGAGCTGGCCGGGACGCGGCCGCCGCGGGCGGCTCTCCTGGACCTCACGCTGCCGGGGATCGACGGCTTCGAGGTCGCCCGCCGCCTCCGCGCCGCGGCGGGGTCGCGGCCGCTGTTGCTCGTCGCCGTCACCGGCCGCTGCGACGACGACGTCCGCCGGACGGCGCTCGACGCCGGCTTCGACGACTTCCTCGCCAAGCCCGTCGACATCGACGCCCTCGTGCGCCTGCTCGCCGCCGCCCGCTGAGACGCCGGCGACGGGAACACCCCCGCGGCACCCGGCGCGATCGCGACGAGCCGGCCGGCTCAGTCCAGGAGCCAGGCGTGGGCCTCGGCGAAGAGCTGGCGGATCTTGGCGTGGAAGAGCAGGCGGCTGATCTGCTCGAACGAGCCCCAGTGGTGCCAGTGGCCGAAGTCGTCCTCGACGTGCTCGGGCGAGCGGGTCAGGGGGGCGGCGTCGTGGACCTCGACGAGGTAGTAGGTGACGGTCTTGAGCACCTTCTGGCCGCGGCGGATGTAGGTGTACGAGAGGCTGCGCTCGAAGCCGTCGCGGAAGTCCCAGCCGACCAGGCCGGTCTCTTCGACGAACTCGCGGGCGGCGGTCTCGCGCGGCGACTCGCCGGTCTCGATGCCCCCCTTGGGGAACTCCCAGCGGGCGCGGGGGTTGCGCACGGTGGCCGAGTGCAGCACGAGGTACGTCGGCGTGCCCTCGGCCGTCCATCGATAGGGGATCACGCCGGCGGAGCGCTCGTGCAGGGCGGTCATCGCGGCCGTCGCCCCGACGGCGGGGCCGCGTCGCCGTCGCCGTCGTCTCCGTCCTCCAGGACCGCCACCAGGCCGAGCACGGCGCCGGGCCGGACGCGGTCGTCCTCGCGGCCGCAGACCTCGGCGAGCCGGCCGCTGGTCGGGGCCGACACGTCGAACGTCGCCGGGCCGACGAGCACCTCGACCAGCCGGTCCCCCTCCCAGACCATGTCCCCCCGCGCCGCGAACCAGTGGCTGACGACGATCGGGACGTCCGCGCCGGTCCCCAGGTCGGGCAGGGTCACTGCCTCCAAGCGCATGGGCGAACCCCAAGCGATCTGTTTATGCGATCGGTACAATCCGCCGGGCCCCGGCGGCCGCCGATCTTATCGACTCCCAGTTTATCCCGCCCATGCTCCTTTGGCCAGAGGAGTCTCGCCGCCGCCACACGCGGGCCTTGGTGCCGCGCGCGGCCGCGGGATACACTGAAACGGGGCACGAGCCGTTCCCGAGCCAAAGGCGGACCGATGGGCGAGTACCAGCTCGAGGGGCCGAAGGCGGCGCGGATGTACGAGGTGATCCTGCCGAAGAAGCTCGGCTACTTCGGCAAGGTGCAGGAGGTGCTCGAGGACCTCTTCCGCGAGGAGGCCATCCGCGCCATCCCGTTCGTCAAGGACTCGATCGCCAGGGCCCGGAGGCGCGACCCGGGGTTCGATGAAGAGGGGTGGATCAGGACGCTGGGCCAGGCGTCGCGCGGGTACTCGATCTACGAGATGGACGGCCGCTACCTCTCGCCCCAGGGGCCGGTCGACGAGCGGGTCCTGGTCATCCGCTTCATCTTCCACAACCCCGGCGACAACAACGACCGCAAGACCGACTTCCTCGCCGCGTCCTTGGAGATCGTCAACCACCTCGTCGCCCATCGCTTCGCCGAGGAGCTGGGCGTCGAGGAGGAGATCTGGTTCCTCGAATACCACAGCCCCAGCCTCGCCATCTGGCGCAAGAGGCGCGGGGAAACGACGGGGGAGAAGGAGTCGCCATGAGCGTCGACCAACTCATCGACCGCTACGAGGCCGGCGGGCCGCTGCTTCCTTATGCCGTGTCGGGCCTGGGCCCCGAGCAACTGACGGCGAAGCCGGGGCCGGGGGCCTGGAGCACCGCCGAGCTGGCGGCGCACCTGCTGGACTGCGACCTCGTCTTCGCCGACCGGATGAAGCGGATCATCGCCGAGAAGCGGCCGACGCTGGTGGCCTTCGACGAGCAGGCGTGGCTCGACCGCCTCGGCTCGGCGGCGATGCCGGCCGACGAGGCCGCGGCCCTCTTCGCCGCCAACCGCCGCTGGATGGCCCGCGTCCTCCGCGCCCGTCCCGAGGCCGACTTCGCCCGCGTCGGCGAGCATTCCGAGGCCGGGCCGATCACCCTGGCCGAGGTCGTCGCCAAGGCCGCCGGCCACGTCGACCACCACCTGACGTTCCTCTACGCCAAGCGCGCCAACCTCGGCCTCTCGATCTATCCCCGCTACGCCC
>DASZMJ010000263.1:0-2404 GCA_035551935.1 Isosphaeraceae bacterium
GCAAGGGGATCGGTCCGCAACAGCGGACCCTACGAAGAGCCATCCGGACGATTCCGTATGAGTCCTCGAAGGGCGTGGTCCCCGGGCCGGCCACGCCCTGGCAGGGCGTGCCACCCGACTCGCGGGCCGGGGCGACGCCCCTCGTCGGAACCCGAAGCGCGAGCGAGGGCGCCCATCCCCCGGCCGAAGCCCCGACGGTCAGGGAGGTGTGGCCGCACTCGCGGGCGCGTCGGGTTCGGAAGAGAAGACCGCGCCCAGGCGACGGATCGGCGGGGTGATCGAGGCCCAGCACCGGCCACCCCGCCGTAGGGCGTGTGCCACATGCCATCGCCGAACAGGTCCGAACCGGATGGGGACAGGCACCTCGAAGACTCGGAGCCAGTCCCCATCCGGTTCGGACTTCCTAAGAAGGGTCGCGCCGGCTCGTTGTATGGCGGGAGCCCCGACGGGGCGGTCGCGGGGCGAGTCCGAATTCTTAAAGAATTTCGCTTGCGAAGCCCCGGTCCGATCGTCTACAAGTGTCTTCCAGGCGCTCGACCGGAGGCACGGTCGGGTGCGGGAAGAGCGGGCCGGCGCCGGCCGTCGGCCCGGTCGCGTAGGCGTCCGCGGTCGCGTCGGCCGGAGCCTCGATCAAGTGGGTGCATCGTGATGCGTTCGCTGTCGCTTGCGCTCTGGCTGCTCCCGACACTGGCCCTGGCGCAAGATCCGCAGCCGGAGATCCCCGACGGCAAGGTCTCCAACGACGACCCGGCCCGGCCGTTGCAGATGCCGCCGGCTTCGACGGAGGCGAAGGAGGCGATCGACGACTTCGACCGCTTCCAGCGCCGCAAGGCGTGGGAGCGGGCGCTGAAGGCGATCGACGCGATCCCCGCCGACCAGGCCTCCCGGTTCATCGACGGCAAGGACGGCTTCATCATCCCCCTGGCCCGCAAGCGGCACGACCTGCTCTCGGCCCTGCCGCCGGAAGGGCAGTCGGCGGTGAGGCTCTTCCACGACGCCGAGGCCAAGAAGCTGCTCGACGAGGCCGAGGGTGCGGCCGAGCTGCCGAACCTGGAGAAGCTCTTCTCGGCCTACTTCATCACCACCGTCGGCGACAACGCCGCCGACCGCCTCGGCGACCTCTACTTCGAGATGGGCCGCTTCGACCGCGCCGCCGACTGCTGGCTGGCCGTCCTCCGCGAGCGGCCCGACACGGACCTCTCCCCCGCGTTGCTGACCGTCAAGGCCGCCTTGGCCCTGACCCGCGCCGGCCGCCGCGAGGAGGCCGAGGCCCTCCGCCGCGACTTGGCCGACCGCTTCGCCGACGAGCGCGTGACCCTCGGCGGCCAGACCGCGCGGGCCGCCGAACTCTTCCGGAGGCTCGCCGGCTCGACCGCCGACGAGTCCCCCGCGCGGCCGACGGCCGCGCCGCAGACGATCGCGCCGCCGGACCTGAGCCGGCCGGTCGAGGTGGCCTGGCAGGTCAAGATCGCCGCGACGGTCGAGGCCGGCATGAGCCCGCCGGAACTGACGCAGTGGGAGGCGAACCCGGTCAGCAGCGCCGTGCCGGCCGTGGCGGCGTCGGGCTCGCGGCTGTTCGTCAACTACCTGGGCCACGACCTCGCCGTCGACCTCGACAGCGGCAAGATGCTCTGGCGGTCGGGCTCGTTCCACCACCTGAAGCTGACCGCGATGCAGAACCAGGGGCGGATGATCGAGCCCGAGCGGTTCGCCGTCCTCGCCGAGGGGGACCTCGTCTGGTTCCTCGGCCGCGACATGAAGGACCAGAACATGATGGCCCCGTTCGCGCTGACCTGCCGGCGCGCCGACGGGGGCGAGGTCGTCTGGAAGTCGAACGACCTGGGCGACTACGCCGGGCTCGACCTGGCGGGCGATCCGATCCTGGCCGACGGCAAGTTGTTCGTCGCCGCCAAGATGGTGGGCAACAACCCCATGGTGATGCACACCATGGGGCAGCCGCAGCAGCAGGGCGGCCCGCGGGTGATGGTGCTGGCGATCCGGCCGCACGACGGCAAGATCCTCTGGAAGACCGACGTCGCCCACTTCCGCCAGAACAATCCCTACCGATTCTTCTATTACAACATGACCCCCGACGTGCAGCCGAAGCTGGCGTATCGGGCCGGCGCGGTGTACGTGGACACGCACCAGGGAATCCTGGCGCGGCTCGACGCGGATTCGGGGGCGCTGGACTGGGGCTTCGGCTACCAGACCGACGCGGCGCAGGGCGGGCAGCGGTTCGTCATCTTCTGGGGCGAGCCGATGCAGCAGTCGCGGGAGTCGACCAGCGGCGCCCCGGTGGCCGTCGGCGAGTCGTTCCTGGTCAAGGGGGCGCAGTCGGGCAAGCTCTACGCCGTCGACCCGAACCGGATGGCCGTCCGCTGGGAGCGGCCGATCGCCAAGTCGA
>DASZMJ010000264.1:0-12013 GCA_035551935.1 Isosphaeraceae bacterium
GGGGAAGTTGCTGCCGGAGATGTCCACGCGGATGCGGTGCCCGGCCTTGAAGACGTTGGCCGTCGGGTCGAGCGCGATCGTGATCGGCGCGACCCGGCCGGGCTCCAGCGGCGTCGGCCGGTCGAGCGACTCGCGGTCGCGGGCGCGGAGGATGGACCGCCGCCCCCGGCGCCGCTAAAAGTCTAGATAGGGTGCGTCGAGTCCGCGGCGACGCACCGACTCGGCTGGGTGGTGCGTCGTCGCGGACTCGACGCACCCTACGAGGCAGGGCCTCGCAAGCCCCCGGGCAGGGTGGTTGTCGCGCGGAAATGGTTGGGATAAGGTGAAGCGGGCCGAGTGAGAGGAACCGACGCGGAGTGGATGATGCCGACACAAGGGACCGCCGCGCGGCGGGACAGGGCGGACGAGGTCGTGGCGACGCACCCGGGGGCGCGGCTGGCGCCGTACGCCCTGGCGTTCGCCAGCAGCCTCTGCATCATGACGCTGGAGCTGGTGGCCGCGCGGCTGGTGGCGCGGCACCTGGGGGCGTCGTTGATCGTCTGGACGAGCGTCATCGGCGTCATCCTGGCGGGCATCTGCCTGGGCAACGTCCTCGGCGGCCGGCTGGCCGACCGGAGCGAGCCGCGCAAGGTCGTCGGCCCGCTGTTCGCGATGGGGTCGGCCTTGACGGTCGCCTGCCTCTGGATCAACTGGCTCGTCGGCTACATCCCGGGGCTCGACCTCTTCGGCTGGACCGGCTGGACGATCGTCGTGGTGACCCTGGAGTTCCTCGTCCCCTCGACGGTGCTGGGGATGGTCAGCCCGGTCGTCGCCAAGATCGCCGTCGAGCAGTCCGAGCACGCCGGCGGCGCGATCGGCAGCGTCTACTTCTGGGGCGCGGTCGGGTCGATCGCCGGCACGTTCCTCACCGGCTTCTACCTGAGTTACATGGCGCCCACGTCGGTCATCGTGACGGTCGTCGCCGCGGGCCTAGCCCTGCTGGCCGCGAGCATGCTCGGCGGGGTCGCGCGGATCCTCGCCCTGGCGACGGCCGCCGTGCTCGGCCTCGCGGCGATCGGGCCGATCGGCCGGGCGGTGACGTTGCGGAGGGTCACCATCGGCCCGATCGGCGGCAACCTGCTCGCGATGCTCGGCGAGGTTGCGGCCGTCGCGATGGCGATCGCCGCGGCGCGGCAGTTCCGAAAGGCGCGGCTGCCGGAGGAGATCAAGCCCGAGGCTGACCGCGACGCGCACGGCAAGGGGCCGAGCCTGCTCGACCTGGCCGCGCTCTCGTTCGTGGCGAGCCTGGCGTTCATGGCGCTCGAGATGGTCGCCGGCCGGCTGGTCAGCCGGCAGCTCGGGTCGAGCCTCTATAGCTGGACGAGCGTGATCGTCGTGCTGCTCGGCGGCCTGAGCCTCGGCAACCTGATCGGCGGCAAGCTCGCCGACGTGATCCGCGAGGAGAAGCAGGCGAGCTGGCTCTTCCTGTTCGCCTCGGTCCTCGTGCTGGCGATCCTGGCGACCGAGAACATCAACAAGCTCTTCATCGAGAACCCCCTAGGCGTCCTGTTGCGCCACGAGGAGGGCGCGGAGATCTACCCCGGCGTCTCGTCGATCCTGCGGCGGGCGGTGACGATGCACGGCTACGCCTGGGGCATGCGCGTCCTGATCGTGACGACGGCCGTCTTCCTCCTGCCGGCGGTGGCGTTGGGGACGGTCAGCCCGATCGTCGCCAAGCTCGCCGTCGAGCGGCTGCGGCGGAGCAAGCGGACCGGCACGGCGATCGGCCGCGTCTACGCCTGGGGCATGGTCGGCAGCATCCTCGGCACGTTCCTGACCGGCTTCGCCCTGATCGACGTCCTCGGGACCAAGGGGATGGTGCTGGCGCTCTCCGCGGCCATGGCGCTGGCGGCGACGATGCTCGGCAGCGTCTGGCACGCCGCCTGGGCCGGCGTGCCGATGGGCCTCTGCCTGATCGCGTTCCTGCCCGTCGACTTCCTTCGGACCCAGGGCCTCAACTGGGGCATCCGCGAGAACCACGGCGACCCGGCCACGACCGACCGCGCCCTGGCCTTCGCCGACGAGAGCAACTACTACTACATCAAGATCGACAACGCCCCGATGCAGGACCCGCGCGACCCGTCGAACAAGCGCGCGCGGAAGCGCACCCTCGTGCTCGACAACCTGATCCACGGCTACTACCTGATGGACCGGCCCGAGTACATCGAATACGACTACGAATTCATCTACGCGATGGTGACGCGACGGTTCGCCGAGGCGCGGCTGCGGGCCGAGGGGCTCGACCCGTCGAAGGCGAGCGTGCCCCCGTTGAAGACGATGTTCATCGGCGGCGGCGCCTACATGTTCCCGCGACACCTCCAGTACAAGTACCGCGGCACCGAGGCCGACGTCGCCGAGATCTACCCGGCCGTCACCGAGGCCAACCACGTCGCGCTCGGCCTGCCGCGCGACACGACGATCAAGACCACCTTCGGCGACGCCCGCCAGTTCGTCGCCCGCGCCCGCGCGGGGAAGAAACGCTACGACATCGTCTTCGGCGACGCCTTCAACGACTTCTCCGTCCCCTGGCACATGACCACCAAAGAATTCAACGACATGCTCTCCGACATCATGACCGACGACGGCGTCTACATGATCAACATCATCGACCTGTACATGTCCGACAAGCAGGCCGAGCGGGAGTACAAGGCCAAGAACGACGACGGGACCAGCCTCCTGAAGGACTCGCTCCACCTGATGCGGGAGCCGGCCGACGAGGTCGAGGCGGTGGCCGAGGCGCGGAAGTTCGGGGCGTTCGTCGGCGCCTGGACGAAGACGGCGCGCCTGAGCTTCCCGCACGTCGCCATCTACGGCACCGCCAGCCGCCCCGGCGTCGGCATCCGCGAGACCTTCGTCGGCGTCTGCTCGAAGAAGCCGCTCGACCTCGCCGGACTCGGCACCCGCCCCGACGACCCCCAGTTCTTCATGACCGACGGCACCCGCTTCGAGCCCAGGCCCTACGGCAAGGCCGACCTCGACGCCCTCGACCTCCGCTCCCGAGGCATCATCCTGACCGACGACTACGCCCCCGTCGAGAACCTCCTGGCGCCCGTCGCCAGCACTCGCGGGGAGATCAAATGAGAAGGGGAATTGAACCGCAGATGACGCAGATGAAAAAGATAGAAAAATGAATTATTTTTAAATTTATTTTGATTATTTTTATCTCTGTCATCTGCGTCATCTGCGGTTCAATTCCCCTTCCCCCTCCCCCCCTCCCCCGAGCCCGCCATGAGCCCGAAGCGTCCCTCTCGCGTCCTCTGGTGGGTCCTCGGCGCGGCGTTGGTGGTCGCGTGGGTGGTGATGGCGGGGCGGATGGCGCCGAGGGGGGCGGGGGACCTGCCGAAGCCGACGCTCCAGGGCTTCGGCGAGGCGGCGTACGCGTGGAGCCTGCGGGACGAGAACGGGAAGCCCGTCGATTTCGGGGGGTATCGCGGCAAGGTCGTCTTCCTCAACGTCTGGGCGACCTGGTGCGGGCCGTGCCGGGAGGAGTTGCCGGCGATCGCCAACCTCGCCCGCAACCCGCGGCTGAAGGGCGTCGCGTTCCTCTGCGTCGCCGGCGACGAGCCGGCCGCCGTGCGCCGGTTCCGCGCCGGGCCGGGCAAAGGGATGCCGATGACGTTCCTCGTCGCCGACGGCCTCCCCGCCCCGTTCGCCACCGACGCCATCCCCGCCACGTTCGTCATCACGCACGACGGCCGCATCGTCGTCGCCCAGGTCGGCGCCGCCCAGTGGGACGACCCGGACGTCGTCGACCGGCTCGCGAAGCTGCTGGAGCGGAAGGAATCCAACCGCAGATGACGCCGATTTCGCAGATATATTAGGAAATGATGAGATTTTTATATATTCAATATTTATTGATCTTTTTCCTTCATCTGCGAAATCGGCGTCATCTGCGGTTGGATTCCCCTCCCCCTCCCCGGCGCCCGATGCGGCCCCCGCCGCCCCGCCGCGCCCACCTCGACCGGCGCCGCGGCGGCCAGGGCGATGACCGGCATGACGTAGTGCGAGAAGCTCGACGGCTGCACGAGCAACGCCGCCCCCAACCCCAACGCCATCGCCGCGACGACCCCCGCACCCGACCGCGCCCGCCAGGCGAACCACGCGGCGGGGGCGATCGCGAGGCCCGAGAGGACGAGGCTCGCGTGCGGCACGACGCCGAGAGACAGCGGCAGGAGCGTGAACCGCCCCGATAGCACCTCGAGCGGCAACGGGCCCCGGGCGAGGAACGCGACGGCGACGAACTGCCTCGGGTTCCAGAGCAGGAACGGCCCGATCATGGCGAGGAAGACGGCGATCGACCCGATCGTCAGCGCCAGTGCCTTCCGCCCGCCGGACCGCCGGGCCCACGACGCGGCCAGGATCGGCGCCGATGCCGCGAGCATCTGGTTCGTCCCGACCGCGACCCCCAGCGCCAACGCCTGCCCCCACGGCCCCGCCCGCGACACCGCCCGGCCGAGGATCAAGCTCGCCAGCACGGTCGGCGCATATTGCGTGTTGACCTCGTAAGCGACCCAGGTCGGCTGGAGCAGGAAGAACGCGAACGCCCACTGGCTTGTCGATAATTCATCGTCCCTCGACCCCGACGGCGCCAGGAACCGCGACGCCGCCGCGGCCGTTACCGCGAGGAGCACGAGGTTCGTGAGCCGCAGATCAAGACGGAGCCGGTGTGGCGGGGCATAGGCGAGGAAGGTCCCCGAGAGGTACGGCATCGGCGGCGGGGCGTCGAGGTACGGGAACCGCCCCGCCTCCAGCGCGTTCAGCGCCCGGTTGATGTTCCAGAGCATGTCCCCCGTCAGTCGGTCGAACGGCGAGGCGAGCATGACGAGCAAGCCCGTCCCCGCCGCGAGCCACGACAGGCCGATCGCGATCGCAACCCGCTTCGACCGTGCCCGCCGCGCATACGCCAGGATCGCGACCCAGCCGGCGACCACCGCGACCGTCGGCCAGAGCGGCGGCGGCCGGTGCGGGACGGCGATGTACGCGCTCAACTTCTTGGCGAACAGGTCGACGACCAGGAGCACCGTCGCGACCGCCCACGCCGCCCGCGTCGGCACCCCGCGGCCGTCGATCGTCGTGGAATTGCGCAACCTTCGCCCGATGCCCAGCGTGGCGAACTCGGCGACGGCGGCGAGGAAGGCGATCGAGACGACGTAGCCGCCGATCGTCCGCGAAGCGCCGTGGAGGTGGATCTGGACGGTGTTCTGGCCCGCGAACAGGGCGGCGACGACGAGGGCGACGGCGAATCGATAGCCGTTCATCATCCCATCCATGGGAAAGGGCCTGGGCGGCCTTGCCTTCCGTAGGGTCCGCTCTTGCGGACCCCTTCCATTCGATGAGGGAAGGGGTCCGCAAGAGCGGACCCTACCACTCTATAAATAGTCTTCGCGGATCGGGTGGAAGACGTCGAGGGCGACGGCGGGGCCGCCGCGGGCGATGGCCTTGTGGGGGACGCCGCCGGGGATGCGCCAGTGGTCGCCGGGGCCGACGGTGCGGGTCTCGGCGCCGATGGTGAACTCGAGGTGGCCGGAGAGGAGGACGCCGATCTGCTCGTGGGGGTGCGAGTGCTCGAGCACGACGGCGTCGGGCTCGAAGTGGACGACCGAGAGCATGACCCCGCGGCCGGCGACGGTGGCGATCTCGACGCCGGGGAAGATCCGGTGCCTCGAGCCGGCGCCGGCGGCGACGAAGTGGGCGTCGCCGGGCTGGGGTCCGGGGATCTCCGAAGCCATCGGTCAGCGCCCCTTCGGGTAGGACTGGGCGATCCAGCCGCCCCAGAGCTGGAGGAAGTCCTCGCGACGGGTCAGGTCGCCCCAGAGGGCGTGGAGGGTGTCGTCGAGCTTCTCCTTGCCCTCGAGCATCGACACGACGAACGGCTGGAACAGGGGCCGAAACGCCGCCTCGAGCCACTCGACGAGGCTGAAGCCGACGGCGCGGAGCTTCTCCTCGTCGAGGTCGTCGCCGAGGGCCTGGTTGGCCTTGGTCATCCAGCCGAGCGCGTACTGCTGCGCCGCCTCGACGCGGAGCCGTCGCTCGTAGGTCCCGCGGGGCTCGAAGGCCGAGGCGACGAAGGCGCCCAGGCCCAGGCTCAGGTAGCGCGGGGGCTTGCCCTTGGAGCGCTCGACGGCGGCGACGGCGAACTTCTCGGCCAGCAGGCCGGGGAGGGTGCGGACCGGCCCGGTCGCCTCCTCGCCCTTCTTCGGCCGCGGCGGTCGCTTGCCGAGGAACGGGTCGTCGCGGCCGTTCAGCGGGTCGATCACGGCCACGTAGGGCGCCTCGACGGCGAGGTTGCCGTGCCCCTCGACCCCGGCCTCGACCTCGCGGGTCTCGACGGTCCGGACGAACTCGACGTAGGTCTTGGCGTCGTTGAAGACGTAGAGGCTGATCTTCTCCGGGCCGCTCGCCCACGGCTCGGCGGCGGGGCCGAGCAGGCGCTGGAGGGTGGTGTAGGAGGTCTCCAACGCCTTGATCGCCTGCGCGGCGCGGGCCCGGGGGAGGTTGGCGAAGAGCAGGACGTGGGGCCCGGCGGTCAGCTCGGGCGCGGCCTTCGGGTCGGCCTTCTTCCAGCGCTCGCGCGCGACCTGCTCGGTCTGCTTGTCGCGCTGGTCGAGCGTCATCTTGGCGAGGGCCGACTTGCGGAGGTCCTCGGGCTTGACGGCGACCTTGGCCAGCGTGGCATTGGCGTCGACGCCGGCGTCGAGCACGGCCCCTTGCTTGACCCAGTTGGTGATCGTGTCGATCGCCGCGTCGGAGAGCTTTCGCTGCGCCCCCTTGGGCATGACGCGGGTCTCGACGAGCTCGACGAGCTTGCTCTCCTCCGGCTTGCCGGGGACGATCACCTTCTCCTGCTCCGAGCCGTCCATCAGCTTCTTGTAGGAGGTCAGGTCGAACTTCCCCTTGCGCTGTTCGGCGTTGTGGCAGCCGGCGCAGTTGGCCAGGAGGATCGGCGCGATGTCGCGGCTGAACTTGAGCCGGCCGTCGTCGGCCACGGCGGGGGTCGCGGTCGCCTGGGGGGCGTCGGCGGCGGGCATCTCGGCGCCCTTGGCCGGCTTCGAGCCCTTCTTGGTGGCGGCCTTCTTCTTGGGGGCGGGCCTGGCCTGGGCCTTCTTGGCGGTCGCGCCCGCCTTGGCGTCCTGGCCGCGGACGCTCGCGACCCAGGCCGGGGCGAGCCCGAAGGCCAGGGCGAGCCCGGCGGCCAAGGCGAATCGTCCCGCCCCTCGCAGCAGACCCCGTCCCCGCATTGGACCCGCCCTCCCGCGGCCGGTCGACATCAACCTGATCGGATCAACCGATTGTCCCCCATCTTACGGCCGCTCGCAAGGGCTGTGACCGTCGCGCGCGGCCGGGGCTCAACGCGCGAGGGTGATGGGGATGGTCCGCTCGGCGTCGCGGCCGGCGACGAGGTCGCGGGCGCGGAGGCGGAGCCGGTACGGGCCGGGCGGGACCGAGTCGGGCAGGACGACCCGATAGACCACGTAATACTCGCGACGGGGCGACTCGCAGCGGTCCTCGGCGTCCTTCAACGGGTGCGACCAGAGCGGCCGGTCCCCCCCCGCCGGGAGCAATTCCAGGGTCGCCGCCAGTCTCGAGCGGACGCCGGCCCCGGCCGGCTCGAACCGGACTCCGTTCCAGGCGCCATAGATCAGGACGGCCTGCCCCCGCTTCGGCGCCGACGCCCCCCACGAGTCGATGTCGCCGAACCCCCTGACCCGCCGGCAGATCGCCAGCTCCGCGACCTCCAGGGCAGGCTCGGGCACGGGGTCGCCCGTTGGTTTCGTTTGTTCCGAGAATGACCCCGTTGGATCGGCTTCCCCGACGGTGGGTGGCACGCCCTGCAAGGGCGTGGTCCCCGGCCCGGCCACGCCCTGCAAGGGCGTGCCACCGGACCGCGGACCGTCTGAGAGTCGTCGGGCCACTCCGGGGTCGTCGTCCTCGCGTTGGATCGCGTCCACGTCCCCGCGATCGGGCCGAACGTCCTCGTCGGCCGGGCTCGCCGGCTCCCTCGACGGCGTCGGGGGCCGTACCGGGCCATCGGCCGAGTCGGGCGGCTCGGCGGCGGGCTCGGGAGGGACCGGCGGGCTCGCCTCGGATGGGGTCGGGACGGCGGACAGGAAGAGCTGGGCGTCCGATGGGGGCTTCGTCGGCTCGGGCTTCGTCGCCGGGCCACTGTCTTCAACCAGGGCGGCGCGGGCGAGGGCCTCGGCGCGCCGGAGGGCCTCCGGCGAGATGGCGGGGCCGGTCGCCGCGGCCGGCAAGGGGGGCAGCTCCGCGTGCGGCGGCGGCTCGGGCTTCGGAATCGGGGCGACCGCGGGCGGAACGGGTGCGGCGGCCGGTGCGGGAGCCGGCTCGGCGGCGGCGGCCGGCGGTGGCGGCGATGTCGTTATCGAGGTCGGCCGCAGCGTCGGCGCCCCCTGGCAGCCGGCCAGGGCGACGAGACCGCCCAGGGCCGGGCCGATCCAGGCCCGTCGTCTCCGACTCCGCGGCAAGGGCATCGATCGCCTCGCGACTGGCTTCTCGGGATCGGCGACGCTCGCCCCCGCGCACCGGGGGGTTCGCGAAAAAAGATGGGATCGGCCGCGAGTGATAGCCGATCTCTCGGCATCGGACAAGCTCAATCGACCGCCCCCCGCGCCCGCCGCGCCACCCGCTCGACGAGCTCGGCCCGCGCCCGGCGGTCGGCCCGGTCGAGGGCCCGGGCCGCTTCCAACTCGATGCGTTGAAACGTGATGCGATCGCCCGGCCGCGCCTGTGCGAGCCGGTCGAGGTCGGCCGTGACGACGTGGGCGACGTGCGGATAGCCCCCCATCGTGCCACAGGCGACCCCCAGCACGATCAACCCTCGCTCGGTCACCTGGACAGCCCCCGGCGCCACCGGCGTCGACAGCCGGCCCGGATCGGGCTCGACCGACACGGCCGGGCCGTCGAGCCGGAGCCCCTTGCGGTCGCTCCGCGAGCCGACCCGGGATTCCAGGCCCTCCCAGTCGATCCGGCCGTCCGCGTCGGGGCCGTCGAGGACCCGGATCGGCCCGGAGGTCGGGTCGGGCAGGAACTCCCCGGCCAGCCATCGCGCGGGGGTGGTCGCCGAGAATGCCGGCAGGGCGTCGCCGGGCCGGAGGGCCTGCTCGGTCGATCGGCTCCCGAGGACCTCGGGTGTCCTCCAGCCCCCTCGGACCGCCAGATACGTCCTCGCGCCCCGCCGTGCCGGGCCAAGGACGAGCCGCTCGCCGGCCCGGAGCGTCATCGCCGAAGGAATCCGCAGCGACCGTTCTCCGTCCGGGCCGGCGAGCGTCGCGGCCATCGTCGCCCCGGCCAGCGCGATCGCGAGATCTCCCTCGGCCCGGTACGAGCCCCCCACCAGCGTCATTTCCAGCGCCGCCGCCCCCGGCGGATTGCCCACCAGCGCATTGGCCAGGGCCATCGATCCCCCGTCGAACGCCCCCGCCACCCCCACCCCCCATTCCCGGACCCCGGGCCGGCCCAGGTCCTGGACCGTGGAGAAGAGGCCCGGGTTCAGGACGGTGAGAAACGTGCCGGTCATTGATCCGTAGGGTCCGCTATTGCGGACCTCTTCCATATGTGGAAGGGAAGACGGTCCGCAATAGCGGACCCTACAAAGACAAAGAACTCAGCACGTTTTCGACCGCGATGGAGTCGCGATCCAGGGCCTCGCGGAGCAGGTCGGCGAGGCGGGCGGAGGCCGGATGGTCGCCGTGGAGGCAGAGGGTGGCGAGGCCGAGGTCGGGGCGGAGGAGGCGATCGAGCTGGGCGAGGACGTCGGCGGGGTCGTCGAGGGTGGCGCGGGGCTCGGAGCGGGGGGCGAGGCGGCCGTCGTCGAGGTAGCGACGATCGGGGGACCCTTCGGCGACGAAGCGGAGCCCGACGCGACGGCATTCGGCGGCGACGCACGAGTTGGGCTGGCCGAAGATCGGCAACCCCAATCGCGCGGCCGCCGCGACGACCCCCGCGGCGACGGCCGGGTCGCGCTGGGCCTGGTTGTAGAGGGCCCCGTGGGGCTTGAGGAAGCGCAGGGGGATGCCGACCTCGGCCGCCAGGCTCGCAAGACTCTCCACTTGCTCGACGACGAGCGCCTCGGCCTCCGCCGCGTCGATGGCCTGCTCGCGACGGCCGAAGTGCTCGCGGTCGGCGAACCCCGGGTGGGCGCCGACGTCCACGCCGCGCGCCTTCGCGGCGCGGAGGGTCGCCAGGATCGTCTCGCGGTCGCCCGCGTGGAAGCCGCACGAGACGCTCGCCGAGGTGACGCGGTCCAGCAGGGCCTCGTCCCACGGGAACCCCTCGCCCAGGTCGGCGTTCAGGTCGATCGTCCGGGTGTTCTCCATGCGACCCTCCCCGGCGACGACCCCGCCGGTCCTCGGAATGTTACCGCGCCTCGGGGTTACAAGACCCGGGGATTCCCTGGCGCAACCGGGGGAATCTCCGTTATTCTTGGGGGAACGGAGGCCACGCGATGAAGCTCTTGCTGTTCAGCGACCTGCACACCGATACGAGGGCGGCCCGGTCGCTGGTCGAGCGGGCGGCGGACGAGGGGATCGACGTGCTCGTCGGCGCCGGCGACTTCGGCAGCGTCCGGCGCGACGTGCGGGCCTGCGTCGACGTGCTCCGCGCGCTGACGTTGCCCGCGATCCTCGTCGCCGGCAACAACGAGACGACCGACGAGCTGGTCGCCGCCTGCCGCGACTGGCCGACCGCGCACGTCTTGCACGGCAACGGGGCCGAGATCGCCGGGCGCACCTTCTTCGGCCTCGGCGGCGGCGTGCCCGTGACCCCCTTCGGTGCCTGGAGCTACGACTTCACCGAGGACGAGGCCGCCGCCCTGCTCGACCCCTGTCCGGCCGGCTGCGTCCTCGTCAGCCACTCGCCCCCCAAGGGGGCCGTCGACCTCGACTCCCGAGGCCGGAGCCACGGCAGCACCGCCGTCCGCGCCGCGATCCTCCGCAACCACCCCGTCCTCGTCGTCTGCGGCCACATCCACGCCAGCGCCGGCCAGGCCGCCACGATCGGCCCGACGCCCGTCGTCAACGCGGGGCCGGAGGGGATCGTATGGGAGATCCCCGAGCCGCGGTGAGTAGGGCGTGTGGAACACGACGTCGAGGGTTCGGCGTGTTCTACACGCCTTACGTTTTCCCTGCCGGGACCGTCTTCAGGTGGGTTTCGGCATGGAAGACGTCGTCGGAGACTGGCTCGTTGCGACGGATCGCGACGGCGCGATAAGTCGACAGCACGCGGTTCTGGTCCATCGCGAAGAGGACGGGCAGGAACGTTTTCTTGTCGAGGACGACGAACGCCCGATCGAAGCCGCAAGCGGGTAGGGTGGTCCCCCCCGACTTTCTCGGGAGATCCCGGGGCACGGCCTGGATCGTGTACTGGGTCGCCGTCTCGCTGAGCAGCGTGAAGTCGAACCGGCGTCGGGCCTCGTCCGCGGTCACGCCGAACATGAAGGGGAGCGAGGCCTCCCAGGGGACACGGCCCTCCTGCGACTCGGAGAGGGGCCTTTTCAGGATCGACTCCGGGTTCAGCTCCGACCAGTGCAGCCAATCCGCCCCATCCCAGATGATCCCGTCCCGAAACTCGGCCACCCCGTTGTCCTTGATGAACTGAGCCTCGACGGAGAAGCGGTTGGGTGCCTTGAGGACGAGGCGGCCCTCGCCACGACTCGTCGTCTTGAAGAGACGATTGTTGCGCTCAACGGTGTATCGGACGTCCACCGTCTTGAGGTCGGCCGCATGCCCGGCCCAGTCCGAAAGGACCCGATCCATCGCGTCAATCGGCCCGGCCTGCGGGCTGGGAGTGACCGGGACCTGGCCGATCGCGGGGGTCGCCGCGACGAGCGCGAGGAGGAAGGCGCCAACGGGCGTTCGCATGGGAGGTCTCCGTACCGTCCGGAACTCCATCGACACAACGCCGAGAGAATAATCCCTCGATAGGGCTTGAGTCGAGATCGTGGCGGGGTGGCACGCCC
>DASZMJ010000265.1:0-1553 GCA_035551935.1 Isosphaeraceae bacterium
AAGATCGCCGCGGCCAGCCGCAGGTCGGCGGCCGTTGTGATCTTGAGGTTCATCGGTGAGCCCGCGACGACATGCACCGGATGGCCCATCGCCTCGACGAGCAGGGCATCGTCCGTCGCCGAACCGGGCACTCGCGAGCGATTCGCATAGGCTTGCATCAATAAATCGCGCCGGAAGACCTGCGGGGTTTGCGCCCCATACAAGCCGCTTCGCGAAACCGTCTCGACGATCATCCCGTCCGCGTCGGCCCGCTTGAGGGTGTCGGCGACGGGGACGGCCAGGATCGCCGCGCCGTGGGTGATCGCCGCCGAGAAGACCGCGTCCACCAGTTCCCCCGTCAAGCAAGGCCGTGCCGCGTCGTGGACCGCGACGAAATCGCAGGAGGGATCCGCCGCTTCGAGAGCATTTGCGATCGAATCAGCGCGCTCCGCGCCGCCCTCGAGGACCTTGATGTTGAGGAACGCGACGTTGGGCCGGTAGCGGCGTTCGAACAGCTCGCGGTCCTCGGGGGCGATCGCCAGGAGGATCTGCCCGACATCCTCGCGGTTCACGAACGGCTCGGCCGCGCGGAGCCACACGGCGCGGCCGTCGAGGTCGGCGTAGATCTTCTTCTGCTTCGGGTCGCCGAACCGCGTCGAGCGCCCGGCGGCCGGCAGGATCACGGCGAAGCGGGGCATCGTACCCTTTCCCTTCGTCACGGCACGTCCGCGTCGAACGGCCTCGGGCGCGGGTCGGGCAGCGTGTTGTCGTGGACCAGGGCGTCGTGCTCGCCGACGAAGAAGGTCCGGCTCCCGGCCACGTCGAGGTTGAACAGCGGCTCGGCGCCGACCCCGGTCACGGAGACGACCTTTGCGCGGCCGCCCAGGGTCCGGATCGCGTCGCCCGGCCTCAGCTCGCGGGCCATCGCCCAGCCGCGGCCGGCGAGCCAGAAGCGGTGATAGATGCTGGGCCTGAGCACATCCCCGTCGTCGAGCGCCACGAGGAGGATCGGGCCGGGCGGGTTGCGGTGGACGGCCGTGATCGTCCGGAAGCCGAGCGCGCCGGTCGTCACGTCCTGCGAGAGCACCTCGTCGCCGACGCGGAGCGACTCGATCGGCCGGCGGCCCGCGCGGGTCCGCACGGGCGTATTCGCCGTGAAGCAGCTCATCACCGACGGCGGCGACGGCTGGGGCGAGGCGTTGACCGCCAGGATGACCTGCGGCGGGGGGTCGTAGCTGTAGCCGACCTTGTCGTAATACCAGCGATGCCACGCGTCCTCGTCGTCACTCGGCAGGTCGGGGGCGCCGGCGGCGGCGCGGAGGACCTCGGCGATCCGGCCGTTCCTCGGCCCGTTCGAGGCGTTGGCCGCCTCGATCTCGGCGATGTCGACGGCGAGCCGCCGCTGCGAGTCGAGCGCCTTGAGGTTCGCCTCGACGATCATCTGTGCCGTCCGTGCCTCAATCTGCTCGAGGTCGGCCTCGCGCCGCGCGGGATCCTCACGCCCGATCTGCCTCAGCTCGACCCCGCGCGCGACGACCGGCAGGCCGTTGGGGTCGAAGCCGACGTAACCATAG
>DASZMJ010000266.1:0-25626 GCA_035551935.1 Isosphaeraceae bacterium
GACCCGATCGAGACGATGCACTGACCGCAATTGCACGGCAAGGACGCTGAGATGAAACACCCCCGCAACCCCGCCCTCGATTACGCCGTCTACATCGCCGTGCGGCTGGTCGTCTGCGTGGCGCAGGCGCTGACGATCGAACAATCTTATGCATTCGCCGAAGTCCTGGCCAGAATCATCTACATCCTGGACAAGCGGCATCGGAAGGTCGGCGTCGAGAACCTGAAGACGGCCTTCGGCGGCGCCTATAGCGAGGCGGAGCGAGATCAAATCGTCCGGGATGTTTACCGACATTTCTGCCGGATGCTGATGGAGATCCTCCATATCCCGAGGAAGCTGCACCCGACGACGTGGCGGCGGCGGATCGTCCTGAAGGGGCACGAGGCGATCCTCGACCGGCTGCTGGACGGCGGGCCGATGATCATGGTGACGGGGCACTTCGGCAACTGGGAGATGGCCGGTTATCTCTTCGGGGTCTTCGGCTTCCCGCCGAACTCGGTGGCGCGGACGCTCGACAACCCGCTCCTCGACCGCTTCCTCCGCATGTTCCGCGAGCGGACCGGCCAGAGGCTCATCCCGAAGACGGGCGGCTACGAGCAGATGCTCGACGTGTTGCGCGGCGGGGGCGTCTTGTCGTTCATCGCCGACCAGGACGCGGGGCAGAACGGGATGTTCGTCGACTTCTTCGGCAGGCCGGCGTCGACGCACAAGGCGATCGCGCTGCTGGCGATCGAGTACAAGGCGCCGGTGGTCGTCGGCTTCGCGCGGCGGGTCGGGCCGGGGTTCCGCTACGAGGTCGGCTGCGAGGAGATCATCGGTCCCGAGGAATTGACCGGCACGGCCGACGACGCCCGCCTGCTCACCGAGCGCTACACCGCGGCGATCGAGCGGTTCATCCGCCGCGACCCGGAGCAGTACCTCTGGCTCCATCGCCGCTGGAAGCACCAGCCCAGGGCCCGCGCCCGCGCGAAGCGGCCGGCGGGCGAGGTCGCGGGATAGGCCCCGGCTCGACGGCTCAGGCCTTCGCCGCCGGGCCCTTGGGATGTTTCGACGGGGTCACGGGCTTGGGGATGACCGTGATGGTCAGGCTCGGGCTGGGCAGGCTGACGTCGCCCGCGATGTTCTGCCCCACCACGGTGAAGGTGTGGGTGCCGTAGCCGAGGGCGTTGATCGGCGTCACGCTGAAGGTCCCGGTCGAGGGGGTGATGGCCTGGCCGACGATCCCGCCGTTCTCGATCAGGTAGATCGCCGTGTTCGCGGTGTAGGTGCCGACGATCCGCGGCTCCGTGTTGTAGGTCAGGACCTTGTTGCCCGGGATGGCGTGGTCGGCGACGTTCAGGTGCGGGACCTTGGGGGGGGGCAACGGCCGGCCGATGCTCAGGGCATCCTGGAGGACGAGGCTGTAGTCGTTCGTGGCCAGCGAGAGCGGATTCGGGCTCACCGAGTCGACGTGGGCGAGCTGGGTCATCTGGCCCTGGAGGTCCACGATGATATTCGGGTTGGCGTTCGCGGTGCCCAGGGCCCGGCCGAACGTGCGATTGAGCTGGAAGACGTCGGTCGCCGTCAGCGAGGCGTTCTGGGTCAGCTTGCGGAGCTCGACGTTGAAGGAGTTCAGCGCGACCGGGTCGGCCGGGTGGAGCGTGGCGCGGAGGGCCTTGTAGTCGTTCTGGATCTGGTTGACGATCGGTTGCGAGACGAAACGGCCGGGCTCGATCTGGTAGAGGAAACCCGCCAGGTGGTTGGTCCGGTCGTGATGCGCCAACTGGGTGTCGAACTGCGTGATCGGGTCGGGCAAGGGCTTGGCTGCGGTGCTCAAGAGTTGGCGGGTCTCGAGCCCCTCGGCCGAGGGGACGAAGCGGCGGTCCATCGCTCGGATCTCCCTTTCCCAATCCCAGTCCGTGCCGGAACGGCAGACGTGCGTCGGCCGCGATTCTTACCAGAACGGCTCAAGATGGGCCAGACGAGTTCCGACGGGCGGCCTCGAGCCCCATGCGGAGGTACGACCGGGGCTCCAGGTCCGTCAGGCCCAGCGCCTCGGCCAGGGTGGTCACCGCCCGCTGGGCGTCGGCCAGGTCGGCCTCGTCGGCGGCCAGGGCCTCGACCTCGGCGAAGGCGCCGAGGCCGTCGGCCAGGTCGAGGGCCACCTCGATCGGCCGGCCGTCGCGCTCCAGGTGGTAAGAGGTCCTCGACTTGCGGATCGTCGCGACGGGGCGGAAGCCGAGCGCCTCGAAGACGCGGGCCATGTCGGCCAGGGCCCCGGGGCCGTCGGCGAAGGGGACCTCGACCTCCTCGCGCGTCTTGGCCGGCCCGCCGCGCTTCGGCCCCTTGTAGGTGATCCGGTTCTCGTCGCCGAGGCGGCGGAGCCTCAGCGCCTCGTCGGTCGCGGCGAAGTCGCGCGCCGGGTGCGCGAGGTAGACGTCCTCCTGCTCGACCGCCGGGCCCGCCTCGGCCCCCCATTCGGCCAGCCGACGCCGCAATCCGCCGTGGTCGGCCACCCGGAACTTGTTCTCGACCTCGAAGCCCATACGTATGTCACTCTTCCCCCCTCTCCCAGCGGCAGAGGGGGGTATCAATAAAGTCATCAGCTCGTGATGCCCTTGGTCAGGTGCATGAAGGCGGTCTCGAGGTTGATCTCGTCCTCCTTGAAGGTCGTGACCTCGAAGCCGTTCTCGAAGAGACGGCGGGCGAGGAAGCTATACTGGAGCACCCCCTCGTTGAGCTTGACGACGAGCACCTCGTTCTTGTCCTGCACGCTCTCGACCTCGGGCTGGCTCTCGAGGAAGTTGGCCGCGTCGGTCATCCGGTCGGCGACTCGGATGTTGAGCACGACGTCGGTGCGGACCTGCTTCATCACGTCCACGACGGCGCCGTTGACGAGCAGGACCCCCTGCTCGATGATGCCGATCTTGTTGCAGATGTCGGCCAGCTCGGGCAGGATGTGGCTGGAGACGAGGATCGTCTTGCCCATCGTCCGCAGCTCCTTCAACAGCGCCCGGATCTCGATCCGGGCCCGCGGGTCGAGGCCCGAGGCCGGCTCGTCGAGCAGCAGGACCTGCGGGTCGTGCAAGAGCACGCGCGCCAGGCCGAGCCGCTGCGTCATGCCGCGCGAGAGGCTGGTGACGAGCGCGTCGCGCTTGTAGGTCAGGTCGACGAGCTCGAGCACCTCCTCGCAGATCTTCTTCCGCGCCGGGCCCTTGATGCGGTAGGCGGCGGCGAAGAACTCGAGGTATTCGATGACCTTCATGTCGTCGTAGACGCCGAAGAAGTCCGGCATGTAGCCGATCATCCGGCGGATGTCCTTGGCGCCGGTGTAGATCGAATAGCCGCAGACGGTCGCCTCGCCCCAGGTCGGGTTGAGCAACGTCGCGAGGATCCGCATCGTCGTCGTCTTGCCGGCGCCGTTGGGCCCGATGAACCCGTAGACGTCCCCCTGGTCGAGGGTCAGGTTCAGGCGGTTCAGGGCGTAGAGGTCGCCGTACATCTTCGTCAGGTCGTTGGTCTCGATCATGGGGGGCCTCGTCGGCGGCGTCGGGGGCCTTTGGGAGGTTCGCAACGGGTTACTTCAAGGGCAGGATCACCCGGAGGACGGTCGTCCGGTCGACCTTGGGGGGGCTCGAGGTCGTGCCGAGGTCGAGCGTGGCGGCATCGCCGCCGATCTCGGCGACCAGCATCGGCCGGTCCAGGGCCAGCAGGCCGGTCAGGTCGATCGTATGGAGCGGGCCGTTGGCCAGGGGGCCGAGGTTGGCCTGGTTGGTCCTGGAGGTGCTGTCGTAGAACATCAGGAGGCGGGCGATCTCGGGGCGGTGCGAGACGGCCGTGTCGGACTCGGCCTGCGGGCCGTTGGAGCGGTTGCTGCCGGGGATCGCCAGGCTGAGCCGGCTGAGGTAGCCGCCGAGGATCTCGTTGCGGACGTCCAGCGTCTTGGTCTCGCCGGGCTTGATCTCGCCGAGGTCGTAGATCTGCTTGCCGAAGACCAGCCGCGCCCCGGTCAGCGGCTCGTCGAGCAGGTTAGTCACGCTGCCCTCGATCCGGTCGGCGCCGGACCGCTCGAGCTTCGACTCGACGACCTGCGGGGCGCGGCCGAACCAGCGGCCGGCGAAGCCCTTGGTCGTCCAGATCGGGATGCGGACGTCGTCGAGCTGGCGCGGCTCGCCGATCGGCCCGTAGAGATATGGCGACGTCGACAGGGACATCCGGGTGGCGTTGCCCATGCCGCCGAAGTACGCCTCGGGCGAGCCGAACCACGAGACCATCGTCTCGGCCGACTTCGCCGACGGGATCGGCCGCTCGCCGATCGACGCCGGCGCGATCGCGACGTGATAGTCGCGGTTCTGCGGGCTGAAGACCGTGAAGAACGTGCTGCCGCGGAGCTGGCCCGAGGTCGCGTCGACGTCGACGATGTCGAGCTTGTTGACCCGGAGGTCGGTCCCCTTGATCCGGTAGGCGGCGACGTAGGCCAGCACGCTGACGCCGACGACGATCAAGGGGAACGTGATCCAGGTCAGCTCCATCCGCTTCAGCACCTTCTTGAGGAAGAAGTAGTCGCCCGGCCCGATCAGCAGGATGTAGAGGAAGACGAAGAAGGCGACCCAGCCGAACGGGACGAGCTTGACGCCCGGGAACTGCTCGAGCGACTGGTGCAGGGTCGTCGAGATGTCCGAGGCGTTGCTCTGGAAGAACCGCCCCCGCGCCATGCCCGACATGGGGCCGGCGCCGGCGGTCATCTCGTCGGCGTTGAGCCGGAGGTCCAGGGCCCGGATCCAGAAGTCGCGCTTGCTGGCCCAGTCGAGGAAGGGCCGCTGGTCGACGTCGAGGCCGACGACCGTCACGCGGCCGAAGCCGTACGCCCCGCGGACGACGACCGGGGTGGCCGCGGTGTTGTCGAGCGCGTGGGGCGACCGGGCCTCGACCAGCTCCAGCTTCGTCACCTCCATCCCCGGGCCGCCGGCCGGCACGAGCGGCTTGCTGTTCGGGCCGGCGAACGACTCGAGGGCGCCGGTGTCGCCGATCTTGATCCGACCGGCCCCCCGCGCCGGCAGCATCTCCTTGAGGAAGCTGTCGTTGGCCGCCTGCCACTTGCCGCCGATGGCGACGACGAGGTGGCCGCCGTGCTGGACCCACTGCCGCAACGCCTCGCCCCGTGTGTTCAGGGCCTGCATCGTGAGGTCGTCGTTGGTGTCGAGCACGACGGCGTCGATGCCGTCGTAGCCGTACCAACGCCCCGGGATCCCGTGCGGCAGGGCGCCGGGGGCGAGGACGACGATCGGCTGCTCCTGCACGTTGGTCGAGGTCGGGCTCGGGTCGGCGATCGGCAGCGGGACCTCGGTGACCCCGCGCGGGTTGCCGAGGGCCAGGAGGGCCGTCTGCTGCGGGTCGAGCGCCCCGGCGAACAGGTCCAAGCGCTTCGATGCGATCCGACGGCGGTGCGACTGGTCCCAGACCGAGACGGTCATCTCGCCATGCTGCGAGCCGGGTCGGGCGAAGAGGGCGATGGTGTCGAAGGCCGAGGGGGACAGGTCGACCTCACGCCGGAAGATCGTCGGCGTGCCGTCGTCGTCGGCGACCTCGACCTCGACGATGCCTTGGAAGCGGCCGAGGCCGGCCTTCAGGTCGACGGCGATCGGCGTCCAGGTGCCGAGCTTGAACTTGTCCTGGAAGCCGAGCCGGACGTTCTCGATCGTGACCGGCTCGTTCGCCCCCCGCGCCGGGACGGCGGCCCAGAGGGCCAACATCGCGACCGCCGTGGTCGGGCGCGCGAACGGAAGTCGGGGTCGCATGGCAACGGCCTCTCGGTCGCTCGGTTCAGGGTTTCTCGGCCGGGTCGCAGGCGCAGGGGACGCGGTGACAGCCGGGGCAGCCGGCCCCGTACTTGGCGGCGACGGCCGCGCCGAGGTCGACGCCGCGGAGGTTGGCGAGCGTGGCCAGCCAGGCCAGGACGTCGGCCATCTCCAGCGCCAGCTCCTCGGTCGATCCCGACCGCAGGGCCGTGGCCAGCTCGCCGAACTCCTCGGCCAGCCAGAGGAACGTCGCTTCGGGCCCCCGCGCGGCGTCCTTGGCCCCGTAGAGCTCGGCGATCCGCCGCTGTAATGCCCCGAGCGTCCATCCGCCGGACTGTCCTTCGCTCATCCTTCCCCAATCTTAAAAGATTCGTCGGCCGGTTGCAAATCCCCCGTCCTGCAACCGGCCTGCGGCGGGCTCGTCGTCGCGAAGAGGTCGCGGAGCGGCAGGGCGAAGCCCGACAGGACGTTGCCGCCATCGAGGGTGTCGTCGATCCAGAGTACGTCGGGACGGTCGGGTGTGGTGTAGACGGTCACCGTCTGCGTCTTCGGGTCCACATACCAGACGAGCCGGGCGCCGGCCTCGAAGTACTCGCGGGGCTTGCGGGCCATCTCGCGGCGGGTGTTGCTCTTGCTCAGGACCTCCACGGCGAGGTCGGGGGCGATGTCCGGGATCGGCTCGGGGGGGAGTTGTCGGCCGGGGAAGTGGTCCCAAGCGAAGTAGGAGACGTCAGGGATACGGACCTGATCGCCGAGGAGTCGGATCGTCGCATCGGCGCCGAGGATGATCCCCGAGTCGTGGAGCCGGACCCAAGTCGCCAGGTGGTATGCGAGTTCCGCAGCCAGGAACGCCTCCAAGAATCCCATGCCTTTTTCCACGAGGACCCCGTCCACGAGTTCGAGGAGGCACTTCTCCCGGGCGCGGAGGTCGACGGCGTCCTGAATCGTGGCCGTTCCCGGTGTCGGTCGGAGGCGCACGCGGTAGGCGGGAACGTCCCCCAGATGCGCGAGGAGATCCGCGATAGTTTCGAAGGTAGGTGGCGGCGACTCGGCGGCCGTACTCATTCCTTGGCCTCCTTGGCGTCGGCCGGCTTGCCGAAGAGCTCCTCGCGGAGGGCCTTGGCGGCGGGGTGGTCGGGGTCGCGCTTGAGGATGGCGTCGAGGGTGGCACGGGCGTCGTCGCGCTTGCCCATGCCGGCCTGGGCGCGGGCGAGGCGGACCTTGACGTCGTCGGGCTTGCGGACGCGGAGCTCCAGCGCCGTCTGGAGCTCCTCGGCGGCGCCGGCGTACTTCTTCTGGCCGAGCAGGGCGTCGCCGAGCAGGGCGTGGATGTTGGCGTCGTAGACCTGGATGTAAAGGCAATCGGTCGCCCAGCGCTCGGCCTGCTCGAAGTTCTTGGCGTCGAGGAAACTCTTGGCGAGGGTCTGGCGGACCTCGAGCGAGTCGGCCTCGTTCTCGGCGATCTTGATCAGGTCGGCGCGGAACTTGTCGGCCTGCTTCTTGCGGAGGTGGACGCGGGCCAGGCCCGCGAGCCAGCGGGTGCTGAGCGGGTCGTCCTTGCGGCCGAGCTCGTAGAGCGACTCGGCCTCGTCGAGCCGGCCGGCCTTCATCTCGAGCTCGGCGAGGAAGTCGAGCACGCGCTCGTCCGGCTTGTCCCGGTCGAGCGCCGGTTGGAGCACCTCGAGCGCCGCGTCGGCGTCGCCGATGTGCTCGAAGAGGCGGGCCTTGACGTAGCTGGCCAGCGGGTGCTTCGGCTTGAGCTTCAGGGCCTTGTCGGCGAACGGCCGGGCCTCGCGGTAGTCGCGGCGGGCGAAGAACTCGTAGGCCATCCGCGCGTTGAGGTCGGGGTCGTCCGGCTTGGCCTTCACCTGGCGTTCGAGCTGCGAGAACTTGATCGGCTCCTCGTCGTTGACGCGGGCACGGATCGTCTTGACGACGTCGTCGAGGAACGCGGCGTACTTGGCCTCGAAGTCGGCCTTGTCGACGCCGAAGCAATCGGGGATCGCCTTGTCGGTCGTCAGGCCGCGGCGGTAGGCGGCGAGCATCTTCGGCAGCGCGGTCGGGCCGAAACGCTTGACCATGTACTGGGCGTAGAGCTGCGCCTGGCAGTAGGCGAGCTGGCGCTGGTCGGGGTCCTTCGGGCGGATGAACCCGAGGTTGATCGTGTCGAGGGTCAGGAGGTCGCGGTGCTTCGGGACGCGCTCCAGCAGGAGCTTGTTCCACTCCTGCGGCCGGGGCGCGTTCTCGCTCTCGACGGCCAGGGCCTCGGTGAACCAGTGGGGGATGTTGAAGTCGGTCTGTTGCAACGTGATGACGTGCGTCAATTCGTGACGGAGCACGCGCGACCAGTTGAACGGCTTGGGCATGCTCCGCGTGCTCGCCAGCGCCACGACCTTGCCGGTGCAGGCGCCGACGGTCGGGATGAACGGCAAGGCGATCGTCCGGGCGCTGAACCACTTGTGGTCCTTCATGACCTCGATCTGGGTCAGGCCCGGCGGGCTGAAGCCGAACCGCGAGGTCAGCTCGCCGTGGATCGACTCGAGGTAGCGCGACATGTACTTGCCGAGCAATTCGTCCTGGCCGGCGAAGGCGAGCACGCTGTAGTGGTCCGACTTGATCGCGGCGTAGCCGGCCATGTGCTTGAGCACCTCGATCATGTTGTTGGCGCGGACGTTGAACGGGTCGGCCTCGAAGGCGGCGTCGAAGAGGGAGCGGGCCTCGGCCTCGCGGCCGATCTGCATGTAAAGCATCCCCAGGCCGATCCGGGCCGCCGCCCCTTCGGGGTCGGCGTCGATGGCGAGCAGGAAGGCCCGCTCGGCCGAGTGGTACTTGCGGCGGTCGGCCAGCCGCTCGCCCAGGGCCGCGAAGAAGGTGGCCGGCTTGGGGTTGACCGCCAGCGCGACGGCCTCGACCGCCGAGGCGCCGACCGGGTCGACCAGCAGGCGATACGCCGCCGCGAGCCGCGCCAGCGACTCCTCGTCCTTCGGGTCCTCGGCGACCGCCTTCCGCGCCGCGGCGAGGGCGTCGTCGAACCGCTCGTCCGAGATCGCCACGTCGGCCTGGAGCACGAACGCCGGGGCGTAGTGGGGGTTGATCGCCAGGGCCTCCTCGGCCTTCTTGCGGGCCGCGGCGAGCTTGTAGTTCTGGACGTCGGCCTGGCCCTGCGTGACCAGGATCTCGGGCGCCTGCGCGTTGATCTCGACGGCGCGGGTCAGCTCGCGGTTGGCGTCGCGCTCGTTGTAGCCCGACAGGTAGAGCCGCCCCTCCAGCCAGGGGGCCTCCCAGCAGTCGGGGTCGGCCTTCGCGGCCCCCTCGTACAGCTCGTTGATGACGTCGAGGAGGGTCTCCTTCAGTTCCCCGCCGCGCGCCGTGTTGCGGTAGTAACGCTCGGCGGCCTGGCCGATGAGGACCAGCGCGTCGGCGTCGTCGGCGACGGCCTTGCGGTGGGCGTTGTGATAGTCGATGAACCACTTGTACGTATCATTGGCCCGCTTCGCCTCGCCGCGGCCCTGGTCGAGCCGTGCGACGACCCAGCGCGCGAGCAAGTGGTCGGCGTCGGCCTTCAGGGCGGCGCGGGCGGCCTTCTCGGCGTCGTCCCAGTGGCCCCGGTCGAACTCGAGGTCGGCCAGGTGGGCGAGCAGGTCGGGGTCCTCCTTCCGCGACTCGAGCAGGCCCCGCAGCGCCCCGATGGCCTTCTCGGTCTCGCCCTGGCTGGCCAGGCAATCGGCCAGGCCGATGACGACCTTCGCCAGGGCCTTGGCATCGGCGGCGGGAGTCTCCTTGCGGAGGGCCTCGTATGCCTCCTGGGCCTCGGCGTACTTGCCGGTCTTGGAGAGGTGCCGGGCCTCCTTGATCCCGCCGGTCGCCGTCGAGACGGCTGCCCCCAGGACGACGACCGCCCCGAACAAGCTCGCGCGCAACATCTTCCGGCCCTCCAGCCTCCGACGCTCCCGGCGATCCTCGTCGACGGGTCCCGTGGACGTTCTCCAAGGTATCAGAGCGCCCTCCCCTCGGGCTAGGGCCCGTCACCGCCGTTGGCGACGGGCCCGGGCCTTGCTACGATGGGCGGTCGAGACGATCGAGCGAGGCGGGGCGGAGCGCGGGCGATGGCCGGGGACGACGACCCCTACCGGCTGGTCCTCTTCACGGCGCCCGAGGACCCCAGGGCCGTCCGCGACCTGCTCTGCGAGGTCACGGGCCTGCACCCGACCGAGGCGATGCTCTGGGTCGCCCGCGCGCCGGGCATCCTGCCCAGGCCGCTGGGGGCCGACGAGGTGCGGGCCCTGCTCGACGGCCTCTTCGAGCTGGGCATCCCGGCCGAGGCCTGGCGGGCCGACGCGCTGCCGGTCCTCGGCCCCCCCCGGACCATCCACAGCGCCGCCTGCCTCGACGACGGCTTCCGCGTCCAGGGGCTCCGCGGCGAGCCGACGCACTGGGTCCCCTGGGACAGGGTCGAACTCATCAGCGCCGGCCGGATCCAGGCCACCGACGAGTACCGGGACGTCGAGCCCCCCTCCTGGCCGGAGGCCCTGGCCGCCGGGCTCGGGTCCGTGTTCCGGGGGCGGCGGCGACGGCCTGGCCGTCGCCGACGGGCCCGACGGGTCGTCCGCGACCCGGTCGGCGAGGTCATCCTCGTCCGCCGCGAACCCCGGCTCTCCTTCCGCGCCGTGGCGACCGAGATGTCCTACGCCTACCTCGGCGACCGCCTGCGGCCGTCGGCCGCCGAGAACTTCCCCGTCTTCCTCGCCGACCTCTGCCGGGGGGCACGACGGGCCTACGTCACCGGACCGACCCGCGACCTCCTCGACGGCCACGAACCCGAGGCGGCCACCTTCCCCTCGTCGCAGGCCCTGCTCGACTACTCGACCCACCGCCTCCTCTGGAGCTGGTATCGCCGCGACCGCGACGCCCAGCAGGAGACAGAGGCCTGATACACGAACCCGCTGATGCTTTCCGATTTGCTGGAGGCTTTCCGCAGGGAAACAGGCCAGTTTGCCGTTTCGAAACCGGAACGTATCAGCGGGTTCGTGAATGAGGCGGCCGACGGTCAAATCAGGCTCGCAACCACATCGAGAGGTCTCGATCGAGCAGGGCCGAGAGCCGATCGACCTCGGGCCGGAGCTCCTCGACCAGGCGGCGGCGGAGGGCCGGGGGGATTGGCCGGCGGCGGCGACGGACCGCGTTGAGCCGATCGATCCGCGCCATCAGGGAGCGGCGGAACGCCCGCGAGGGCAGGACCGTCCGGGCCAACGGCAGCAGCCATCGAGGCGGCTGGCGGAGCAGGTGGGTCAGGGCGTGCGACCGGAGCTCGACGTTCTCGTTGACGACCGTGAAGTCGATCCCGTCGTACCGCTCGACCCCGAGGAAGTCGCAGACCCGGAAGAAGACCTCGCGGCTCGCCTCGCAGAAGTCGTCGTAGAGGATGACGTGGACCCGCTCGCGGCCGAACCGGTCGAAGTAGCGGCCGAGCTGCTCGTCGAACCGCACGTTGCGACGATAGGAGAGCTTGAAGCGGTCGTTCTCCAGCCCGCGCGGGAGGCTCCGCCCGGCGATCCGCTCCGGCTCGAGCCGCAGGGCCTCGCCGAAGTCGTCGACGTCCTCGACGCTCAGGGTGAGGTTCTTGCGATGATTGGAGTACATCACGTCGATCGGGTTGCGGAGCATCGCGACGATCCGGGCCTCGGGGTCGAAGGCGTGGATCAGCCGCGGGGCCGCCTCGGAGGCCAGGTAGAAGACCGAGGCCTCGCCGACCCGCCGGCCCGAGGCCGCCGGCCCGAACAGCGCGAGGTACTCCTCGCGCGACCGGATCGAGGACTTTGAGTCGAGGTCGGGGGCGAAGTGGTGCGGCTCCTTCCACTCGGGCATGTAGATCTGGGGATGCTGTCTTAGATAAGTATATAAGGCCGTCGTCCCGCACCGGGGCGCGCCGACGATGAAGAAGTCGGGGCGATTCAGGCCGACACGGTCGCCCTCGGCCGGCGCCGCGACGTCGTGCGGCTCGTTCACGGTCACCAGTTCCATCGAGGATTGCCTCCGACAGAGTCGCCGCTCGTCGCCGAGTCGGCGCGGCCGGGCATGCCCGCCGCAACACGGATGAAACCCCGCCTCCCTGCCCCGGTTCTGCGTCGTTCCCCGGAGTCGACGCCCGACTCCCCAACATCGGAACCCCGGGCCGTCCCGGGCAATCGAGAAAAGGATTGCTGATGAAAATGCATAGAAGAATGCGTCGTGGCGATCGCGGCGAGGTCGAGGTCGAGGTCGGCGCGACGATGGCCGCGAGCGGCCGGGCCGACCGACGCCGCCCGTTCCCTCGGGCTGGTTACGGTCTGTGGGGGGGTGGTCGACCGGGCCCGCGGCGACCGCAGGTGGTTTCGTAACCGACCGAGGCCCGGGAGTCAACCGGACCGCTGCCGGCCCGGTCGATTTGACCGCGGTCCGGCGACCCGTGGCCGTCCCGAATCGTGCCCGTCGTCATTCGCAAACCTCTACCTTGCATCGATTTAGAGATTGTTTCGCTCGGTGCCACGAACCTCGGGTCGACATGATACGGTGTTGAGAATCGGAAACAGACCATGATCCTAGACTTGGTCGAATTGATCGATTCAACGACCCGTGGGCGTCGGCGCCGTCAGCCGCTCGAACCGTCGTTCAATCTCGTCGGGGTCGCTCGGGATGTCCTTCGAGAGCTTCTCGACGCCGTCCTTGGTGACGAGGTAGTCGTCCTCGATCCGGACCCCGAGGGCCTCGGCCGAGAGGTAGAGGCCCGGCTCGATCGTGATGACCTCGCCGGCCATCAACGGCCGCGAGTAGTCGCCGACGTCGTGCACGTCCATGCCGAGGTAATGGCCGAGGCCATGGATGAAGAAATGGTCCATGGTCTGTTCCTTGCCGTCGCTCCCCTTGGCGCGGAGCGAGCTGTCGCGGAAGTAGGACCGGACGAATTCGTTGAGGTCCGACATCCTGGTCTCGCCCGGCTTGACCCGCGCCGCGGCCTTGGCCTGGGCGTCGAGCACGAGCTGGTAGACCTCCCGCTGGCGGGGAGTGAACCGGCCGTTTGACGGGTAGGTCCGGGTGATGTCGGCCGTGTAATACCGGTATTCGGCGCCGATGTCGACGACGACGAGCTCGCCGTCCTCGACCCGCCGGCTGTTGGCGAAGTAGTGCGGGAAGGTCGCGTTCGGGCCCGAGCCGATGATCGAGTCGAAGCCCGGCCGTAGGGCGCCCCCCGCGACGAACGTGCCGATGACCTTGCCCTCCAGCTCATACTCGAAGGCGCCCGGCCGCAGCGCACTCATGGCCTCGCGCTGGGCGTCGCCGGTGATGGCGATCGCCTTCCGTAAGAGAGCGACTTCCCCGGCCGACTTGGCCTTCCGCAGCTCGGCCAGGGCCGGTGCCAGGTCCTTGAACCGGGCCGTCGGCGCCCCCTCGCGGAGGAAGCGGGCGAACCGGGCCGCGCGCGAGTCCTCGGCCTCGCCCCGGCCGCGGGCGGCGGGCTCGAGCAGGTAGACGGCCGTCGAGCCGTCGCGGGAGCGGCCGGCGGTCATCGGGTCGCCGATGGCCCGGAAGAGGTCGGCAAGGAACCGCGAGGTCGACTCGACGTGTTCGACGCCCAGGGCCCGGGCCGCCTCGGGCCCGGGGGCGATCGGCGCGATCTCGGCGCGGAACATACCCCGTGGCGGGGGCGGGAGATACAACGTCTCGGCCGCCTCCGCGGGCAGGAGGATCAGGCAGGCGCCGGGGGTCTCGACGCCGGTCAGATACGCGAAGGCGTTGTTCTGGCGATACTTGGCGTCGCCGGCCGGCCCCTCGCCGCGGACGACGACCACGGCGCGGGGATCGTCGCCTTGGATGCGATCCATCAGGGCCCGACGCCTCGACTTGTAGTCGGCCCGGGGCTGGCCGAGGAGCAGCCCGGCCTCGGCCGCGGCGTCCTGGGCCCGGAGCGGGGAGGGCGGGGCGATCGTCGGGAGGAGGACCAACAGGATCGGTGCGATTCGGGTTCGCATATTCGCCCTTCGAGAGATGTCCGAGAGATGCGCCGCCCCCGGTGCCCGGAGGATACCCGCCCGGCGGCGTTGCGTCGAGGCGACGGCGGCGGCCGGCTCCGCTTTACGGTCGCGGCCCGATCGTGTTAGACTCGGCCCCCAAGCTGCCCCGCCCGGGGCCGGGACGCGCCGCCGGGGCCCCGACCTCCCTCCGACACGATCCACGCAGGAGACGTCAAAGCCGTGTCCCAAGACAGCCGCCACCTGTTCACCAGCGAATCGGTCTCGATGGGCCATCCCGACAAGATGGCCGACCAGATCTCCGACGGCATCCTCGACGCGATCCTCGCCCAGGACCCCGCCGGCCGCGTCGCCTGCGAGACCCTGCTGACGACCGGCCTGGTCGTCCTGGCCGGCGAGATCACGACCCGGGCCAACGTCGACTACCCGAGCGTCGTCCGCGAGATCGTCCGCGACATCGGTTATACCTCCAGCGAGATGGGCTTCGACGCCACGACCTGCGCCGTCATGGTCGCCGTCGGCAAGCAGTCGCCCGACATCGCCATGGGGGTCGACGAGGACCACGCCCGCGGCAAGGAGATCGGCGCCGGCGACCAGGGGCTGATGTTCGGCTTCGCCTGCAACGAGACGCCCGAGCTGATGCCCTTGCCGATCGCCCTGGCCCACCGGATCATCAACCGGATGACCGAGCTCCGCCGCGACGGCACCATCCCCTGGCTCCGCCCGGACAGCAAGAGCCAGGTCACCGTCGAGTACGAGGACGGGGCGCCGGTCCGCGTGCATACCGTCGTCGTCTCGACCCAGCACGCGCCGGACGTGCTGCACAAGACGATCGTCGAGACGATCCGCCGCGAGGTGATCATCCCGGTCCTGCCGCCGGACCTGGCCGACGAGCAGATCGTCTATCACATCAACCCGACCGGCAAGTTCGTCGTCGGCGGCCCGCACGGCGACGCCGGCCTGACCGGCCGCAAGATCATCGTCGATACCTACGGCGGCATGGGCCGCCATGGCGGCGGCGCCTTCAGCGGCAAGGACCCCACGAAGGTCGACCGCTCGGCCGCCTACATGGCCCGCTACGTCGCCAAGAACGTCGTCGCCAGCGGCCTGGCCGAGCGCTGCGAGGTCCAGCTCGCGTATGCCATCGGCGTCTCCGAGCCCGTGAGCGTCCACGTGGATACCTCCGGCACCGGCCAGGTGCCCGACGTCCGGATCGCCGAGCTGATCCGCGCCACCTTCCCGCTCACGCCCGGCGGCATCATCAAGCATCTCGACCTCCGTCGGCCGATCTTCCGCAAGACCGCCAGCGGCGGCCACTTCGGCCGCTCCGAGCCCGAATTCACCTGGGAGCGCACCGACAAGGCCGACGCCCTCAGGCAGGCCGCCGCGACCGTCGCGATGGCCTGAATCCTTATTCACCGCGGAGGACGCGGAGGAAAGAGAGAATTATCCATTTGAAATCGTAAATTCTCTTCTTCTTTTCTCCGCGATCTCCGCGTCCTCCGCGGTGAAATCCCCCCACTTCAGACCTCATTGCCGACGGCGTCGAGGCTCTTGCCGGCGCCCGCGGCGGCGGCGAGCTCGGCCTCCATCTCGCGCATCTCCTTGGTCTCGGTCTTCGACCGCCAGACGGCCCAGCCGACCAGCGCGACGCCGACGAGGCCGATGACGTACATGATCCAGCGGCGGTCGAGCGGCAGCCCTTGCGCCGCGATGATCGGCGCGATGGCCAGCAACGCGACCATGTTCATGACCTTGATCAAGGGGTTGAGCGCCGGGCCGGCGGTGTCCTTGAGCGGGTCGCCGACGGTGTCGCCGGTGACGCTCGCCTTGTGGGCCTCGGACCCCTTGCCGCCGTAGAGGCCGTCCTCGATCGTCTTCTTGGCGTTGTCCCAGGCGCCGCCGGCGTTGGCCATGAACACGGCGAGCAACTGGCCGACGACGATCATGCCCGCGAGGTAGCCGCCCAGGGCATACGGGCCGAGGAAGATGCCGACGAGGATCGGCATCAGGATCGCCAGGATGCCGGGCCCGAGCAATTCGGCCTGCGCCGCCGAGGTGCAGATGTTGACCACGCGGCCGTAGTCGGGCGTCTTCGTGCCGGCCCAGATCTCCTGGTCGCGGAATTGCATGCGGCACTCCTTGACGATCAGGAACGCCGCGCGGCCGACGGCGCGGATCAGCATCGAGCTGAACAGGAACGGCACCGCGCCGCCGATCAGGGCGCCGATGAAGACCATCGGCTCGGCCACCGACAGCTTGCCCGCCTCGGCGAGGAACTGCTCGGTGGTCATCTGGCCGATGTTCGCCTCGCTGCCGACGGCGATGACGGCGATGAAGCTGGCGAAGAGGCTGACCGCGGCGATCACCGCCGAGCCGATGGCGATCCCCTTGGTCTCGGCCTTCGTCGTGTTGCCCACCGCGTCGAGGTCGGCGAGGATCTGCCGGGCGCGCTTGTAGTTCTCCTCGCCCATCTCCTCGCGGTCGTAGCCCATCTCGCCGATGCCGTTGGAGTTGTCGGCGACCGGGCCGAAGACGTCCATGCTGATCGTGTTGCCCGTCAACGTCAGCATGCCGATGCCGCACATCGCCACGCCGTAGGCGACGAAGATCGGGCTCGACCCGGCGTAGATCAGGACCGACCCCAGGATCGCCAGCGCGATCACCCCCACGGCCACGACCGTCGATTCATAGCCGACGGCGAACCCCTGGATGATGTTCGTCGCGTGGCCGGTCTGGCACGCCTTGGCCAGGCTCTTGACCGGCTCATATTGCGTGTGTGTATAGTAACTTGTGCTCTTATTCAGCGCGATCGCCAGGATGATGCCGATGAGGCAGGTCAACGCCGGCCGCATGTCGAGCGAGCCGATGCCGAAGCTCCACCACTTGGTGTTCCTGGCGAGGATGTCCCCCTTGTAGTCGGCGACGAACGTCTTCGACTTCTCGGCGTAGGCCGCGCGATAGTCCGCGTCGAACTTCGCGACGTCGGCGGCCTTCTCGCTGGCGTGGGTCTGCTCGTACGAGGCGCGGAAGTCGCGGTCGAACTTGGCCCGGTCGGCCTGGTACGGCTCGGAGGTCTCGTAGCCGCCGAGGGCCTGCGGGTACTGGCGGACGTAGGCGTCGCTCTTCGAGTAGAGGTAGCCGAAGCCGAGCAGGAAGAAGCCGGCGACGCTGATGATCGAGCCGAGGACGAAGCCGCGGTGGACCGAGTGCAACGCCTCGTCGCTGGTGCTGTCGGGGCCGGCCTTGACGCTGTAGGTGCTGATGATCGAGCCGACGACGCCGATGGCGCGGACGAGCAGGGGGAAGATGACCCCCTTGTGGCCGAAGCTGGCGTAGCCGAGGATCATCGCCGCGACGATCGTGACCTCGTAGCTCTCGAAGATGTCGGCGGCCATGCCGGCGCAGTCGCCGACGTTGTCGCCGACGTTGTCGGCGATCGTCGCCGCGTTCCGCGGGTCGTCCTCGGGGATGCCGGCCTCGACCTTGCCCACGAGGTCGGCGCCGACGTCGGCGGCCTTGGTGTAGATGCCGCCGCCGACCCGCATGAACAGGGCCAGCAGCGTGCCGCCGAAGCCGAAGCCGAGCAGGACTTCATAGGCGTGCTCGCCGAAGGCCATGAAGATCAAGGTCCCGCCGAGCAGGCCGAGGCCGTCGGTGAGCATGCCGGTGATCGTGCCGGTGCGGTAGCCGAGCTGGAGCGCGTTGCCGTAGCTGGTCCGGGCCGCGGCGGCGACGCGGAGGTTGCCCTGCACGGCCAGGCTCATCCCGACGAAGCCGACGAGCCACGAGAACGTCGCCCCCATCACGAACGCCAGCGCGCGGCCGAGCCGGATCTCCTGCGGCACCGCCTCGCCCGTCGCCGCGACGTAGAGCAACACGGTGATGATGATCATCAGGGGGAAGACGAGGAACGCCTGCCTCCTTAAATAGGCGTTCGCCCCCTGCCGGATCGCCTTGGCGACGCCGCGCATCCGCTCGGTCCCTTGGTCGGCGCCGAGCACCTGGCCGACGAGGAGGCCGGCGTAGACCAGGCCGGCGACGGCCACCGCTAGCACGAGCGCCAGCGCGTACTTCTCCCAGGGTTGATACCTGTTGCTGGTCAGGAATTCGAAGAGCTTGAACGGCTCGCCCGCGCCGGCCTCGCCGGCCGCCGCGGTCATCGCGGCCGGCGCATCGGCCTTGGCGGGGGCCCCGACCTGGGCCCGCAGCGGCCCCACGACCGCCAGCGCCGCGAGCACCGCCAGCGCGAGCCATGTCTTCCGTCGTCGCATCACGATCGCCTCCGCAAACGGCTCTTGGACCTTGAGGTGGGTGACGTGGACCTCAGTTCGGCCGACCGGCCGACTTGCCCCGGATTAGACACGACCGCCCCGCGCCCGGTAAAGCCCCCGCCCCCCCGCCCGTGCCGCGGTTTTCCGGGGCCCTTGGGTTCGTTCCGCGCCGCCGCCATCGGCCCCCAATGCTTGCCCAGATCCCCCGGAGTCCCGTGGGTTCGTTCGGTGAGACGATTACCGGCGATCCTTGGGTTCGTTCCGCGCCGCCGCGCGCCGCCGTCACAGCTTGCCCACCGCCCCCAGGGCGCCGTTCGGTTCGTTTCGAATCCCGGGAGATCGACCGCAAAGCTCGCCCGGACCGCCCAGTGCCCCGTTCGGTTCGTTCCGCGCCGGGCTTCTCGGGGCGGGCACGCTTCGAATTCGTGATTCCTCGGCTCTTCGTTCGGGCCGACGGGTGGCCAGGGCGGCGTCCCTCTTCGTAACCCGACGCGCCAGCGAGGGCCTTCCCGATCGCGGGCGCAGCTCGGCCGATCCGGAGCGGAAGGGCGCCCTCGCTGGCGCGTCGGGTTACGAAGACAGGGCTCTCCCCCGATACCACCAACCCGGTCCATGAGCCCGCTTCGTCCCGCGCGGGCGACGAAGGGACAAAGCGGCTTCGTTCCGCATCCTCGTGGGCCAAAGTGGCTTTGTTTCGCGCCGAGAAAGGACCAGTACAGCTTTCCCAGAACCCCTGGAATCCCGTGGGTTCGTTCGGCGCCGCAGGACCAGGGGCGACTCGGTCGATCGTCAGGGCGAACGCACGTGTTTCGCAAATCCTTGTCCTGCAAGGATTTGCAATCTAGTGCACGGAATTCAACTAGTCGCAAGTTCTTTGCAGACAAGGATTTGTGAATTAGATGCGTTTGCCCTGGGTCGATCGTAGGCATGTCGGGCAAACGTTCGGGTTTGGGAGGCCGGGAGGGCGCACGATACCCCTCCCAGGCGGAGCCTCACCTCCTCAGTTGGAATCCGCCGCGAAAACCGGCGGACTTTCTCCGAGAATCTCGGGCCGGTCGTGGCCCGCGCGCCGACGGCCGGGCGGCGCGGAATGACGGGGAAGGGGGTAGGCCGTTACAATCGGGGAAACCGGCGGACTCGGCCGATCGCGGGCGGGCACCGACCGCGCAGACTCGATCGTGGAGGCAAGACCCGTGCGCGACCTGACGCCGAGGGAGATCGTCGCCGAGCTGGACCGCGACATCGTCGGCCAGGAGGAGGCCAAGCGGGCCGTCGCCGTGGCGTTGCGCAACCGCTGGCGGCGCCGGCAGTTGCCGGAGGACCTGCGGGCGCAGGTCATGCCCAAGAACATCATGCTGATCGGCCCGACCGGCGTCGGCAAGACCGAGATCGCGCGGCGGCTGGCGCAGCTCGTCGGCGCGCCGTTCATGAAGGTCGAGGCGACGAAGTACACCGAGGTCGGCTACTACGGCCGCGACGTCGAGAGCCTGGTGCGCGACCTGGTCGAGGCGGCGGTCGTGCTGGTCAAGGCCAGCGAGCGGCGCCGGGTCGAGGAGCAGGCCCGGGGGCGGGCCGAGGAGCGGCTCCTGGACCTGCTGATGCCCGGCCCGGTCCCCGCGCCAGTCAACTGGGTCGACGTCGAGGAGGACGCCGCGACCCAGGGGCCGCGCGACGAGGCGGCCGAGCGGCGCCGGCGGTCGCGCGAGAAGCTCCGCGCGCGGCTGGCGGCCGGCGAGCTCGATGACCGCGAGGTCGAGGTGACGATCCCGGGCCGGTCGGGCGCCCCGCTGTCGGTCATCGGCGCCGGCAACATCGAGCAGCTCGAGATGGACCTCAAGGGGATGTTCGAGAACATCCTGCCCCGCCCCTCGCAGTCGCGGACGATGACCGTGCGCGAGGCGCGGCCGATCCTCGAGGCGCAGGAGGCCGAGGCCCTGATCGACCCCGAGAAGGTGAACCAGTCGGCCGTGACGCTGGCCGAGGAGTCGGGCATCGTCTTCCTCGACGAGGTCGACAAGATCGCCGGCGACTCCGAAGGCGGCGGCCGCGGCCCGGACGTCTCGCGCCAGGGGGTGCAGCGCGACCTCTTGCCGATCGTCGAGGGGACGACCGTCAACACGAAGTACGGGCCGGTGAAGACCGACCACGTCCTGTTCATCGCCGCCGGCGCCTTCCACCGCTCGAAGCCCTCGGACCTGATGCCCGAGCTCCAGGGCCGCTTCCCGATCCGCGTCGAGCTGAAGGACCTGACCCGCGACGACTTCGCCCGCATCCTCCGCGAGCCCCGCGCCTCGCTGGTGCGGCAGTACCAGGCGCTGCTCGGCACCGAGGGGCTGGACGTCGAGTTCACCCCCGACGCCATCGACGCGATGGCCGACCTCGCCTACCAGGTCAACCGCTCGACCCAGAACATCGGCGCCCGCCGGCTGCACACGATCCTCGAGCGCGTCGTCGAGGACCTCAGCTTCGACGCCCCCGACCGTGCCGACCGCCGCGTCGTCGTCGACGCCACCTACGTCCGCGACCGCCTCGACGCCCTCGCCAATGACGAGGACCTCAGCCGGTTCATCCTGTGAGGAGGCCTGTCCATGTACGCCGTGACCGTCGAGCCGCTCAACACCATCTTCTTCGTCTCCGACCGTCCCGAGCCCGGCCCGTGGCCGGTCGAGGAGGGGGTCGGCCTGGACTACGCACCGAACATCCCCTGGTGGAGGCGTGGGGGGAGGATGCCCGAGCAGGTCGTGTGTGCCTCGACGACGAACCCGAAATACTACAAGGTTTTCCGATATCTGATGGAAGTTGATACCAACGAGTTCTCGCCGACGGGTCGGTCCTTCGGTGGCATTTTCGCCAAGGAGACGTGGGATCGGTTCGCGGTGAAGCTCGCCGAGAGCCTCGCCGCCGAGGACGCGCCCGGCGACGATCCCACCGCCGAGCTCGTTCGGGGGGTCATGCGCCCGGCCAAGAGGCGTTGAATCGTGGCCAGGATCATCATGCTCGACTCCGGGCCCCTGTGGACGGCGATCCAGCCGCGCGGCGCGAGCGAAACCGTCGACAGATTCCACATGCGGCTCCTGCATCATCAATTGAATGGGACGATCATCGCCCTGCCGGAGGTCATCGTCTACGAGGTCCGCCGCAAGCGCATCCTCCAGCGCGCGACGGCCCAACTTCGGCGACTGGACGCGATGTGCTCGGATCGCGCCCGATTCACCTATGTCCCGATCAACACCGAGGCGATGACCTTGGCGGCCGACCTGTGGGCCGACGCCCGCCGTATCGGCCGGCCGCTGTCGAGCCGGCGCCAGGGGAGGCTTCCCAAGACGCCCCGCGAGGACATCGACATCGACGTGATCCTCGCGGCCCAGGCGCTGGGCTTCGTCGGCGAGCGCGACAAATTGACGGTCGCCACCGGGAACGTGCGGCATCTCGATCTGTTCGTCGACGCCCGCGATTGGGACGAGATCACGGCTTGAACTCCGGACCGAGGGACTGAGAACCGAGGGGATCAGCATGGCGGACCACGCGGCGCGGGTGTTGAAGCTGGTCGAGGCGGAGGGGTACGAGCCCTTGACGCTCAAGGCGTTGGCGCGGCGGCTGAAGGTGGAGCCGGAGGACTACGCCGAGTTCCGCGCGGTGGTCAAGGGATTGATCAAGGCGGGCAAGCTCGACGTGGGGCGGAACAAGTCGTTGCGGAAGCCGGACGGCAAGGGGCTGGTCGTGGGCACGTTCCGGCGGACGAGCAAGGGGTTCGGCTTCGTCCGGCCGGCGAAGGCGACCGACCGCGCCGGCGACATCTTCATCCCGATCGACGCGGGACTCGACGCCTCGACGGGCGACGAGGTCGCGGTGCAAATCGTGAGGCGGTCGCACCGAAAGGGGGGGAACGCCGAGGGGAAGGTCGTCCGCGTCGTCAACCGCGCGTCGGGCCTGTTCGTCGGCAACTATTTCGAGGACGCCGGCGCCGGCTACGTCAAGGTCGACGGGACCACGTTCCAGGCCCCGTTGTACGTCGGCGACCCCGGAGCCAAGGGGGTCAAGCCGGGCGACAAGGTGGCCGTCGAGATCGCGCGTTATCCGACGCCTTACCTCGAAGGGGAGGGGGTCATCACCGAGGTCCTCGGCCCGCGGGGGCAGCCGGGCGTGGACACGTTGGCCGTCATCCGCGCCTTCAACATCCCCGACACCTTCGACGACGACGTGCTCGACGAGGCCCGCCACCAGGCGCGCAAGTTCCACGAGGACGACGTCGGCGACCGCCTCGACCTCCGCGACGCGACGACCGTCACCATCGACCCGGCCAACGCCCGCGACTTCGACGACGCGATCACGTTGTCGCGCGACGACCGCGGCTTCTGGAGCCTGGGCGTCCACATCGCCGACGTCTCGCACTTCGTCCGGCCCGCCGCCGCGCTCGACCACTCGGCGCGGCGGCGGGGGACGAGCGTGTACCTGCCCGACCGCGTCATCCCGATGCTGCCGGAGGTCCTCTCCAACAGCCTCGCCAGCCTCCAGCGCGGGCACCCGCGGTACACGATGAGCGTCTCCATGGAGTTCAACCCCGACGGCATCCGCACCGACCGCCGCTTCGCCCGCTCGATCATCCGCGTCGATCACCGCTTCTCCTACGAAGAAGCGTATGAGGTCATGATGAATCCAGACGCGCCCGCGCCGGGCGTCGCGGCCGAGGTCCGCGCGATGCTCGCGGGGATGCTCGAGCTGGCCATGATCCTCCGGAAGCGACGTGCCGCCCGCGGGGCGCTGGAACTCGTGATGCCCGAGGTCGAGGTCGAGCTGGGGGACCAGGGCGAGGTCGTCGGCGCCCACTTGGCGAAGGACGACGAGAGCCACCAGGTGATCGAGGAGTTCATGCTCGCGGCCAACGAGGCCGTCGCCTCGTTCCTGACCGAGCGCGGGGTCCACTTCCTCCGCCGCGGCCACGCCGACCCCGAGCCGCACAAGCTCAAGCAGTTCGCCGAGTTCGTCCGCACCCTCGGGATCGCGATGGACTCGCCCATGAGCCGCTTCGAGCTCCAGCGCGTGCTGGCCGAGTCGGACGACCGGCCCGAGCGGTACGCGGTCCACTACGGCCTGCTCCGGAGCCTCAAGCAGGCGACCTATACCCCCGAGCACGAGGGGCATTACGCCCTGGCCAGCGACGACTACTGTCACTTCACCTCGCCGATCCGACGCTATCCCGACCTCCAGGTCCACCGCCAGCTCGGCGCGATCCTCGACGGCAAGACCCCCAAGGCCGACCCCGACGAGCTGGTCGTCCTGGCCGAGCACTGCACCCGGACCGAGCGCCGGGCCGAGGCCGCCGAGCGCGAGATCATCAAGGTCAAGCTCCTGACCCACCTGGAAGGCCGGGTCGGCGAGGTCTTCCACGCGGTCATCATCGGCGTCGAGGACTTCGGCCTGTTCTGCCAGCTCGTCGAGCTGCCGGTCGAGGGCCTGATCCACGTCACCGGGCTCGGCGACGATTATTACGACTACGAGGCCGGCGCCCACTCGCTGGTCGGCCGGCGCGCCGGCCGTCGCTATCGGCTCGGCGACCGGGTCGAGGTCCGCGTGGCGCGCGTCGACGTCGACCGCCGCGAGCTCGACCTCGTCCCCGCCGACCGCGAGCTCGCCGAGCTGCCGCCGCCCAGGCCGCGATCGCCCCGGCCCGCGCCCGCGCGGCCGAAGGGCCCGCCGATCCAGCCGAGGCGACCCCGCGGCAAGGGGAGCGGCAAGGGCAAGTCGAAGAAAAAGCGCCGGTCGTGACGGTCGGATCGATCGCGAGGGGTCAGGGATGCCGATGATTCAATCGGGCCGATCGGGCCGGGCCCCGGCGGCGCGGATCGCCTCGCGGACGAGGTCGACGACGGGCAGCACGACGACCAGGGCCATACGCTCCCCGTCGAGGATCTCCACGACCTGCCAGCAGCCGCAGGCCGGGCAGGTCCCGAGCCAGCGGTCGGGGTCGTCCGGGTCGGGCTGGTTGAGTTCGAGTGCCCGGCCGCACCGCCGGCAGCCGATCCGCCCGGGGCGCCTCGGGTCGATCGGCACCGCCGCCGCCTCCAGGGGGACCGTGACCCGCTCGGGCAACTCCGGGATCATGGGGGACCTCCGTCTTCGAGGGCGGTCGTCCTCAGGCCAATCATGGCAACTGTGACGCCGAAACGATGGGGCTCCGGCTGATTCTGGCAGATATTGGCGTGGGATGCGACGAGGTTTTGAGAAAGTTGGGAAAGTCGGCCGCGGCGAGTGCCGCGCGATTGACCTTCTCAAAAGGCGGGGTCGGCGGGAGAATCGCCGCCCGCCGCCGGGGAAGGGGCCGTCGGGCACGCCGAGGGCCCGGCCCGTGGCGGCCGACTTCAAGGAGGATCTGGCCATGCGAGGCTGGTTCAGGACGGGCCTGGCGCTGGCCGCCTGGCTCGCGCCGACGGCGGGGTTCGGGCAGGTCATCGAGCGGGACACGACGATCACCGGGCCCGGCGGCCGGTCGATCAACCGCGACGTCCGCATCCAGCGGTCGCCGGGGATGGTCGAGCGCGACATCACGATCCGCCGGCCCGCCGGGACGTTCCAGCGCGACACGCGGATCATGACGGCGCCGGCCGGCGGGCCGCGGTTCGGGCCCCCGGTCGGCGGCTTCCGGCCGGGCTGGGGGGGCGGCTGGGGCTGGGGCCCCCGGTTCGTGCCCGGCCCGGTGGTCATCAACAACGGGCCGAGCCTGGGGACCGACCTGGCCATCGGTGGCGCGTCGTTCGTCGGCGGGATGTTGCTCGGCTCGGTCCTGCGGCCCGCCCCGCCGCCGGTGGTCGTGGCCCAGCCGGTGCCGGTCGTCGCCGCGACGGCGCCCGTGGTGGTCGCTCCACCCGCCGTCGTCGCCCAGCCGGCCCCGGCGCCGGCCTTCGACCCGTTCGCCGACGCCTTCGGGAGGCTCAAGAGCGCGCACGGCAACAGCCGACGCGACGGCGCCCTGACGCTCGGCCAGCTCGGCGACGCCCGCGCGGTGCCGGCGTTGGTCGATCGGCTCAAGAACGACTATTCCTCCGAGGTCCGCGTCGCCTCGGCCTGGGCCCTCGGCGCGATCGGCGACCCCCGCGCCGGCGTGGCCCTCGAGCGCGCCTCGCTCTTCGACCGCCGCCGCGAGGTCCGCGACGCCGCCACGACGGCCTACCGCCGCCTGCCTCGCGCGAATGCGACGGCCGCCCCGGCCTCGACGGCCACGGCCGGACGCTCGACCCCGACGCGACCGACGGGCCCCTCGGCCACGCCGACCCCGCCGGCCCTCGCCGCGCGACCGGCCCCGGACCGGCCCCGGACGCTTTCGGATACGCCCCCGCCGCCGCCGACCCCCGTCGACCCGTCGGAAGGGAGCGATCTGCCTCGTTGAAGTGTCTCTTCCGGGGACGGATCGCCGCGCGGAACCCCCCGCGCGGCGATCGAGGCCGGCCGGCGACCGCCACCGGTGATCGCCGATCACCCTGTCCTGGTCTGACGACCTGAAAACGATCCGCGGTGGGTGGCGCGCCCTGCCAGGGCGTGGCCGGGCCGGGGACCACGCCCTGGCAGGGCGCG
>DASZMJ010000267.1:0-5226 GCA_035551935.1 Isosphaeraceae bacterium
CCGCCGCCGCCGGGGCCGGAGCCGCCCTGGAAGCCGAAGCCGCCGCCGCCGCCGCCCGCGCCACCGGCGCCGCCGCCGCCGCCGAGGCCGCCGCCACCGGCGCCGCCGTCGAGGCTGATGGACGTCGACCCGCCGATCGTCACGTCACCTCGCGACAGCAACGCCACGGGCAGCGCGCCCGTCGCATTCACTGTCAGGGGACCGCTCAGATTGATCGAGCTGAAGTCGAACACGGCCACGGCGATGCCCCCCGGCTGCGTGAAGATCGTGCCGTCGAGCACCGTCCCGCCGGTCCCCTCCGTCAGCGTCGGGGTCGACGTGCCGTTGCCGGTGTCGATCGTCCAGGCCGTCGACGACGTCGGCGACGCCGACAGCGCGCCCAGGCTGGGAAACTTCGTCGGGTCCAGGGCGTCGGCCTGCGCACGGCCCGCCAATCCCGCCAGGAAGAAGATCGCCACCAGCCGTCCCTTCATCGATCGCATCGCCGCCTCCTCGGATCGAGGGCCTTTACTCCATCAACCTGTACGGCGATCTTGGCAAGGGCGCCGCGACGATGCAACCAATTTTGTGCGGATTGATGCGAAATCGCAACATCGGACGACCTCCTCGACTCGCCCATCCACCGTGCCGAGGGGCGAGAGGCGGCCCGACGGGGCCGAAGGGCCAGAAGGATGGCAAAGTGCGGAGGGCGGAAGGGGAGGACGGAAGCCCCTCCTTCGTCCCGCACGTCGCACCCTGCCTGCCGCTCTCCGCCTCGTGGACTTTGCCGTCCTCAACTGCCCGCCGGGCGGTCGCCTCGTGTCGCTCGACCCGGACATCGCCCGGGTGTTCACGACGGCCGAGTCCGTCAACTCGGTGCTCCGTGCCCTGATCACGACGATGCCGACGTCCTCACGGTAGTTCATACTCCCCTCTGATCGAGGGTCGTGCCCTCGGCAGTACCCGAGACGACCCCTGCCTCCTTCCCGACAAGCCCCGCGGTCTGGTCTACTGGGACGGATTTCGCCCGCCCGAGCGCGAGGAAGTGATCCGGTCGCGCGACCGAACCCCGAGGCCCGTCCGCCGATGCCCGCCCGAATGCTCGAACTCGCCGGCGCGACCGTCCAGGTCTTCGCCAAGCCCCACGACGCCTGCCGGGCCGCCGCCGAGGAGGTGGCCCGGATGATCCGCAGGGCCAATCAGGCGCGGGCCCGCGCCGCGATCGGGCTGGCCACGGGGAACACGCCCGTGCCGGTCTACGAGCGGCTGGTGGCCATGCACAAGGGGGGCGAGCTGTCGTTCTCGGGCGTCTCGACCTTCAACCTCGACGAGTATTACCCGATCTCGCCGGCCGACCCGCGGAGCTATCGGTCGTACATGGACCGGCACCTGTTCCGCCACGTCGACCTGGCGGCGAACCGGACCCACGTCCTCGACGGGACCGTCCCCGAGGCGTTCGTCGCCGAGCACGCCGCGCTGTTCGACCGGATGATCGCCGCCGAAGGGGGGCTCGACCTACAGCTCCTCGGCGTCGGCCGCAACGGCCACATCGGGTTCAACGAGCCGACCCAGATGCTCGTCGACGAGGCGCTGGAGCTGCCGACGCGGCTGGTCGTCCTCCACCCCGTCACCCTGGCCGACGCCGTGGGCGAGTTCGGCGAGCCGTCGAGCGTCCCGATCCGGGCGCTGACGCTGGGCGTCGCCCCGATCCTCGCCGCGCGGTCGATCCTCGTCCTCGCCTTCGGCGCGCGGAAGGCCGAGCCGCTGGCCCGGGCGCTCACCGGGCCGATGACGGCCGAGCTGCCCGCCAGCCTGCTCCAGCACGCGGCCGGCCGCGTGACGTGGATGGTCGACGAGGCCGCGGCCGGGGGGCTCGACTGAGGGGGGCGCGGCGATGCTCACCGTCACCACCTTCGGCGACTCGATCCTCGACTGCGCCCACTACAACGCCCACCGCGTCGACCCCGCCGGCCTGCTCGTCGCGAACCGCGACGACCTCTTCCCCGAGTTCCGCGGCCGCGACCTGTCGACCCGGCTCGGCGACGTCCGGCTCGACCGGCGGGCCGTCGACGGCTCGACGGTCGACGACCTGCCTCGGCAAGCGCGCGGGCTCCGCGTCGAAGGGCCGGCGCTGGCGTTATTGACCATCGGCGGCAACGACTTGCTCTCCGGCCTCGTGGACGATACCGGCCCCGGCGTCGAGGCTTTCGTCCGCGAGCTGACGGCCTTCCTCGACGCCCTGCCGATCCGCCCCGTCGCGCTCGGCACCGTCTACGACCCGACCTTCGGCATCGACGAGGCGGCCGCCGGCGCCTTCCGCGACCCGCGCAGGGCCCGCGCCAACTTTGACAGGGTCAACGCCGCGCTCGTCGAGCTGGCCCCGTTATACGGCGTCCTCGCCGACATCCACGCCCACTTCCTCACCGGCCGGCCCGACTGGTTCGTCAACGCCATCGAGCCGAGCCTGCGCGGGGCGTCGGAGGTCCGGCGGTGTTTCCTCGACGCGGTCGAGCGGGCGGGCGTATTATCCCATTGAGGCGGACCGTCCTCCGAGGGGATCTCTCGGCCATGATCGCGAATCGATCGATCGGCGCCGTGGCGGTCGGGATCGCCGCGGGTCTGATGTCTGCGGCGCGGGCCCCGGCCCAGGATCGGGGCGCCGCCCCGCCACCGCCGGCCGAGGCCGAGGCCGGACACTGGGGGACGCTCCGGGGCCGCGTCGTCTTCGGCGCCGAGCCGCCCGCGCCTGAGGTCCTGGTCGACCTCGATCGGGAGACTCGCCAGACGGTCAGGGATTTCGACGTCGTCTCCCAGCGCCTCGCCCCCGTCTTCTCGGAATGCCTGATCGTCGACCGCGAGACCCGGGGCGTCCGCGGCGCGATCGTCTACCTCGTCAAGCCGACGGCCGTCCGCGACGCCGCCCGCGCGGCCCGGCCGAAGTCCGTCGACTTCCGCGCCGATCGCGGGGCCTTCACGCCGCACGTCCTCGCCCTGATGCAGGGGACGGAGGTCGTCGTCGGGACGGCCGACCCGATCTATTATGGCCTCCGCGGCCGGATGCCCGGCGCCGAGTTCGTGCTCACGATGGAGGGCGGGCATATCACCGAGTTCATGACGCCCCACACCTACCGCAACACCTTCAATTACACCTTCGGCATGCTCCACGGCCGTGGAGTTCGCTGAGGGTCCGGGCGACGGCGGGCGAGCCCATGCCCGCGCTGATGTTCGACCAGATGCACCCCTGGATGACGGCCTGGTGGCTGGTCCTCGACCATCCCTACTTCGCCGTCACCGACGAGAAGGGGGCCTTCGAGATCCGCGACGTGCCGACGGGCCCTCAGCAGGTGGTCGTCTGGCACGAGGCCCTCGGCGCGGAGGCCGATCCCCGGCCGCCAGCCAAGCCCGTCTTCCGGGGCGTGGTGCGGATCGATCGGGACGGCCCGACGACGAAGGACTTCACGATCGACCCGCGGCTCATCGTGCCCCGGTGATAGGGCCGTGTGTCGCGGCCGGCCCGGGGAGCGAGCCGGGAGGGGCGGGCGGGTCACGCCCCCGCGCCGGGCCTCCCGATCACCTCCCGCGGCTGGTCGCGCTCGCGGCGGGTGAGGATGGCGTTCACGGCGTTGATGTACGCCTCGGCCGAGGCCTCGATGATGTCGGTCGACGCGGCGCGGCCGCGGAACGTGCGGTCGTCGCTCTCGACTTCTAATTCCAAGGAGACCTCGCCCTGCGCGTCCTTGCCGGCGGTGACGCCGCGGACGGCGAACTCGCGGAGGTTCGCGGCGATCCCCGTGACGCGCTCGACCGCCTTGAAGATCGCGTCGACCGGGCCGTCGCCGATCGCGGCGTCCTGCACGACCGCGCCGTCGGGGCGGCGGATGCAGACCGTCGCCGTCGGGATCACGCTCGTGCCGGCCGTCGTGTGGAGCGATTCCAGCTTCCAGTGCGGCGTCACGTCCAGGATGTGCTTCTCGATCAGGACGACGATGTCCTCGTCGTAGACCTCCTTCTTCTTGTCGGCCAGCGCCTTGAAGTCGTTGAACAGCGCCTCGATCTGGGCGTCGGTCAGGTGGTAGCCGAGTTCCGTCACGCGATCCCGCAAGGCATGGCGGCCCGAGTGCTTGCCCAGGACGAGGTCGGTCTTGGGCACGCCGACCTCCTCGGGACGCATGATCTCGTAGGTCGACCGCTCCTTGAGCATGCCATCCTGGTGGATGCCCGCCTCGTGGGCGAAGGCGTTCTGGCCGACGATCGCCTTGTTGCGCTGGACCTTCAGGCCGGTGATCGTCGAGACCATCCGGCTCAGGGGATACAGCCGCTCGGTCTTGATGTTCGTCGTCAGGCCGTAGTAGTCGTGGCGTGTCTTCAGCGCCATGACGATCTCTTCGAGCGCCGCGTTGCCGGCGCGCTCGCCGATGCCGTTGATCGTGCACTCGACCTGCCTCGCCCTGGCCTCGCACGCCGCCAGGCTGTTCGCGACGGCCATGCCCAGGTCGTTGTGGCAATGGGTGCTGATGATCGCGTCGTTGATATTCGGCACCCGCTCGACGAGCGTCCGGATCACGCGGGCATACTGCGAAGGCGTGGCGTAGCCGACGGTGTCGGGGATGTTCACGGTCGTGGCGCCGGCGGCGATGGCGGCCTCGACCACCTCGCAAAGGAAGTCGACCTCGGTCCGCGCGGCGTCCTCGGGGCTGAACTCGACGTCGGCGCAGACGGCCTTGGCCCGCTTGACGCTCGCCACGGCCCGCTCGACGACCTGCGCGGTCGTCATCTTGAGCTTGTGCTCGCGGTGGATCGCCGACGTGGCGAGGAAGACGTGAATCCGCGGCTTCTGCGCGAACTGGAGGGCCTCCCACGCGCGGTCGATGTCGCGGTCGTTGCACCGGGCGAGGCCGCAGACGCTGGCGCCTGTCACCTCGGCGGCGATGGCGCGGACGGCCTCGAAGTCGCCGGGGCTGGCGATCGGGAAGCCGGCCTCGATGACGTCGACGCCGAGCGCCGCGAGCGCCCGGGCGACCTCGATCTTCTCGGCCTGGTTCATGCTGGCGCCCGGCGACTGCTCGCCGTCGCGCAGGGTCGTGTCGAAGATCCGGATGCGACGATCGTCGGCCATGGGAGGGTCATCTCCTCTTCGGGATGGTCTACTGACATCGTATCCGGCGGGACGGGAAAAACGAAGGAGCCCCGAGGTCCGCCGGTTGGGCGAGTCTCGGGGCTCCGTGTGTGTCTCGCGTCGAACGCTCG
>DASZMJ010000268.1:0-2583 GCA_035551935.1 Isosphaeraceae bacterium
AAGGAGAAACGACAGTGGCCCAGGCGGACGCCTCACAAGCCCCCGAAGCCGCCGACACTCCGCACGATGGACAACAAGGAAAAGAGCGTGTTTTCTCGGCTCAATGCCCTCACATGAGCCGCACACCGTTTTCGGCATTGCCTGCCACCCAGACGAGCACGGTCCGAGCCCGCATGGAGTCGACCGCTGTGGATAAGGGTGCGATCAACGAGCGGGGCCGCCGAGGTCGGAGGCGGATCGCCGCAGTGACGGCGCTCGTCTCGGCGACGCTCGCCGTCGTCGCCCTCTCGTCGCTGGGGCCGGCCCCGGCGCCGGTCGAGAAGGTCGAGTATCGCCGCGACACGCCCGAGGCCGCCTATCACTCGTTCCACGTCGCACTCGTCGCGGGCGACGCCGAGGCGCTCCGCAAGCTCGCGCTGCCGCTGGCGGAGGGGGATCTCGCGTGGCTCCTCAACGGCGAGCACCTCTCCCGCGCGGGCTCCGCGAGATTGCACCGGGCGATCGGATCCAAGCAGGAATTGAAGCGCCTGCGGGCCGGCGATGTGCTGACGCTGCCCGGCGGCGCGCTCTTCGCGATCCGGCCCGAGCAGGTCGGCGACGACCGCGCGGTGCTCCTGCCCGACGACTCGCCGGTCCCGACCGACCTTCGGCGCGTCGCCGGCCTGTGGAGGGTCGACGCCCGCCCGATCGTCGCCGGCCGCCGGGCCGCGGCGGCGAAGGGCCGACGACCATGAACGTCCGGTGATCGACCACGGATCTGGAAAGGCGCGGATGGACCCCTTCGACCCCACCTCGATCCTCGGCCCCGGCGGCGCCATCGCGCGGCGGCTCGCGAGCTACGAGTCGCGGCCCGAGCAACTGGCGATGGCCCGCGCCGTCGCCCGCGCGATCGAGGGCAAGCACCATCTGCTCGTCGAGGCCGGCACGGGCGTGGGCAAGAGCTTCGCGTACCTCGTCCCGGCGATCGGCGCGGCCGTCGAGTCGGGCAAGAAGGTCGTCGTCTCGACCCACACGATCAGCCTCCAGGAGCAACTCCTCGGGAAGGACATCCCGTTCCTCCGCGCCGTGATGCCGCAGGAGTTCACAGCGGCCCTGGTCAAGGGGCGGGGCAATTACATCAGCCTGCGACGCCTCGAAGGCGCGGGCATGAAGGCCGGCGGCCTGTTCACGAGGCCCGAGGACTTCGACTCCCTCTCGGAGGTGAAGCTCTGGGCCGGCCGGACCGACGACGGCAGCCGCTCCGACCTCGACTTCCGCGTCCCCGCCCCCGTCTGGGAGGCCGTCCAGAGCGACCACGGCAACTGCCTCGGGAAGAAGTGCCGCACGTATAAAGATTGCTTCTACTTCGCCGCCCGCCGCCGGATGAACTCGGCCAACCTGCTCATCGTGAATCACGCCCTGTTCATGACGGATCTCGCGCTGCGGGGCAGGGGGGCGAACCTCCTGCCCGAGTACGACGTCGCCATCTTCGACGAGGCCCACACCGTCGAGGCCGTCGCCGCCGAGCACCTGGGATTGCGCGTCGGGCAGAACGGCGTGGAGTATCTGCTCGGTCGCCTCCACCACCCGCGAACCCACAAGGGCCTGCTCGCCTTCTATGATCTTCCCGCGGCGATCGCCCAGCTCCAGCACGCCCGCTCGGCGGCCGAGGACTTCTTCGCGGGCGTGGCCGACCAGGTCCGGCGGCGCGGGTCTGCCAACGGCCGGTTACGGAGCCCGGTCGACGTGGCCGACAGTCTTGGTGAAGAACTCCGCAAGCTCGCCACGCTCATCGCCCGCGACGCCGAGGCGCTCGACGAGGACGAGGAGCGGGTCGAGCTCGCCTCGGCCGCCGACAAGTGCGAGGCGCTCGCCGCGGGCGTCACCGACTGGCTCGAGCAGCGGCAGGCCGACAGCGTCTACTGGGTCGAGACCCAGCCGTCCGGCGGCCGGGCCCGCCTGACCCTCGCCGCCGCCCCGATCGACGTCGGCCCGATCCTCCGCCGCGACCTCTTCGACCGCGTCCCGACGTGCATCCTCACGTCGGCCACGCTGGCCGTCGGCAAGCCGGCGAGCTTCGCGTTCGCCAAGGGCATGCTCGGCCTGACGAAGTGCGAGTCGCTCCAGCTCGGCAGCCCGTTCGACTATCCGAACCAGGTGACGATCCACGTCCCGCGGAACCTGCCCGACCCCTCGACCGAGCCCCGCGACTTCGAAGCCGCGGCCATCCGCGCGATCCCACACTACCTCGAAAAGACGGGCGGCCGCGCCTTCGTGCTGTTCACGTCGTACCGGATGCTCGAAGAGGCCTCGCGCGTGCTGGCCCCGTGGTTCGCCGAGCGGAACATCCGCCTCTTTTCCCAGGGCGAGGGGATGCCGCGGTCGAAGATGATCGAGGCGTTCAAGCTCGACGTCGAGAGCGTGATCTTCGGCGCCGAGAGCTTCTGGCAAGGGGTCGACGTCCCCGGCGAGGCGCTCTCGAACGTCATCATCGTCCGCCTGCCGTTCAGCGTCCCGAGCCACCCCTTGCTCGAAGCCCGGCTCGAAGACCTCCGCCGGCGCGGGGGGAACCCGTTCGTCGATTACCAGGTCCCCGAGGCCGTC
>DASZMJ010000269.1:0-2669 GCA_035551935.1 Isosphaeraceae bacterium
TAGTTGAATTCCGTGCACTAGATTGCAAATCCTTGCAGGACAAGGATTTGCGAAACACGTGCGTTCGCCCTGGGGAGCGCGGCAGGTCGACGCTCATTCTATCAAGAGAGGCCCGGCTCTTGCGCGATCCGCTCACCAACGCGTGCGGCGTCCTCCACAGGCCCTCACCCCGGCCCTCTCCCAGGGGGAGAGGGGGAAAGGAGGGTCCCGGTCTCGCTGCGGGAGAGGGCGGGGATGAGGCCGTCGGGCAAGGGGAGGAGGCTGCGCTCGCGGGGGGCGGCGACGGCGACGGTGGGGACCTTGGTCCCGGCGCCAACGATCGAGGCGAGGAGGTCCTCCCAGCGGCGGCAGCAGACGTCCTTCTCGTGGCCGTCGAGGAAGGCGGAGCGGGCGCGGTCGCCCATGCGGCGGGCGAGGTCGGGGTCGGCGGCGAGCAGTTCGAGGGCCTCGACGAGGCCGTCGACGTCGCCGAGGCGGATGGTCAGGCCGCACTCGGCCTCGCGGACCGTGTCGGCGGTCTCGCAGTGCTCGGGGCCGACGAACAACGTCGGCCGGCCCGCGGCCATCGCCCCATACAGCTTGCCGGGGACGACCAGGCCGGGAACCTCGCGTCGCATGGAGATCAAATGAACATCGGCCAGCGAGAGCGAAGCGTGCAGGTCGGAGCGGGGGAAGTAGTCGAGCAGGCGGATGTTGTCGAGCCCTTCCTGCTCCTTGGCCGCGCGGACCTCGGCCAGCCTCGGGCCGGCACCGACGTAGAGGAAGACGACGTCGGGGCGGTCGCGGAGCCGGCGGGCGGCCTCGAGGAACTCGTCGAAGGCGTGGACGATCCCGAGGTTGCCCGAGTACATGGCCACGAACTTATCGTTGAGCCCGAGCGACTCGCGGAGCGGGTGGCCTGCGCGGGGCAGGGGATAGATCTCGTCGCGACGGTTCCAGACGGGGATGGTGGCCATCCGCTCGCGGCGGACCCCCTTGGCCGCGATGCGGTCGGCCATGTAGGGGCCGAGGACCACGACCGAGTCGGCCCGGCGATAGACGGCGTCGCTGAGCTTCGCCAGGGCCGCGACCACGGGATTTCGCGCCGACATCCGCCCCATCGCGAGGCTGATGTCGGGATGCAGGTCCATGCTCCAGTAGACATGCCTCGACCCCTTCAACCAGCGCAGGAGGGTGCCGATCAGGCCGATGATCGGCGGGGTGGTCAGCGTGACGACGGCGTCGAACCGGCCGAGGCTCAGGCTCCGCAAGGCCGCGGCGGCGTAGAAGCTGAGGTAGTCGGCCAGGCGGCCGAGGTCCTTCTTGCGGCCGAACGAGGTGGCGCCGACGCGGTGGATGTGGACGCCGTTGCGGACCTCGTACGCCGGCGGCCGCGGCCCCTTCTTGGCGAGGTACCCGCCGCGCGAGCAGAGGACGTGGCACTCGTGACCCTTCTCGGCCAGCGCCTCGGCCAGGTCGGTCAGGTGCTGGGCGGTCGAGGCGTTGTCGGGCCAGTAGTACTGGTTGACGAACAAGATGCGGGTCGTGTCGGTGCGGGAGCTGGTCGTCGTCGTGCCGAGTCGGGGCCGGGCCAGGGGGCCACGGCCGGCGTCCTTGCCCTCGACCCGCCAGCTTCGCCGGCGGGCCGAGCCGTCCCAGAACTGCCGCAGCGCGTTCACCATTTGGCATCCGCCTGGGCCTTGTGGGCCCGATACCAGGAAATGGTCTTGGTCAGGCCGTCCCTCAGGGCCGTCGGCGGCGTCCAGCCGTCGAGGACCCGCTTCATCCTGGCGACGTCGAGCACCTTCATCGGCGCCCCGTCGGGCTTGTCGGCGTCCCACACCATCTTGCCCCGGTATCCCGAGGTGGCGCAGACCGTCTCGGCCAGCTCGCGGATCGTGGTGCCGACGCCCGTGCCGAGATTCAACGGCATGGCCACGTCGTCATACTTCTCCGCCGCCAGCACGATCGCGTCGGCGCAGTCCTCGACGTACAGGAACTCGCGGACCGGCCGGCCCGAGCCCCAGACCTCGACGCTCGGCGCGCCGGCCAGCTCGGCCTCGACGAACTTCCGCACCAGGGCCGCGACGACGTGCGACCGCCCGGGGTTGTACGAGTCGCCGGGGCCGTAGAGGTTCGTCAGGATCAGGTGGATCGAGTCGAGGTCATATTGACGCTTGTAGGCCAGTGCCTGCACGGCCATCATCTTCTTCGTGAGGCCGTAGTTGACCACGCTCGCGTGGCAGGGGCCGGCCCAGAGGTCGTCCTCCTTGAGGTGCCCTTCGAGATAGCCCGGGTAGCTGCACGCCGTGCCGATCGCGACGAACTTGCCGACCTTCGCCAGCCGGGCCGCCTCCATCAGGTTGGCGCCCATGACGAGGTTCGTGTAGTAGAGCGTCGCCGGCTCGGCCTGGTTGATGCCGATGCCGCCGTAGTACGCCGCGGCGTGGAAGAGGACGTCGCAGGGGTGCTCCAGCACGCAACGCAGGCAGGCGTCGAGGGTCGTCAGGTTGTACTCCGCCCTCCTCGGCACGAACACCTTCGCGCCCAGCTTCTCCAGCCGCTTGACGAGGTGTTGCCCCAGGAACCCCGTGCCCCCCGTCACCGTCACGCGCTTGCCGGTCCAGGCACTCTTCATCATCAGGTGTCCTCCCTGGCGTTGAGTGGTCGGTGGTCGGTGGCGAGTGGCC
>DASZMJ010000270.1:0-2971 GCA_035551935.1 Isosphaeraceae bacterium
GATGGTGGGCGGAGCCCACCCTACGAAGACCGCCAGGGCGAGCGGGGCCGCGCCCCGTTCCCGGCGGCCCCCGGTCGGCGTACACTGGTCGGATGGGGCCGGGCGCTCGCGACCCGGCCCCGGCCCGCACCGACCCGACCGGGACGCCCTCCCATGAGACCCTCGCCTCGGCGACTCGCGACGATCGCCGCCCTGCTCTTACCACTCGCCGCGCTCGCGCCGGACGACCCGAAGCCGAAGGCCGAGACGGCCCGCGACCCGCAGGTCGGCCGGTCGTTCCGCGTGCCGTACAAGATGACCGGGACGAACCACTTCCTCGTCCGCATCCGGATCAACGGCAAGGGGCCGTTCAACTTCCTCGTCGACACCGGCGCCCCCGCGCTGTTCGTCAGCACCCACGCGGCGAAGGCCGTCGGCCTCGCGGCGCCGAAGGACGAGTTCTGGGCCGTCGTCGACCGGCTCGACTTCGAGGGCGGGCCGACGCTCAGGGGGGTGAAGGCCCGCGTCGAGGACCCGTTCCAGTTGATCGGCATGAACGCGCTGGGCCTGCCCGGTCACTCGATTGACGGCATCCTCGGCTTCACCATCCTGGCCCGATACAAGATGACCATCGACCCGACGCAGGACCGGATGACCTGGACCCGGCTCGACTACGACCCGAAGGAGCCGTTCATCCCCCGCGGCGCGATCGCCAAGCAGGCCCCGGCCGAGCTCGAGGCGATGAACCTGCTCGGCCCGCTCGCCAAGTTCGCCGCGGTCCTGGTCGGCAAGCAGGAGCCCGACAAGCTCATCCCCCGCGGCCGGCTCGGGATCATCCTCGAGGAGGCGGGCGGCCCCGCCAGGGTCGCCTCCGTCCTCGATAGCTCCCCCGCCGCCCGCGCCGGCGTGAAGCCGGGCGACGTGATCGCCGCGATCGACGGCAAGTCGGTCGACTCCCCGAAGGCCGCCATGCTCGCCGCGGCGAAGGTCCGCGCCGGCGCGGCGGTCGCGCTCAAGATCAAGCGCGACGGCGCGACGATCGACGTGCCCCTCATCGCCGGGGAGGGATTCTGAGATGAACGTTCCCTCGAATTCTCGCGCGATCCTCCGCCTTGTATTGGCCGGCTGGCTGGCGGCCTCGGGCGTGCTGGGCCTCGTCGTGCTGGGCGCGGCCCGCCGTGCCGACAAGGGCGCGGCGAAGGTCCCGTTCGACATGCTCGCGTCGAACCACATGGCGGTCCGCGTGCGGATCAACGGCAAGGGCCCGTATCGCCTGCTCTTCGACGTCGGCTCGCCCGTGACGCTCATCGGCACGAAGGCGGCCGAGGCGAGCGGGATCATCAAGCCTGGCCAGGCGCGCGGATTCATCCTGCCGATCCCGGTCGAGGCCAAGGCCGACGCGCTGGAGATCGGCGGCGTGACGGCGAAGGACCTGCCGGTGATCGTGATGGACCACCCCGTCCTCAAGGCGCTCGGCGGCTTCTTCAGCAAGCCGCTCGACGGCATCCTCGGCTTCACCTTCTTCGCGCGCTACCGGATGACGATCGACTACCAGGCGAAGGAGATGACCTTCGAGCCGGTCGACTACGAGATGCAGGATCTGATGAAGAGCCTCCCCGAGCGGCTCGCCGGCCCGAAGGAGGCGCGCGAGGTCGTGCTCGCCCCGGCCGGGCTCTGGGGCCTGGAGGTCGACAAGGCGCCGGACGCCGTGACGATCACCGCCGTCGCCCCCGGGTCCCCCGCCGCGGCCGCCGGCCTGAAGCGCGGCGACGTGCTCACGACCCTCGACGGCCGCTGGACCACCAATGTCGCCGACGTCTACGAGGCCACCGCGGGCGCCGCCCCGGGCAAGCCCGTCGAGGTCGTCGTCGTCCGCGACGGCAAGGAAACGACGCTCACGGTCACACCGAAGCCGGGGTTCTGATCAAGGGCAGGCCGCTCGCCAGCGCCCCCGCCCAGCCGTTGAGTCGTTGCGCTTGCTCGAGCGTGAGCGGCTCGGCCGGATCATCCGGAGGCTCGCGGAGCGCCAGCCGCCACCAGACCACATCGCGCCATGCGCCCGCCTTGAATCCGACCCGGCGATAGACCCCGACCTCTTCGAAGCCCATCGCCCGATGGAGCCCGACGCTCGCCTCATTCGGCAGGGTCGCCCCGGCGAAGGCCGACATGAACCCTTGAAGCTTCAGGATCGCGAACAGCGACCGATAGAGTCCCCGGCCCACCCCCGACCGCCGCCGTCCGATGTAGGCCGACACGTCGACCGACCATCGATACGCCGCGCGCTCGCGATGCGGCCCGGCGTAGACGTAGCCGAGGATCTCCCCGCCCTCCTCGGAGACCAGCCAGGGATGGTGACTCAGCGTGTTCTCGATCCTCCGCCTCATCTCCTCGACCGACGGTGCCTCGACCTCGAACGAGACGTGCGACACCGCGTCGCAGAACGGCGCGTAGATCGCGCGGACGGCCTCGGCGTCGTCCCCGGTGGCGAGTCGGATGATCGGGGGCACGGCAGACTCCTCGGATCACCGCGCCGCGGGCACCGTCGGCGCCCGGCGGACCGTCAGCCGGTTCACCTGGCGGACCCACCGCGCGTGCTTCTTCTCGCCGGGGACGACGACCCGCAGCGGCCCCTCGGGGTCGGCCATCGGATGCCCGTCGCGGCGGTCGGCCAGGAGGGTCACTCGGTCGGTGAAGGCGGGGTCCAATTCCGCCAGCGCGAACGCCGCGCGGTAGCCGTCGGAGGCCTCGACGACCAGGTAATCGACCATCGCGCCGCCCCTCAGCTTCTCGTCGACCCGCGCCCCGGCCTTCCGCAGGAGGTCGATCACCGCGACGCCCTCCCACGACGACTCGACGCCCTTGTGGTCCTTCGCGCGGACCGACTGCCGGGGCAGGCCCGCGAGGTCGTCCGCCGTCAGCCTGATCGGCCGCTCGACCTCGCCGCCGACCTCCAGCAAGGCCCCCGATCCCTTCCCGGCGGCGTCCTTCGGGG
>DASZMJ010000271.1:0-14912 GCA_035551935.1 Isosphaeraceae bacterium
GGTGTGCGGCCCGACCACGCCCTGGCAGGGCGTGCCAACCACCGCGCCTGGATTTGGGCCCTCGCCGCCATCCGGTTTCGTTCCCAACGCCGGTCGGCCATCGGCCGACGTCCGTCGCGAAACAAAGCCACTTCGCCGTCGAAGACGCGACGACGGGGGCGCGAGCGACGTCGGCATCGCGGCGCCAGACGAACCCAAGACGGGGGCGTGCGCGGAGAAAACGAACCCAATTCCGGGCCCCGCGCCGTCGAAACAAACCCACTTCGGGGGCCCGGGCGCCAAAACGAACCCAAACTTGGAGATGTTGGGGCATCTGGAAGGAAAATGGGGGTTGGATCGAGGGGGTTGGGTGCTGGCAGGCCGCGGCGCGGAACGAACCCACTTCGGACCCAGACCCCGGCGCGCCGAACGAACCCACCGGCCCGGCGCGGGACGGACCGAAAGGGCCCCGACCCCTGGCCCGCGACCCCCGGCCCCTCGCCGTTCGGAACGAACCGAACGGGGCACTGGGTGGACTGGGAGATCCGTGCGGGCACCAGGCCCCGATTCGGAACGAACCGAACGGCGTGCCGGGGGATCTGGGCAGGTTCTGCCGAGGCATCGAGGCGGCGCGGAACGAACCGAAGATCGAGGGCTCGGCGCCGAAAACGAACCCAACCCGGGCCGCGACGCCGCCAATACGAGCCCGATCCCGGGAGGGGCACAGGGGTCGAGGGCCAGGGGTCGGGGAGGCGAGACGGGGCGGCGATCGAGGCGGAGCCAGGTCGCCACGCGGAACGAACCGAACGGGGCAATGGAGACGCTGGGCAACCTGTGCCGGCGACAGGCCCCGGCGCGGAACGAACCGAAGATCCCCGGTCACCGGCACCCGGCTCCCGCCCCCGGCCGATTCGGGACGAACCGAACGGGGGCCTTGGAGCGTGGGGGAAATCGTGGGATAATGGGGTGGGCCGACCCTCACCGGCGGCCCGGTGTGGACAGAGAACGTCAATCGGCGGCCGACGGGGGCCCCTCGGCGATGGCGTCGCAACGCAGCGTCACCCCGTCGCTCCTGATGCTCGACGGCGAGACCCCTGGCCGCGTCTTCGAGCTCGACCGCGACGTCACCATCATCGGCCGCGAGCCCGACTGCCAGATCACCCTGGCCTCGGAGACCGTCTCGCGACGCCATGCGCGGGTGGTCCGGGCCGGCGACGGCTTCCAGATCGAGGACCTGGAGAGCCGCAACGGCACCCAGGTCGACGGCCGGACGATCCCCAGGCTCCGGCCGACCAAGCTGGCCGACGGCGCCCGGATCCAGATCTGCCGGTTCACGTTCGTCTTCGACTCGCAGATCGTGCGGCTCCGCGAGGAGGAGGAGGGTTCCTCGACGATCCTCGGCATCCTCGACGCCGCCCGCGCCGCGGCCCAGCCGGCGGCGGCCGACGCCGAGCAGAAGCTCCGGGTGCTGCTGGAGATCGGCCGCGAGCTGAGCCGGTCGTTCCAGATCAAGGAGATGCTCGAGCGGGTCCTCGGCTCGATCTTCCAGGTCTTCCCGCAGGCCGACCGCGGCTTCGCCCTGCTGCGGGAGGAGGACGGCGGCGAGCTGGTGCCGCAGGCGGTCCGGTATCGCAAGGCGCCGGCCGGCCCATTGACGGCCAGCCGGACGATCACCGACCTGGTGATGGCCGAGGGCAAGGCGATCCTCAGCACCAACGTCGCCACGGACCAGCGGTTCCAGCAGGTCCAGAGCCTCGCCGGGGCGTCGGTGCGGACGATGCTCTGCGCGCCGTTACTGGACCGCGACCGCCGGCCGATCGGCCTGCTCCAGGTCGACACCTCCGACCCCAGGTCGCCGTTCACGCAGGGCGACCTCGACCTGCTCGTGGCCGTCGCCGGCCAGGTCGGCGTGGCCGTCGAGAACGTCCGCCTCTACCGCGGCCTGCTCCGCCGCGAGCAGTTCGAGCAGGGGGCGCGCGACGCGCGGCAGGTCCTCAAGGCCCTCCTGCCCGAGCGCCGGCCCGAGGTCCCCGGCTACGAGTTCTGGGACGACTACGAGCCGGCGCTCTACATCGGCGGCGACTACTTCGACTACGTCCCGACCGCCCAGGACCGCTGGGCCGTGGCCCTGGGCGACGTCGCCGGCAAGGGGATGCCCGCGGCCTTGCTCATGGCCAAGCTCTCGGCCGAGTTCCGCCTCTTCGTCGCGCAGGACCCCGACCCGACGGCCGTCGTCGGCCGCCTGAACCGCCAGCTCGCCGACGCCAACCTGCCCGACCGCTTCGTGACCTTCCTGCTGGTGGTCCTCGACGTGCGGTCGCACACGCTGACCGTGGTCAACGCCGGCCACTGGCCCCCCATGATCCGCCGCGCCGACGGCCGGATCGACGAGGTCGGCTTCGCCGAGTCGGGCACCCCGCTGGCGGTCGACCGCGACTATCCCTACGAGGCCACGACCGTCCTCCTCGGCCCCGGCGACGTGGCCATCCTCTACACCGACGGCGTCACCGAGGCGATGGACGTCGCGGAGAGCTGCCTCGGCCTCGCGCGGCTCCGCGACGCGGCCCTCTCCGCCCCCCCCCGCGTCACCGCCGTCGGCGAGGCCATCGTCCAGGCCGTCCACCGCCACTCCGCCGGCCGCCCCCCCAGCGACGACGTCACCCTCGTCTGCCTCGGGCGGACGCTTTGAGGCGCGACGGCGTACCGTCGCCAATCCTGAGGATCGTCCCGTGGTCGCGTCCCCACGGCGATCCAGATCATCAGGCTGCGCACGCGGAACCGTGGCCGTGCCATGCCGCCCCCTCGATCGCCCTTTCAGTCGAGCAGTCCCTTCGCCACGATCGCCTGGGCGAGCCGGGTGCCGAGGGCGTCGAACTCGTCGGGGGAGGAGGGGACGTCGCCGAAAGGCGGGTCGCCGGCGGGGGAGTTGGGCCAGGGGCGGACGCGCTGGTCGACGAGGTCGAAGACGGCGTAGACGACGCGGGGCGATTCGGGGCCGGAGGGGACCTCGCGGCGGACGTCGAAGGCGGTCAGGGCGGCGTTGAGGTAGACCGCCGCCTCGATGAGCGCCGCGCGGTAGCCGGGGGCGCGGGCGACCTCGGCCCCGCAGACGCGCTCCAGCGCGTGGGCCGCGCCGCGGACGGCGAGCTGGATGCGGTCCAGGAGCGACCGGACGGCGTGCGTCAGCGCGATCTCGCCGTAGTCCCGCGGCGCCAGGTAAGAGTCGACCGCCGCGGTCACGGCGCCGCAGCCGCTGTGGCCGAGCACGAACAAGAGCTTCATGCTGCCGCCGAGGCGGCCGACGGCGTAGTCGATGCTCCCGAGGCACTCGACCCCCAGCACGTTGCCGGCGACGCGGATGACGAACAGGCTGTTCGGCGGCTGGTCGAAGATCCGCTCGATCGGCAGGCGGGCGTCGGAGCACCCCAGCGCCAGCGCGAACGGCACCTGCGCCGGCGCCTCGCCCGAGGCCGCCGGCAGGCCCAGCGCCAGCGGGTCCGACGGGATGACCAGCGGCCCGGCCGTCGCGCCGCCGAGGACCTCGCGCTGGATCAGGGCGACGAACCGCGCGTACCGCTCGTGCCCCCGCCGCAGGGTCTCGATCGCCGCGTCCGCGTCCAGGTTCGCGGGGCTGTCGAGCGGGGAATAGGGGTCGTATCGATAGATCAGATCCATGAAACCCTCAAGGACCGGAGACGCCCTTCGGCAGCCGGCGCACCGCCAGGGCCAGCAACACCCAGGCCCACCCCTGGAACAACAGGTCGATGCCGAGGAACGTGCCGATGACCCAGAGGGCCGACTCAGGCAGGTCGGCGTAGATCAGGAGGCCAAGGACGACCGACAGCGCGCCGCCGAAGGCCGACCAGCCCCACTGCGCATAGCGCAGCCACATCGCCGAGACGATGCGCAAGGTCCCGCCGACCAGCAGGTACGCGGCGATCAGGAGCGTCAGGGCGAGGCTCATCTTGGCCGGGTGCCTCAGGGCCATCAGCCCGACGACCACCGCCAGGACCCCCGCCAGGGCCGCCCAGACCACCCCGCTCCAGCGCCGGGCCCAGACGGCGCCGACGAGCTGCGCGATCCCGCCGACGATCAGCAGGATGCCGAACATCAGCACCACGCCGGCCGTCGCCACCCATGGCACGGCGATGGCGATCATCCCCAGGACGATCAGCAGCACCCCCAGCGCGAGGTACCAGCCCCACTCGCGGTGCAGCGCCTCGAGCTCGGCGCGGAGCGCGCCCCCAAGGCCGCGTTCGATCCCGATGCCCATGATCCACCTCGCCTTTCTTCTCGGAGAGCTTCCGGGCGGCGATCACTTCTCGGCTTTGGTGTGACTGGCGGGGGCGGGTTGATCGGGCGGCACCGGGCGTGTATCCTCGGAGAAGACGCGGGCCGAGACCCGCCAGGGGCCGGGTCGGACACCTCCGACCGGGTGGGCCCCGCGGTGCCAGGTCGTGCCGCCGCGGGGTCCTTCCCCCTCCCCTTTGCCTTTGCTTTTGCCGGCGAGTTGATCCCGGCCGTGCTGGCCGGGGTCCCCGGGCCGCTTGCGACGGAGGACCAGTCGCACCGGCGGGGGCTCGGGGTCGCGGAGGTCGCGCGACTGGCCGGTCTTCTCGCTCAGCCAGGAGGGCTCCGAGGGCTCGTAATCGTCGGCCTCGACGGCGAGATAGGCCTGGGGATAGACGACCACGCCCCGGCTGTGGAAGAGGCCCTCGTAGGTGACGGCACGGCAGTTCAGTTGCAGCCCGGTCCGGCCGTCGCGCCCGGTGGTGCCGACGACCTCCTCGACCGAATCCGGCATCCAGAGCGCCGGCCAGTAGACGCGGACCCGGGCCCCGGCGACCGGGCCGCCGGTCTCGGCGTCGAGCACCGCGACGGTCAGCCGCGTGCGGCGGTGGCCGACGCTCGGCCGCTCGTTGCGACGGTCGATCGCCAGCGCCATCGGCACCGAGGCGGCCACCAGCAGCGCGACCGTCCAGACCGCCCTCCAGACCCGCCCCCAGGACCGGCCGCGCGGCGGCCGATCGACCGGACCGCTTGCGTCCTTCACGGTCGCACCTCCCCGTAGCGTCGCCCCGGACCGCCCGGATTGTATCGCGTCCCGTCCCCCGCGCGAACCTGTGAGCGACGTGGTTCGGCCCCGCGGCCGGGCGGCGGCCGTTGAGCCGGGGGCCGGGTTCTGGTAACGATGGGGACCGGGGCCGGCGGACGGCGGGGACCCGGGGAGGGTGTGCCAGGTGACCGTGACGCTCGAAGAGGCCGCGCGGGCGGCGTTCCGATCGGCCTTCGACGGCGAGCCGACGATCCTCGCCGAGGCACCCGGCCGCGTCGAGCTGCTGGGCAACCACACCGACCACAACGACGGCCTCGTCCTCGCCGCGGCCATCGACCTTTCGACCGTCGTCGTCGGCCGGCCGAGGCCGGGGCCGGTGGCCCGGGTCTGGTCGGCGATCAAGGGCGCGGGGGATTCGTTCGACGTCGGGGACATCGGTCGGCAGCCGCCGAAGGACTGGCGGAACTACCATCGCGGGGTCTGCTGGGCCCTGGCCGGCGCCGCCGGGCCGCTCGTCGAGGGCTTCGACGCGGCGATCGTCGGCGACGTCCCCCTGGGCGGCGGCCTGTCGAGCTCGGCGAGCCTCCAGGGGGCCATGGCCCTCTTCCTGCTCCACGCCGGCCTGCTCTCGCGGAGCGAGGAGACCGGCCTGGACGACCTCGACGACCGGGCGCGGTTGGCGCTGGCGCGGCTGCTGCGGCGGTCGGAGAACGAGTTCGTCGGGGTCCAGTCCGGCCCGCTCGACCAGTTCACCTCCCTCTTCGGCCGTCGCGATCACGCCCTGACGCTCGACTGCCGCAGCTTCGAGTACGAGCGCCTCCCGCTCGGCGACCCGCCCCCCGCCGTCGTCGTCTGCGACACGAAGGACCCGCACGAGCTCGCCGACGGCATGTATAACCGCCGCCGCGCCGAGTGCGAGCGCGCCGTGGCGTACTTCCGGCGGCAACGCGGCGCCGACCGCGTCTCCTCGCTCCGCGACGTCACGCTCGACGACCTGGACGCCGCCCGCGACGCCCTCGACCCCGTCGCCTTCCGCCGCGCCCGGCACGTCCTGACCGAGAACGCCCGCGTCGCCGCCGGCGCCGCGGCCCTCCGCGACGGCGACGTCGCGGCGTTCGGCGCCCTGATGTCGGCCTCGCACGCCTCCAGCCGCGACGACTTCGAGAACAGCTCCCCCGCCCTCGAGGCCCTGATCGCCGCGGCCGGGTCCAGCCCCGGCTTCCTCGGCGGCAAGCTCACCGGCGCCGGCTGGGCCGGCTGCACCGTCAACCTCGTCGCCCCCGGCCATGCCGACGCCTTCAAGGCCTCCGTCCGCGACCGCTACCGCTCCGCCACCGGCACCGACCCCGACATCCACGTCTGCCACGCCGCCCAGGGCGCGCACGGCCGGGCGTTGCGGTGAATCGCTCCCCGGGGTCAGGAGCCAGGGGTCGGGGACCTTCGGTTCGTTCCGCGCCGGGGCGTCGGGACGGCACAACTTGCCCGACGTGCCCAAGGCCCCGTTCGGTTCGTTCCGAATCGCGGCGTCCTGCCAGCACAGCCGCCCCACACTTCCCAAGGCCCCGTTCGGTTCGTTCCGCGCCGCGATGTCCCTCCCTCCCTGGCCCCCAGTCTTCGGTTCGTTCCGCGCGGGCACGGGGAGGCGGCAAGCTCCGCCCAACCCCTCCAAGGCCCCGTTCGGTTCGTTCCGCGCCGAGGCCATTCCGCGGTGGGTTCGTTCGGCGCGAGTGGCCCCGAAGTGGGTTTGTTTCGCGCCCGCGCGAGCCCCGAAGTGGGTTTGTTTCGCGCGGCGGCGTGCCGAGGTCCGAACGACGATGCGGACTGGCTCCGAGCCTTCGAGATGCCTGTCCCCCTCCGCATTCGGCCCTCGCAGGCCAATCAACGACACTTGTACGAATTGCCAAGGAACCCCTGAGTCGATGATCGTCGATTGAAGGATACACCACGAATGGCAGTCGTGTCGGCGACCAGGCCAAGGATCGGGGGGCGGGCCCGGCGCGGGGTCAGAAGGCGTCCGAGGAGATGACCTCGTGCCCATTGCGGGTGGCGAGGGCCTGCCAGACCCCTTGGCGGGGGAGGTTCGTCCACCAGCCGCCGGGGGCTTGAGAGGCGCCCGAGGGCTGGCCGGTGAGGGGGTCGAAGGGCCAGGAGTCGATCGAGTCCTTGACGAACCGGACGGAGCCGTCGCCGAGCAGGACGTGGAGGCCGCCGGGGTGCATGCTGGAGGCGGCGGTGGTCCGGGCGGGGATCGAGCCGAGGGCGACCTTGTCGAAGGCGTTCGGCGGGAAGCAGGCCGAGACGAGCGTGTCGCCCCAGTTGCCGGTGATCCACCAGCCGTGCTTGGCCGACTCGGCGGGGTTGAACGAGGCGAGGTCCTGGAGCGGGGTGACGGCCCGCTCGGCGAGCAGGATGGTGGTGCTCAGGCCGTCGCTGATCGAGGCGAACCGGATCGGCGCGACGTCGTGGAAGCAGCCGTTGCACTGGGCCAGGCACTGCGGCGGCGGCGAGCAATTGTTGCCGGGCCAGGGGAGGGCCATGACGGTGAGCGACCCGGTGCAGCCGGCGTAGCTCGTCAGCACCATCCGCGCCGGGTCGGCGACGCCATAAGGGGTCAGCGCCCCGGGGTTCAGGTCGCGGACGATCCCCGCGTCGGGGTCGCTCGGGCAGGCGAAGGTGCCGACGACGGCCGTGTGCACCGTCTGGTTCTCGGCGCCGAGGATGGTCAAGTCGTGGTTGATCGCGTCGTAGAGCGGGCGCTGCTCGACCTGCGGCAGGATGCCGATCAGGAGGCCCTTGTCGACGATCGTCGACGAGCACGGCGGGTTCGGGCCCGCGTATCGCGGGTCATAGCTCTTGACCCGCCCCGGCGGCAGGCAGCCGAAGGCGCCCTCGTAGCTGTGCAGGGCGACGCCGATCTGCTTCAGGTTGTTGAGGCATTGGGTGCGCCGCGCGGCCTCGCGCGCCTGCTGCACGGCGGGCAGCAGCAAGCCGATCAGGAGGGAGACGATGGCGATGACGACGAGCAGCTCGATGAGCGTGAAGCCGGGCCGCGCCGGATCGACAGTCGCCCGATGCCTCTGCTTCGATTGGTCCATGGGCGGCGAAGGGGTAGGCCGATCATCGGGGTGATCGATCGGTATCTCGAATTCGTCTGGTGAACCATCTCAGGGCGACGGCAACGATGAGGGCGAGGGCCGCCAGGCCGAAGAACCAATAGCTCGCACGGCCCTTGCGGACCACCTTGGAGGGCTCGCCGATTTCCGGCAGGCCGAACGAGGTCAGCGTGAAATCGCGCTCGGATTTCTTTGTGATATCTATATTTTCAAATGTACAAATATCTTTGGTCGTCCCTTTAAAGAATAGGCCGACCTTGGAGATGAGGGGTATCGAGTCTCGCGTCCCGCGGTAGTCGACCTCGCCGATGAAGAGCGGGTCGACGGGCTCCCTCTTCGATGGGGCGGTGCGGAGGACCCCGCCGATCCGGAATCCCCGGATGGCCCAGCATCGGTCGGGCAGGAAGACGATCGAGCCGCCCCGCAACTCGTAGTAACCCCTGTCGTCCCCCGGGGCGTAGTCGTAATCGACCTGGATGCAGTCGTCCCCGCCGATCGATACGGCAGCGGCCTTCTTGACCTTGAAATTCGGATCATTCATCATCTTCGTCACGGGGGTGCCGAGGATTGCGAACGGCGAGTGGAGATGGATCGTGACGGCGGTCCTGTCCCTCTTGAGGTCCAGGTCATTGCCGAAGAGCTTGAGGACGGGCGCCTTCGAATTATCAGCATAAGTTAATATAAATGAATATTCTTTATTCTTGCAGATGATCGTGTCCGGGGAGTGCAGCCCCGGCGTGCCCGCGGCGGCCCTCGACGCGGCCTTCGTGGGGGTGGGGATATAGTATTTCTTAATCAAGAAACTTTGGTCCAAAAACGAAAAATCGTATTTCCTGTGAAGGTGAATATTATCATCGGATAAATCAAAATTATCGTTTTCTTGTTGATTTAAGCTTGTATACTGGATGTGCTCCGAATGCCCGCTGACGCGGCCATAGAAGCGTTCGAGCCGCTCGGCCGCCCTGGGATATTCGCCCCGGAAGCGATCGAGGGGCGTTTCGGCACCGGCGACGAGCGGCCCGGCCGCGTTCATCGCCAAGAGGGCCACCGAGACCGCCAGGCGCTTTCCCATTTTCTGTCGAACCCCTTCGTATGCACGGAGGCCGATATATTGGTGGGGAATCCGGGGCGACCGGGCGGACGGGCCGGCATGCAGCCGTCGGATCGGGCGTCCGTCCCGCGGGCCGCCCGCGCGGGACGGACGCGTCGATTCAGATGCATTCGCATCCCAGGACGCCGTTGCAGGCGCAGTCGAGGCAGTCGTCCGGCCTGATCTCGTTGATGCATTGATATGTGCACTGATTTGGCCCAGGGATGCTGCAGTTCGTGTCGCAGCAGCACGAGTTCTGGCATCCCGGACCGAGGGGCTCATCGGCGCGGGCGACGCTCCAGGAGGTCGCGACGCCGAGGGCGAGGAAGAGCAGGAAGGCGGAGACGAAGAACGACGAGGTGAGACGGATGGCGCGAATCATGACGACCTCCGAGAAGGGGACTGCGAGATGTGTAAAGAGCGCATATTTACATGCTCCCGATCCGCTCGACGACGATGCCGGAGACCACCAGGCCGACCTCCGGCTGGCCCGGACAATCGGTGTACAGGGTGATCTCGTGGGCGAAGACACCCGGATTGGATACCGCCAGGGTCACCTCTATATTGCGGGAAGACGCGCCGGGGATCGAGCAAGGGAGTTCACCCGGGCCGGCATCAAGGCAGGCGACGCGATTGCACCGCCCGGAAGAGCCGAGGACTCGAATCGGCGAATCCGTCGCGTTCACTAGCTCGAATTTGAGGGTGAGTGTCTGACGCGCTTCCAGCGTCCCGACGTCCATGGAACCGGGCGACAGGCGAACGCCGACCGGTCGCGTCTCTCGCGTGGCGGCCCGCCCCCCATGTGCCATCAATCCGGCGAGCAGCAGCAAGATCGCGAAAAGTAATGATAAAAATGTAAATAATTTGATATATCTTTTCATATGTCGTGCCCCTTGAGAGGTTGTTTTTTATTATCTTCCGTAAAGCGGCCCGTGACGTTGATGATGATCTGCGGACGGCCGCGGTCGTCCGTGTAGAGCCAGAGGGCCTCGGCGACCTCGCCGGGCCTGGGGAGGGCATGGATGAGAATGCGTACGACTCGACGCTCGGAGCTGGGGATCGACATCGGCAAGCCCTGGGCCATGGTGCAGGTGCATTTCGACTGACACCCGATGATCCTAACGGTATGTCCGGTCATATTATTGACGGTGAATTCGAGGGAGCTGGATTGCCCCGATGCCAGCGACCCGAACGACTTGCGGTGTTCGTCCACGAGCAGGCGTTCCCCGGCGACGAAATCGAGCGCCATGGAGATGGAGCCGAAGGCGTACAAGGCCCAGGCCGACAAGACCAGGAGCACAAGGCCGGCGGTGGCAACGCTCAAGACGATGGCCCTCCACGGGAACACTTTAATTAATTTATTTTTGCTCATAACTTTATTATTGGATTGGCCCGGCAGCCGCCGTCCATCCCGACGATCAAGAGGAGGGCCGCCGGCCCGGCCGCGAGTATCTGTGGGTAAAGAAGTTCGTCCGACCCCTCGACGCCCCCGCGAGTTGCGGGGCGGTCATGGCGCAACCCTCCCGCCGCCGGGCGGCTCTCGGGCGTCCGAACGTACCACGACATCGACCGTGGTCCGGAAGACGACCACGCCGGCGGCGTCCACGCCGGTGAGCTCGACACCGAGGATGCCCAGATAATCGGGATCGACGGCGGGGTCATAGGCCACATCGAGCGCAACGGCAGCGCCGGGCCGGACAGGTGTAGGCGGCGGCGAGAGGCGGATGCAATCGCAGCTCACATCGATGCGGGCCACCGTCACCGCCTTGGCCCCGGTATTACGCAACGTGAGCTTGCCCCGCGCGGCCTGGCCGGGGTCGAGCGTGCCGAGCGAGAGCGGGTTCGGCTCGGCTACGAGTGCTGACTGGGCGAGGGGGGGGGGGCTGGATCGATTGGGGCGCCCCGGCGACTGGAGCACAACCCCAGGGGAGCAGGACGGCCAGTCCGGCGTGGGGCCAGCGCAGGTTGTGGCGACGCGGAGAGGGCATCGGCCCATCGCCTCGCGATTCGGGGGGGAATCGGGGCATTCGGATTGTTGAGTGGGGACATCTTGAGTGGCGCCGACCCGGTTGTCAAGAGGAATCTTCGGGAGAATCGGAATCGCCCAGGTCGGATGGCAGAGGGCGGAAGGAAAAGGGCCAATCGCCGAGGACACATGGCAGGGACCGGGGGAAAGAGGCGGACGCCGACCTCATCGGGGACCGGGGCCTTCGGCCCGAGCCACCCGACGGTCGGCGTCGAATCCGAACCGAATCGGCGCGCCGGAGTGTTGTGCGGCCGTAATCCGCCGGTGTAGTGTCGGCGTTCGGCACGGACGCGCCGGAACGTTTCCCACCTTTCGCGGTCCTTCGGAAGCAACGGACATGACGATCACGATCCCCGGCCCGCGCCGCCGCGCGGGCCGTCGCGCCCGGCCCGGGGTCGCCCCGCTCGAGCCGCGCGCGCTGCTGACCGCGGCCGCCTGGGGCTCCTACGCGCGGAACGCGCAGCACACGGCCCTGGCGCCGGCGGCGGCGCAGCCGCTCCAGACGATCCTCTGGCAGACGCCCGTCGACCTCAACCCGCAGTACAACGGCAACGACCTGCTGATCCACTACGGCTCGCCGCTGGTGACGGCCAACGACACGGTCATCGTCCCGGTCAAGACCGGGGCCACCAACGGCTTCGAGGTCCAGGGGCGCGGCGCCCGCGACGGCGCCCTGCTCTGGAACCAGGCGACCGACTACAGCCTTCCCCCCTTCAACGGTTGGACCCCCAGCTTCGGCCCGACCCTCGCGCCGAGCGGCCGGCTCTACTTCCCCGCCGCCGACGGGACGTTGGAATTCATCAACAACCCCGACGCCGCCGGCGCGACCGTCTCGGGCCGGATCGCCTTCTACGGCACGAGCAATTACAACCAGAACCCGTCGACGTACTCCGACGTCTTCATCAGCACGCCGATCACGACCGACGCGGCCGGCGACCTCTACTTCGGCTTCGTCGTCACCGGCACGAACTCGGCGGGCCTCAAGAGCGGGCTGGCTCGGATCGACCCCGGCGGCAACGGCACCTGGATCGCGGCGCCGACGGCCGCGGGCGACTCGGCGATCACCGAGGTCGTCCAGAACTGCGCCCCGGCGTTGAGCAACGACGGCTCGACTGTCTACGTCGCCGTCAGCAAGGGGAACTTCTCGTCGGGCTACCTGCTCGCGCTGGACAGCACGACGCTGCAACCCAAGTCCAAGGTCGCGCTGGTCGACCCGAACACCTTGCAGCCGTCGCTCTTGCCCGACGACGGCACGGCCTCGCCGACCGTCGGGCCCGACGGCGACGTCTACTTCGGCGTGCTCCAGGCCCCGTTCAACACGAACCACGACCGCGGCTGGCTGCTGCACTTCACGAGCAACCTCACGGAGTCCGACGCCAAGCCCCCCGGCGCCTTTGGCTGGGACGACACCGCGTCGATCGTCCCGGCGGCGATGGTGCCGTCGTACGCCGGCACGTCGTCGTACCTCGTCATGACCAAGTTCAACGACTACGCCGGCGAGGGGGGCAGCGGCATCAACAAGATCGCCGTCCTCGACCCCAACGCCATGGCCGACGACCCCGTCACCGGCGCCTGCGTGATGCAGGTCGTCGAGTCGATCGCCGGCCCGACGCCCGACCCGGAATTCGACGCGACGCACCCGGGGGCCGTCCGCGAGTGGTGCATCAACACCGCCGCGGTGGACCCGGCCACCGACAGCATCCTGGCCAACAGCGAGGACGGCAACCTCTACCGCTGGGACCTCAAGACCAACACCCTCTCCCAGTCGGTCACGCTGACGCCGGGCGTCGGCGAGGCGTACACGCCGACGGTCGTCGGCCCCGACGGCGTCGTCTACGCGATCAACAACGCCACCCTCTTCGCCGTCGGCGCCCTGGGCGCGCCGGCCGGCCTGGCGGCCACCACCCCCACGCCCGGCTCGGCCCACCTGAGCTGGTCGCCGGTCCCCGGCGCGCAGTCGTACGAGGTCGAGTCGAGCTACGACGGTCAGCACAACTGGGCGCAGGTCGCCACCGCCCCCGGCGGCGTCACCTCGACCGACCTGGCCGGCCTGGCCCCCGGCGTCGTCGCCTACTTCCGCGTCCTCGCCGTCGCCGGCCCCATCACGTCGGGCCCCAGCCCGCTGGCCTTCGCGAAGCCGACCGGGGCCAACTGGCCGGGCGTCTACGGCGCCGACGGCTTCGAGGTCGTCGGCGGCACGACCGCCCTGCCCTCGTACGCGACGGTCACGCCGTCGGGCCAGTCCTCGTGGACCTGGGCCGCGAGCACGACCGACCCGCGCGCCCCCCTGGCCTCGAACGCCCCGGGCGCCGGCCGGGTCATGGCCACCTGGTACTCGCCGAGCCGCTTCACCGTCGACGTCAACCTGACCGACGGCCAGGCGCACCGCGTGACCCTCTACGCCGTCGACTGGGACTACGGCGGCCGGACCGAGCGGTTCGACGTCGTCGACCCGACCACCGGCAACGTGCTGGCGAGCCAGACGATCTCGTCGTTCACGTCGGGCCGGTTCGTCACCTTCACGCTCTCGGGCCACGAGCAGCTGCTCGTCACCCGGCTGGGCGGGCACAACGCGGTGCTCAGCGGCCTGTTCTTCGACACCACGCCCCCGTCGGCGACGTTCGACGCCGCCGACGGGATCACTCGCGGCGACTGGGTGGGCAGCTTCGGCGCCGACGGGGTCGAGGTCGTCGGCGCGCCGGCGGCCTTGCCGTCGTACGCGACGGTCACGCCGTCGGGCCAGTCGACGATCACCTGGTCGACCGGGCCGAACGACTCGCGCGCGCCGCTGGTGCCCGGCGCGACGGGCCGGGTGGCCGAGGCCTGGTCCGCGGCGTCGAGCTTCACGATCGACGTCGACCTGGCCGACGGCCGGCCGCACCGCGTCAGCCTCTACGCCGTCGACTGGGATAACGCGGGGCGATCCGAGCGGATCGACGTCGTCGACCCGAATACCGGCGCCGTCCTCGTCAGCCGGACGATCTCGGGCTTCCAGGGGGGCGAGTACCTGAGCTGGGTCCTCACCGGCGACGTCCAGTTGCGGGTCACGAACCTGAACTCGAGCACCACCGCCGTCGTCAGCGGCCTCTTCTTCGGCGCCGCCCCCAACGAGGTGGCCTTCGCCGGCGCCGACGCGACGACGCGAGGCAACTGGGTCGGCCCTTATGGCGCCGACGGCTCCGAGGTCGTCGGCGGCACGACCGCCCTGCCCTCGTACGCGACGGTCACGCCGTCGGGCCAGTCCTCGTGGACCTGGGCCGCGAGCACGACCGACTCGCGTGCCCTGCTGGCCTCGAACGCCCCCGGCGCCGGCCGGGTGGCCGCGACGTGGTACGGGCAGACGGTGACGCTCGAAGTCAACCTCGCCGGCGACGCGTTGCACCGCGTCAGCCTCTACGCCGTCGACTGGGACAACCGCGGCCGTGTCGAGCGGATCGACGTCATCGACCCGACCACCGGCGCCGTCCTCGACAGCCGGACGATCTCCTCGTTCACGGGCGGGGACTACCTGTCCTGGAACCTCCGCGGGCACGTCCAGATCCGCGTGACCAACCTCGCCGGCCCGAACGCCGTCGTCAGCGGCCTCTTCTTCGGCCCGGGCGCCTGAGGGCCCCGTCGGGCCGACGATGCCGGGTCGGGCGCCCACCC
>DASZMJ010000272.1:0-2208 GCA_035551935.1 Isosphaeraceae bacterium
TGCTGCCGGGCCCCGCGCACGGAGATCGCCTCCAGGCCCTCTTCCGACGACTTCCGCCGCTTCGCTTTCCCCTTCGCCTTGCCGCCCGGCTTCAACGGCCTCGGCCCGTCGAGGACGCGCCGGAGCGCCGCGCCGGTGTGACTGGCCTCGCACGCCGCGACCGCCTCGGGGGCGCCCTGGGCGACGATCCGGCCGCCGCCGGAGCCCCCTTCCGGGCCCATGTCGATGAGCCAGTCGGCGGTCTTGATCACGTCGAGGTTGTGCTCGATGACGACCACCGTGTTGCCCAGCGCGGTGAAGCCGTGGAGCACCTCGAGCAGCTTGCGGACGTCCTCGAAGTGGAGCCCGGTGGTCGGCTCGTCGAGGATGTAGAGCGTCTTGCCCGTGCCCCGCTTGACCAGCTCGCGCGCCAGCTTGATCCGCTGCGCCTCGCCCCCGGAGAGGGTCGGCGACGGCTGCCCCAGCTTGAGGTAGTCGAGCCCGACGTCGTGCAAGGTCTGGAGCATGCCGGCGACCTTGGGGACGTTGGCGAAGTGTTCGAGCGCCTCCTGGACGTCCATCTCGAGGACGTCGCTGATGCTCTTGCCCTTGAACCGGGCGTGCAAGGTCTCGCGGTTGAACCGATGCCCCTCGCAGACCGGGCAGGTGACCCAGACGTCGGCGAGGAAGTCCATCTCGAGCCGGTTCGAGCCGTTCCCCTCGCACGCCTCGCAGCGCCCGCCGGCGACGTTGAAGCTGAACCGGCCCGCCTTGTAGCCGCGGGCCTTGGCCTCGGGCAGCCTGGTGTAGAGGTCGCGGATCAGGTCGAAGAGCTTGATATACGTCGCCGGGTTCGACCGCGGCGTCCGGCCGATCGGCGACTGGTCGATGTCGATGACCTTGTCGAGGTGGTCGAGCCCCTCGATCCGGTCGTGTCGGCCCGGCTCGGTGTTCGCGCCGTTCAGGTCGCGGGCCAGGGCGTCGCGGAGGATGTCGCCGACGAGCGAGCTCTTGCCCGAGCCGCTCACCCCGGTGACGCAGACGAACAAGCCGAGCGGGAAGGCGACGTCGATCGCCTTGAGGTTGTTCTGCCGCGCCCCGACGATCGTCAGCGTGCGATCCCCCCGCGGCCTCCGCGCGGCGGGGACCGCGATCGCCCTCTTGCCCGCGAGGTACTGGCCGGTGAGGCTCTGGGGGACGTCGGCCAGGTCGGAGATCGTCCCCCGGGCGACGACCTCGCCCCCCTTGACGCCGGGCCCGGGCCCGAAGTCGACGAGGTGGTCGGCGGCGCGCATCGTGTCCTCGTCGTGCTCGACGACGATGACCGTGTTGCCGACGTCGCGGAGCCGCTGGAGCGTGGCGATCAGGCGGTCGTTGTCGCGGGGGTGGAGGCCGATCGACGGCTCGTCGAGGATGTAGAGCACGCCCACGAGCCCCGCGCCGACCTGGCTGGCCAGGCGGATGCGCTGCGCCTCGCCGCCGGAGAGCGTGGGCGCGGCGCGGTCGAGGGTCAGGTAGTGCAGGCCGACGTTGGTCAGGAAGCCGAGCCGCCCCCGGATCTCCTTGAGCAGCTCCTCGGCGATCGTCCGCGAGAGCGGGTCGAGCGCGACCGGCCGCTCGTCAACGGCCAGGTCGGCGGGGGGCAGGCCGGCCAGGGCGTCGAAGAACCGGGCCACCTTGCCGATCGGCATCGCCCCCAGCGCGACGAGCGAACGGCCGCCGATGCGCACCGCGCGGGCGCGTGGGTTGAGCCGCGCCCCCTGGCACTCGGGGCAGGTCATGCTCCGCATGTACGGCTCGAGCCTGGCACGGGTCGGGCCGCCGCCGGAATCGCGGAACCTGGCCAGCAGCTCGTTCGCGATGCCTTCCCATTTCTCGGCGTGCGACCAGTGCTTGCCCCGGCTCCGCCAGCGCTGGACGATCACGCGGTCGCCCAGTCCATAGAGCCAGGCGTGCCGCCAGCGCGGGTCGAGGTCGCTCCAGGGGCCCTTGAGCATCGCCCCCTTGGGGGGGCCGTCGGGGTCGGCCTCGAGGTTGGCGGCCACGCCCTCGAACAGGTGCCGCCGCCACTTGCCGATCGCCTTGACCGGCCCGACCGGCTCGATCGCCCCGTCCCAGACCGACAGCGACGGGTCGGGCACCAGCAGGTCGGGGTCGAAGTCGTGCCGCACGCCCAGGCCGTCGCAGGCGGGGCACATCCCCTGCGGGCTGTTGAAGCTGAACAGTTGC
>DASZMJ010000273.1:0-44993 GCA_035551935.1 Isosphaeraceae bacterium
CGACCTCGGCCCGCCGGCCCGGGAGTCGCGATCGTCAGTGGCCGCCCTCAGGGGATCGCCCCGGGTTCCGGGGCCGGCGTGGGCGCCGGGGCCGGCGCGGGCGCCGCGGGAGGGGCCGGCGCCGCGGGGGCGGCGTCGGGCGCCGCGGGCCGCGGGGGGGGATAGGGGGGCGTGGCCCCCGCCGGCGCGGGGACGGAGGTGGCGGGGGGCGGCACGGGCTGGTGCGCCCGCGCGGGGATGTGGTCGCCGGGGGAGGGGGGGGCGCCGAGACGGCTGTTGATCCCCTGGATCTGGCGCTCGACGAGCTCGAGCCGCCGCTCCAGGTCGGCGATTCGGTCGGCGTCGCTGCGCGGGGGTGGGTTACGACGAGCGATCATGGGGCCGTGGCCCGCCGCGTAGCCGCGGTTGACGTTCGGGACATTGGCTCGTGCGGGCGCGGCACCGGGCGGGAACGGTCCCTCTGCCTGCGGCGGTCGACGCGAGCCCCTGTCCGCCAGGTCGGCGCCGAGGGCGTCGAGGATGCGATCGAGCTTGGCGTCGAGGTCGCGGAGGCGGTCGGCCTCGTGGGTCGTCCGGGCCGGGCGGGCATCGTCCGTCCCGGGGGGCTCGTCGGCAACGTCCGGCGACTCCGCGCGCACTGCGACCTCGTCGTCGTCGGCCGCGGCCGAGGAGGGGCGGGGCGCGTCCTGGCGGGCGAAGACGCCGGCGCCGACGGCGAGCAGGCCGACGGCCAGGGCGGGGGCAATGAGCTTCAGTTTTGAGAGCAGCATGGCCTTCAAGGCTCCCTCGGTGAGGGCGGCGACGCCGGCCGGGACCGACCCGGCCACCGCCACGCGCCCGGCCGCGAGCAAGGTCGCGGCCCGGACGATCGGATCGATCAGGAACGTCGGCAACGCCGCCGGCGCCTCGGCGGCCAGGGCGTGGGCGATCGCCAGCGCACCCGGCGCCAGCCCGCGCCGCGACAGTCGGCCGCGGAGTCGGTCGCGGGCCGTGGCCAGGCGGCTCTTGACCGTGCCGACCGGGCACGAGAGCAGCCGCGCCGCCTCGTCGCACGAACGGCCCTCGAAGTAGCAGAGCACCACCGCCGCACGGAACCGCTCGGGCAATCGGGCGACCTCCTCGTGCAAGGCCGGGCCGGGGTCGTCGCGCACTCCGGCCGCGACCGCCTCGGGCCGCGACTCGGCCCAGGCCCGCTCGTGCCGGCGCCTGCGGGCCTCGGCCGACCGCGAGCACGACGCGACCCGCACGGCCACGCCGTGGAGCCAGCTCGCCACCGACTCGGCCCGCCGGATCGCCGCCGACCGCCGGGCCAGCACGAGGAACGTGGCCTGGAAGGCGTCCTGCGCCGCGTGCTCGTCGCGCAAGGCCCGGCGGCAGACGCGCAGGACCATCGGCCCGTGCCGCTCGACCAGCGCCGCGAACGCCAGCTCGGCCCCCTCGCCGCGGCGGGTCGCGAACCGCTCGAGCAACTGGCCGTCGCTCAGGCCCGCGGCCGTCCCCGCGTCGAAGATCGCGCGGAGCTGCCGCGCCACCGCACCCCGACGATCGTCCCGCACCCGTCCCATCCCTCCGAAAGACGGCCCTCGTCATCCGATCCGCCCTGTAGTGTAACGACGAGGGCCGCCGGTTCGGACTTTTTCCGGCGTCACACCCCGGGAGCTTGCAACGCCCCTCGGTTCGAGACCGTGTCGCGGTCGAGCCGCCGTCGCGTGTTGTTCGCGACGCCGATGGTCATCCTGCCGCGAGGCGTCGGCGAACTGCCTCATGGCCTGCTCGATCTCGGGCGGATAGGGTGTCAAGAGCAGGCTTCGTCGGAGGCACGCTCGCGAACCAAGCCGAAGAGAGCCCGCGTCATCGCGTGCCACGGCCCAGGACAACCGCCTCATCCCAGGACGTTGGGGATCGATCGTTCCGGGGGAGAGGGAGATGGGAATCCACCTCGTCCACTCGCCTTGTCGCGAAATCGACTCCCCTGTATTGTCTGGCGCCCCCGACGGACCGGGTGCGCCAAGGGACCACGGAAGGGGAGTGCGCGAATGAGCGGCCCGACGGTCTTCGTCGATGCCAACCCGCTGGCCGACCGGCACTTGACCGGCATCGGCCGCTACACCGCACGCCTGACGCTCGCCCTGGCGCGGCACGCGCCGATCCGCTTCCACTCGCAAGGGGAAGAAGTCCTGCCGTCGCGGCTCGACTGGTCGCAGGACCAGGACCTCGCCCGCTGGGGCCGCCGCGTCTGGCGCGGCCGTCGTCGGCCGCTCGGCGAGGTCCCCGAGGAGAGCCTCGGCCTCTGGTGCTGCCTCCGGCCCCAGGAGCGGACCTTCGGCTGGGAGATGAGCGTCCTCCACGACTTCACCCCGCTCATCGTCCCGCACACCCACGCCCCGGGCACCGTCGGGATGTTCCAGGGGTTCTTCAGCACGACCCTGCTCGCCTCCGACATGGCCCTGGCCGTCTCGCACTCGACGAAGGCCGACGCCGCCTGGCTGACGGCGATGGACCAGGATCGTATCGTCGTCGCCCATTCCGGACCGAGCCTCTGCGTCGAGCGCCACGCCCACGCCGGGCCGGTCGAACGCACGCCGAATGTGGGCCTGGTCGTCTCGACGCTCGAGCCGCGCAAGAACGCGTTCTTCCTGCTCGACTGGTTCCTCGAGTCGTCGGCGTTGCCCGAGGGGGTCGAGCTCTGGTGGGTCGGGCCGCTCGGCTGGCTGACCTCGCGGCGACAACTGGCGAAGTACCGCAACGGGCCCGGCGGCCGTCGGGTGCGGTTCCTGGGCGTCGTCAGCGACGCCGACCTCTGCCGGCTCTATCAGACCGCCGGCTGGTCGATCTACCCGTCGCTCTACGAGGGCTTCGGCTTCCCGGTGCTCGACGCCTTGCGGCACGGCACGCCCGTGCTGTCGAGCTGCAACAGCGCCCTCCGCGAGTTCTCGTCGCCGGGCCTCTTCTTCTTCGACCCCTGCGACGCCGCGACCGTCGACGACGCCTGGCGCGAGTATCAGGCCGCCGTGCCGATCGCGGTCCCGACGGCCCCGCTCGACGCCCATTACCACTGGGACAACGTCGCTCGCACGGTCCTCGACGCCTACGATCGCTCGCGACGCGGGGCCGGCCGCACGACGGAATCGGCGCGGGCGGCGTAGGCCGCACTTTTTTCCGAAGGTTGTCCGGTCCGGCGGCCGATGCAAAGGGAATCGGGTCGGGGTCCTGGAGGAGTCGCATGGAATTCAAGACGTTCCATTTCGCCTACTTCTTCGCGATCTTCCTCCCGACGTACTGGGCCCTCGTCCGCTGGCGGCGGGCCCAGAACGTGCTCCTGCTGGCCGCGAGCTATTACTTCTACGCGTGCTGGGACTGGCGCTTCCTCTCGCTCCTGATCCTCTCGACCGGGATGGACTACGCCTGCGGCCTCGCCGTCGACCGGATCGAGGAGACGCGCAAGCGGAAGATGTTCGTGGCCCTGAGCATGGCCCTGAACCTGGGGATGCTCGGCTTCTTCAAGTATTTCAACTTCTTCGCCGACAACCTCCACGAGCTGCTCGTCCGCTCGGGCCTGGAGGTGTCGAAGCGGCACCTCGAGATCGCATTGCCGATCGGCATCTCCTTCTATACGTTCCAGTCGATGAGCTACGTCATCGACGTCTACCGTCGTCACATCAAGCCGACGCGGAACCTCGTCGAGTTCGCGTCGTTCGTCTCGTTCTTCCCGCACCTCGTCGCCGGCCCGATCATGCGGCCGACGACCCTCCTGCCGCAGATCGAGAACCGACGCCGGTTCGACCTCCAGCAGTTCTACCAGGGTTGGTACCTGATCTCGTGGGGCCTCGTGAAGAAGGTCGTCGTCGCCGACAACCTCGCGGTCTACGTCGACGACCTCTTCGGCCGGTACTCGACGATCGACGGCGGCCTCGCCTTGCTGGCGGTCTACGCGTTCGCCTTCCAGATCTATTGCGACTTCTCCGGCTACACCGACTGCGCCCGAGGGGTCGCCAAGTGCATGGGCTTCGAGCTGGCGCTCAACTTCAACCTGCCGTACTTCGCCACCAGCCCGCAGGACTTCTGGTCGCGCTGGCACATCAGCCTCTCGACCTGGCTCCGCGATTACCTGTACATCCCCCTCGGCGGCAACCGTGGCGGGACGCTTTTGACGTACCGCAACCTCTTCCTCACGATGCTCATCGGCGGCCTCTGGCACGGCGCCGAGTGGACGATGATCCTCTGGGGCGCCTACCACGGCCTGATCCTCGTGGGGCATCGCCTCTGCCGGCCGTTGCTGGAGCGCATCCGGCCGAGCGAGCCGATCGACCGGGCGTGCTGGTCGGCGTTGCGGATGCTGGCGACGTTCCACCTGGTCTGCTTCGGCTGGCTCCTCTTCCGCGCCAAGACGCTCGCGTGCGCCTGGGGGATGATGACGGCCATCGGATCGCGGTTCGCGATCCCGGCGTCGAGCTACATCCTGCCGATCGCGCTCTGTACCATCCCGCTGCTGCTCCTCGAGTTCGCCCAGCGGCAGGCGCGCGACCTCGACGTCGTCCTGCGGACCCCCTGGTACGTGCGCGGGGTCTTCTACACGGCCTGCTTCTACGCCTTCGTGCTCGGCGGCAAGTTCGACGGCGGGCAGTTCATCTACTTCCAGTTCTGAGGGGGTCATCCGGGTGAGCCGGGCGATCGTGGGCGTGCGGGCGAGGGCCCCCTGGGGCCTGCTGGCGATGCTGGCCCTGGTGGCCGGCGTCGAGTCGTTCGTCGCGCGGCACGCGCTCGAGTACACCGGCCCGGGGCCCTGGTCGTGGCAGGTGGCGGGCGATGCGGCCCGGCGCGAGGCGCCGGGGCGCCAGATCCTCTGCTTCGGCGACAGCCTAATGAAGCTCGGGATCGCGCCGCCGGTCGTGTCGCGGCGGTCGGGCCGGTCGAGCTACAACCTCGCCATCTTCGCCGCGCAGGCGCCGGCGACCTACTTCATGCTCCGCCGGGCGCTCGGCGCCGGCGCGCGGCCCGAGGCCGTCGTCGTCGACTTCGCGCCGGACCTGCTCTCCGGCGGCCCGCGCTACAACATGCGTCAGTGGGGGGAATTCCTCAACCTCGACGAGGCCGTCGACCTCGCCCGGCACGCCCGCGACGCCGCGTTCTTCGCCGAGGCGATGCTCGGCCGGCTCTTGCCGACCGTCCGCGCCCGCTCGGAGATCCGGACCAACATCCACGCCGCCTTGCTCGACAGCCGGTTCTCGCTGCGATCCCAGACGCTGCCCCACTGGCGGAACTGGGGCCTCAACGCCGGCGGCGAGCTCACCCCGGCCGACCACGACCCGATCCGCCCCCTCCGGCCCGAGGACGCTGCGCGACTCCACTCGGGCACATTCTGGTGCGATCCGATCAATCGCCATTACCTCGATCGATTCCTTTCCCTGGCCGCGGCGCGCCGGATTCGCGTCTACTGGCTGCTGACCCCGGTCACGCCCGAGATGCAGCGCGAGCGGGACCGGACGGGGGCCGACGCCAGATTCTCGCGGTTCGTCGCCTCCTGGCAGGAGCGTTGCCCGGGCCTCGTCGTGCTCGACGGCCGCCGCTCGGGCTACGGCACGGGCCTGTTCGTCGACCCGATCCACCTCGACGCCCGCGGCGCGGCGGCCCTGAGCGACGACGTCGCCGGCGTCCTGGCCGCGCGCGGCCTCCGCGAGGATCGACGCTGGGTCGCGCTGCCCCGTTACCGCGCGCGGCCGGCCGACCCGACGCTCGAGGACCTCGACAGGTCGCGGGTCGCGCTCGGCTTTCCCGGCGAAAGGCGGATGTGATGGGGATGGACGCGAACGACCGTCGCCGACGCCCCCGACCGCCGGCCGGCCTGCTGGCGATGATCGCCCTCGTGACGCTCGTCGAGGCGATCGTCGCGCGGCACGCACTGGACCTGAAGTCGATCGAGGAATGGGACTGGAGCCTCAACGGCCAGGCGGCGCGGGGGAAGGTGCGCGACCGCGACCTGCTCTGCTTCGGCGACAGCCTGGTCAAGCTCGGCGTCCTGCCGCCGGTCATCGAGCGGGCCTCGGGCCTCCGCGCCACCAACCTCTCGGTCTGCGCCGCGCAGGCGTCGACCAGCTACTTCCAGCTCCGCCGCGCGTTGGAGGCCGGGGCGAAGCCGAAGGGGGTCGTCGTCGACTTCTTCCCGTACTTCCTCACGCTCGACCACCGCGAGCACGGCCAGTTGCTGCCCGAACTGCTCGAGGTCCGCGACGCGATCGACCTGGCCCGGAGCCGCCGCGACGCCGGCCTCGCCGGCTCGATCCTGCTGGCGAAGCTCCTGCCCAGCCTCCGCGACCGCGCCGCGATCCGCGCCGGCGTCGCGGCGGCCCTGCGGGGCGAGCCGGCCTCGAAGCGATTCGAGACCTTCCACTGCCAGCGCAACTGGCGGCTCAACGGCGGCGGCATGGTCTTCCCGAGGAACGACCGCTTCCGCGGCGAGTTCGACCCCAAGAACCCGGTCCTCTTCGACGTCGACTGGCGCCCCGACCCGGTCAACGTCGGCTACGTCCGTCGCTTCCTCGCGCTGGCGAGGTCCCGCGGCGTGCGCGTCTACTGGCTGCTGCCGCCGATCGTGCCCGAGGCCCAGGCCCGCCGCGACCGGCTTGGCGTCGAGGCGGCGCAGGAGCGATTCATCGACGGCATGCTGGCCGAGTTCCCGGACGTCGTCGTGCTCGACGCGCGGCACTCGGGCTACGAGTCGGCCCTCTTCTGGGACCCGATCCATCTCGACCGCCACGGGGCCACGGCCCTGAGCGTCGGGGTCGCGATGGCCGTCGAGCGCGGGGCCCAGGGCCGTTGGGTCGCGTTGCCGTCGTATCGACCGCGGCCGATCCTGGAGCGGGCGGTGGAGGACATCGAGCAGTCGCGGCTGGCGATCCACGACCGGGACCCGGCGGGGGGCCGACGATGAACCCCGCCGCGCGACGCCCCGCGGTCCCCGGCGGCCTGCTCGCCATGCTCGGCATGGTCGCGGGCGTCGAGACCTACCTCGCGCGCCGCGACCTCGACTTCTCGACCGTCTGGGCCCAGGACTGGCGCTCCGGCGGCGCAGCCGCCCGCGTCGAGGCGCCGGGCTGCACCGTCCTCTGCTTCGGCGATAGTTTACTGAAATATGGCTTGATCCCAAGCGTCCTCGAGTCCCGCGCCGGCGGCCGGGCGTACAACCTGGCGATGCACGCCGGCAAGGCGCCGGGGAGTTACTTCCTGCTGCGAAGGGCGCTGGAGTCGGGCGCGCGGCCGGCCGCGGTCGTCGTCGACTTCGACGCGGCGCACCTGGCGATCGGCCCGCTCGAGCTCGTCCGCCAGTGGCCCGAGATGCTCACCATGCGCGACTGCCTCGACCTGGCGGTCGAGATGCGCGACGCCTCGCTCTTCGGCGAGCTGGCCCTGGCCAGGCTGCTGCCGTCCTTGCGGGCGCGGCACGAGATCCGGGCCGCATTGTACGCCCTCTACAAGCGGCGGCGCGAGCGGCCCCGGTATGAGATCCTCGTCCACCTGCGCAACTGGTCGTTGAACCGCGGCGCCCAGGTCGTTCCCAAGAGCTCGAGGCCGCCGAGCGAGGTCGACCGCGCCCGCCGCCTGCCGCCGCTCCCCCCCTGGGAATGCGACCCGACGAACGCCGCGTACGTCGAGCGGTTCCTGTCCCTCGCGAAGTCGCGCGGCATCCCGATCTTCTGGCTGATCGCGCCGTGCAAGGGGTGGGTCCAGTCGGAACGCGAGCGGATCGGCTACGAACAGCCGTACAATGTCTATGTAAAAAAACTGGTCGATCGTTATCCGAACCTCGTCGTCCTCGACGCCCGCCACTCGGGCTACCCGGAGCGGGTCTTCGACGACATCACGCACCTCGACCGCGAGGGGGCGGTCGCGCTCTCGGCGAGCGTCGGCGACGCGCTCGAGGCGGGGCTAGCCCCGGGCGCCGACGGCCCGCGATGGCGGGAATTGCCCCCGTACCGAGACCGGCCGAGCAACGGGGCGATCGAGGACGTCGAGCAGTCGCGCATCGCCTTGCGCCACGCCCTCGGGAGGCGCGGCCGATGACGCCCTCATACTCCGCGAACACGGATGCCACGGGTTCGGCCTCGAGCCCGTGCGCCCGGCCGTACAAGCGGCACGGATTCGAGGCCGAACCTGTGGCACGCGGCGCAAGCCCCGCGCGGAGGCGATGGCCGGGCGGGCTGCTGGCGATGCTGGCCCTGGTGGCCGTGATCGAGTCGGCCATCGCGCGGGGCGAGCTGGCATGCACGAGCCCCTGGGCGCAGGACTGGCGCCAGACCGGGCGGGCTGCCCGGGGCGAGTCGCCGGGCCGGGCGATCCTCTGCTTCGGCGACAGCCTCGCGAAATTCGGCGTCCACCCGCCGACCTTCGAGGCGCGGCTCGGCCATCGCGCCTACGGGCTGGCCCTCGGTGCCGGGACGGCCCCGGCGTCGTATTACCTCCTCCGCCGCGCGCTGGGCGCCGGGGCGAGGCCCGAGGCGGTCCTCGTCGACTACGAGCCGCACATCCTCGCCGACGATCCCCGCGCCAGCAGCCGGCTCTGGCCCGAGCTGCTGACGCCGGGTGAGGCGGTCGACCTCGCGGTGACGACCCGTGACGCCTCGCTGCTGGCGTGGACCCTCGTCGCCGGTCTCCTCCCCTCGGCCCGCGACCGCTTCGAGATCCGCGAGGCGCTGGGCGACGCGCTGCGGGGGGAGCCGAGCCCGAGGGGGCTGCTCGTCCTGGCCCACTGGCGGAACTGGCAGAAGAACCTCGGCGGCCAGCTCATGGCCCCCAACTCGAAGTATCACGGCGAACCCGACTCGCTCGTCGGGGCTAACAGGATCTTATATCCAAAATCGTGGGAATGGAATGCTGTCAACGTCCGCTACGTCCGCCGCTTCCTGGCCCTGGCGGCGCGGCGCGGGGTCCCGGTCTTCTGGCTGATCCCGCCGGCCGCCCCCGAGTTGCAGCGGCGTCGCGAGCGTTCGGGGGCCGACGCCGCCTTCGAGGCGTTCGTCCGCGCGATCGCGGCCGACTTCCCCGGCGTGACCGTGCTCGACGCCCGCCGGTCGGGCTACGTCGCGTCGCGGTTCATCGACCCGATCCACCTCGACCGCGACGGCGCCCTCGCCTTCAGCGACGACCTCGCCGACGCCGTCGGCCGCCGCCTCGCCGAGCATGGGAATGGGCCGCGCTGGGAGGCGCTGCCGGCCTATCGAGCGCGGCCGACGTCGGGCAGGTTCGAGGATCTCGAGCAGTCGGCCCTCGCCCTGCTCGCCGCGCAAAGGGGGTCGGCCCGATGACGCGACGCCCCGCCTTGCCGACGGGCCTGCTGGCGATGCTCGCCCTCGTGGCGGGCGTCGAACACTTCCTCGCGCGGCACGACGTCGATTATGTGCACCCGTGGGCCTGGGACTGGAAGCGGGCCGGGTCGGCGGCGTCGCGGCAGGCGGTCGGCTGCGACGTCCTCTGCTTCGGCGACAGCCTGGTGAAGTTCGGCCTGTTGCCGAGGGTGCTCGAGGATCGGCTCGGGGCCCGGTCGTACAACCTGGCCGTGGGCGCGGGGCAGGCGTCGGCGACGTACGTCCTGCTCCGCCGGGCCCTGGCCGCGGGGGCGCGGCCGAGGGCGATCGTGGTGGACTTCAAGCCGCACCTGCTCGCCTACAATGTCCACAACAGCGACCACCAGTGGCCCGAGCTCTTGACCCCCGGCGAGAGCCTGGACCTGTCGTGGTCGGCCCGTGACGCCGGCTTCTTCGCCGAGACGATGCTGGGCCGGCTCCTGCCGTCGGTCCGCTGCCGCGCCGAGGTCGGCGCGGCGGTCACGTCGGCGTTGCGGGGCGAGTCGGCCTCGCCGCGCGACGCCCTGCCGCCGATCTGGCGGAACTGGAACGTCAACAAGGGGGCCCAGGTCGCCCCGCGGGGCCCCGGGCCGCCGGGCGCGGGGGAGGGTTGGGCGAACGAGCTCTTCCCGCCCGACTGGGCACCCCACCCGGTCAACGCCTCCTACGTCCGGCGGTTCCTCGCGCTCGCGCGGTCGCGGGGCATCGCCGTCTACTGGCTCCTGCCGCCGATCCGACCGGACGCACAGGCCGATGGCGAGCGGACCGGCGTGGATGCGCGGTTCGCGCGGTTCGTCGAATCGATGCGGGCCGACTGCCCCGCGCTGGTCGTCCTCGACGGCCGCCGCTCGGGCTACGGCGCCGAGGTCCACGTCGACCCCGTCCACCTCGACCGCCGCGGCGCCGCGGCCCTGAGCGCCGACGTGGCGACGGTGATCGGCCGGGGGGGCGTCCCCGCGGCCTGGATCACCCTGCCGTCGTATCGCGAGCGGCCGACGCGCGGCCCGCTCGAAGACCTCGAAGAGTCGCGGGTCGCCCTGCGAGACCAGGGCCGTCGCCGCAACGGCGCCGGGCGCCGCTGAGCGTCCCCAGAAGGAGGCAGAGATGCCGATGATCTCCTATGCCCAGAACGGCGAGGACGTGCTGCTGCGGAGGCTCTTCCCGCCCGACCATCGCGGCTTCTACATCGACGCCGGCGCCAACGACCCGGTCTACCACTCGGTCACGAAGCACTTCTACGAGCATGGCTGGAGCGGGGTGAACGTCGAGCCGATCCCCGAGATGCACGCCCGCCTCCGCGCCGACCGCCCGCGCGACGTGAACCTGCACATGGGCCTGGCCGACCGCGAGGGGAGCATGCCCTTCTTCGAGTCGGCCGACATCCACGGCTGGTCCACCTTCGCGACCGACCTCGCCGCCGAGTACCGCAAGCGCGGCCACCGGATGATCGAGCACGCCATCCCCGTCGCCACCCTCGCCTCCGTCTGCGAGCGGTTCGCCGTGCGGCCGATCGACTTCCTCAAGATCGACGTCGAGGGGTTCGAGGCCTGCGTGCTCCGCGGCGGCGACTGGCAGAACTACCGCCCCCGCATCGTCCTGATCGAGAACGCCTGGCCCGAGACCTGGGAGCCCTTGATCCTCGCCGCCGGCTACCTGCTGGCCGCCTGCGACGGCATCAACCGCTACTACGTCCGCCAGGAAGAGCCCGCTCTCCTGGAGCCCTTCCGTACGCCGGTCAACGTCTGCGACGACTACATCCCCTACGGCTACCACAAGGTCATCGGCGACCTCCAGGACCAGGTCACGCGCCTCGGCTCCGAGCTGGCCATCTACCACGAGATGGGCGCCTTCGCCCTCGGCGTGGCGCGACGGGTGCGCAACATCCAGCACGGGCACCCGCGGCTGACTCGCGTCGTCAAGCGGATCGTCCGCCGCGCCGGCTGAGGCGGCGGGCCGGCTGGCTGGATTCGGAACGATCGGACCCGAGCCCGAGGATGGCCCGATGCGAACGGAACCGCGACCCTCGCCGGCACGCCCCCGGCGACGACCCTGGAAGGTGGCGGCGACGGCCGCCTTGATCGTGCTCGGCGCCCTGGGCATGCACCTGGGTCGGCGCTACACCGACCTCCGCGACCGCGCCGAGCCGCACGTCCGCCGCGCGGACCACGCCCGAAAACAGGTCGAGATGTACAATAAGTTCATCAGCGACTGGCGGGCGATGGCCGCGGAGATGGTCGGGCGGTCGCGCGCCACGCCGTTCCGCGACCTCCGCCCGACGTTCCTCGCGCAGGCCGCGGCCTGCGAGCGCCGCGTCCAGGGCTACGAGGCCGCCGCCGCGCTCTACCGCGCCGAGGCCGACGACGAGGAGCGGATCGTCCGCAATTACCGCCGCGCCATGTTCTCTCCCTGGGCCCCCGCCGGCCCCTTCGCCCGCACCGTCGACGACGCCGAGCCCGCCGTCCGCGCCCTCGAGGCCGCCGCCCCGGCCGACCGTCGGCCCGTCCGCCGTTAGAATCCGCGACCGCGGATTCCACCCCTGCCGAGGAAGCACCCATGCCCGCCCCGCGATCGTTCCAGCAGGAGCTCGTCGGCGTCTTCGGCTCCCCCGTGGCCGAGAACCCGACGCAGGCGATGATCGAGCCGGCGTTCGCCGACCTGGACCTCGACTGGCGATACCTGACGGTCGAGGTCGCGCCCGAATCCCTCGGCGACGCCGTCCGCGGCGCGAAGGCGATGGGGTGGCGCGGGTTCAACTGCACGATCCCGCACAAGATCGCCGTGATCGAATACCTCGACGAGCTCACCCCCGCGGCCGAGGCGATCGGCGCCGTCAATTGCGTGGCGATCCGCGACGGCCGCCTCCTCGGCGAGAACACCGACGGCAAGGGGTTCGTCGAGTCGGTCCGCGCGCGCCGGCCGATCGCGGGCCTGCGCGTACTCGTCCTCGGCGCCGGCGGCGCCGCCCGCGCCATCGGCGTCGAGTTGGGCCTCGCCGGCGCCGCGCACATCACGATCGCCAACCGCACTCCCGACCGCGCCGAGGCGCTCGCCGCCGCGATCCGCGACCGCACCGGCACGCCGAGCGAGTCGGTCGCGTGGTCGGGCGTGCTGCCGATCCCCCAGGGGACCGACCTCGTGGTCAACGCGACCTCGATCGGCCTCTTTCCCGACGTCGACGCCGTCATCCCGATCGACACCGAGGGTCTCCATCGTGGTATGATGGTCTGCGACGTGATCCCGAACCCGCCGCGCACCCGCCTGATCGGCGCGGCCGAGGCCCGGGGCTGCGAGGCGCTCGACGGCCTCGGCATGCTCGTCAACCAGGGGGTCATCGGCCTCCGCCTCTGGACCGGCCTGGAGCCCCGCCCCGAGGTCATGCGCCGGGCCCTCGAGGAGGTCTTCGGCGGCTGATCGCTGCGAGGTGACGACCCATGACCCGCCCGCTCGTGCGACACCTTCGGAACCCCATGACGGACGCCGAGCGTCACCTGTGGCAGAAGCTCCGATGGCGACAGGTCGCCGGCTTCCGATTCCGACGGCAGGCCCCCATCGGCCCCTTCGTCGCCGACTTCGCCTGCTTCGAAGCGAGGCTTATCGTCGCGCTGGACGGCGGACCGCATGCGGGGCGCCGGTCGGAGGATGCCGAGCGGACGGCGTGGCTGAAATCGCAAGGCTTTCGCGTGCTGAGATTCTGGAACCATGAGGTTCTGGAGGACAGGGATTCCGTCCTCGAGGCGATCACCTTCGCCCTGCGACCGGCCGCGGAATACCTCCCGCCGCTTCAAGACCCACCCCGGCCCTACCCCACAAGGGGGGAGGGGGGAAGAGGGCCGTGTCGGGATGCTGCGCGTAGGGTTCGGTCCGCGCGTACCCCCCACCCCGGCCGTCTGCCTCCCTCCCCCCTTGTGGGGGAGGGCCGGGGTGGGGGGTCGGAGTCTCGGAGCAGTAACGTTGTTCGATCCCTCGGTGTTCTCGCCGTCGTCCTCTCGCCACTCCTCACCCACCCCGCGCGGGCCGACGACCCCTCGGCCGTCGAATTCTTCGAGAAGGAAGTGCGGCCGATCCTGGCGGAGCGGTGCCAGGGGTGTCACGGGCCGGCGAAGCAGAAGGGGGGCCTGAGGCTCGACGCGAGGGCCGCCGTGCTGAGCGGGGGCAACTCGGGGCCGGCGGTCGTGCCGGGCAAGCCGGGCGAGAGCCTCCTCGTCGACGCGATCAACTACGGCGATATCGTCCAGATGCCGCCGAAGTCGAAGCTGCCGAAGGGCGAGATCGAGGCCCTGACGCGCTGGGTCGAGCGCGGGGCACCCTGGCCGGCGACCGACGTCGCACGGAAACCCGCGATGTCGCCCGGCGGCGGGATCGACCTGGCGGAGCGAGCGAAGCACTGGAGCTTCCGGCCGATCCGCGACCCGAGGCCGCCAGACGTCAAAGAGTCGTCGTGGCCGCTCGGCCCGATCGACCGCTTCCTGCTCGCGGCGCTGGAGGCCAGGAAGATCGCGCCGGCGCCCGAGGCCGACCGGCGGACCTTGGTCCGCCGCGTCACCTTCGACCTGACGGGATTGCCGCCGACGCCGGTCGAGGTCGAGTCGTTCGTGCGGGACGACTCGCCGAGGGCCTATGAGCGCCTCGTCGATCGCCTGCTCGCCTCGCCCCGCTACGGCGAGCGCTGGGCGCGGCACTGGCTCGACCTCGTCCGCTTCGGCGAGACCGCGGGCCACGAGTTCGACTACGACACGCTCGACGCCTGGCGGTACCGCGATTACGTGATCCGGGCGTTCAATGAAGATGTTCCTTACAATCAATTCGTCGTCGAGCACCTCGCCGGCGACCTGATCGACAGCCCCCGACGATCGGCCGACGGCTCGAACGAGTCGATCCTGGGGACGGGCTTCTTCCTCCTGGGCGAGGGGACGCACTCGCCGGTCGACGTGCGCGACGACGCCGCGGCGCGGGTCGACAACCAGCTCGACGTGCTCGGCAAGGCGTTCCTCGGCATGACCGTCGCCTGCGCCCGCTGCCACGACCACAAGTTCGACCCGATCCGCCAGGCCGACTACTACGCCCTCGTCGGCTTCTTGCGAAGTTCCCGACATCAGCACGCCTTCATCGACCCCCCCGGCCGCCTCGCCCCGAAGCTCGACGCCCTGAAGACCTCGAAGGAACGGATCGCATCGGGGGTGCGTCGCGGCGAATCCGACGGCGTCGCCGACGCGATCGCGCCGGCGGACCTGAAGGCGGCCGACGCGCCGCCGCTCGTCCGGGCGATCGCCGCGGCGGCCGAGTCCGCCCCCGGGGACTTCGCCGACCGCCGTCGCGCGGCGATCGACGCGATCCGGGCACGGAAGGAGGATGATTCCCTCTTATTCGAAGACTTCAATAGCCCAACATTCGACGGCTGGACGTCGTCCGGCGACGCCTTCGGCGCCGGGCCGAGCCGGCCGGGCGAGCTCCGGATCGGGGCAGGGGGGGTGGCCCCGGTCGTGGCGGGGCTGGCGCACAGCGGGCTGATCGCGGACAGGCTCCAGGGGGTGTTGAGGTCGAAGACGTTCACGATCGAGGCGCGGTACATCCTCTATCGCGCCGGCGGGCGCGGGGGGCGGGTCAACGTCGTCGTCGACGGCTTCGAGAAGATCCGCGACCCGATCTACGGCGTCTTGACGTTCGGCGTCGACCACGGCGACGCGTTGCGCTGGATCGTTCAAGATGTTGGCATGTGGATCGGCCATCGCGCCTACATCGAGCTGGCCGACGGCGCGACGGTCAACTACAACGGCGCGCGATCGTCGTACTTCCCGGGCGACGGGTATCTCGCCGTCGACGAGATCCGCTTCGCCGACCGGCCGACGCCCCCGGCGCCGGGGGGACGGCTGGCGCTGGAGGTCCTTGAGGCGTCGCATTCGCCCACCGATCTCCTGTCGCGGCTCGCCCGCGAAGGCAGCGAGGCACTCCGGGCCTGGCGCGAGGGGCGGGGCGACGACCCGGAGCGGGCGGAGCTGGTATCCTGGCTCGTTGCGACCGGCCGGGCCGGGCTCGGGGCGCCGCCGTCGGGCGCGTTCGAATCGTATCGAGCACTCGCCGAATCGATCCCGCCGCCGACGCTCGCGCCGGCCCTGATCGACGGCACGGGCGAGGACGCGCGGCTCCAGATCCGAGGCAGCACGAAGACGCTCGGCCCGGTGGTGCCGCGGCGGTTCTTCGAGGTCTTCGCCGGGCCGAGCCCGCCCTCCGCGGGGCGCGGCAGCGGCCGGCTCGACGTGGCGCGACGGATGGTCGACCCGGCCAATCCGCTCGTGGCGCGGGTGCTGGTCAACCGCCTCTGGAAGCACCACTTCGGCGACGGCCTCGTGACCACCCCCGACGACTTCGGCCGCATGGGCCGGCCGCCGTCGAACCCCGACCTGCTCGATTGGCTGGCGACCGAATTCGTCCGCGGCCGCTGGTCGATCAAGCACATGCAGCGGCTCGTCGTCACCTCGCGCGCCTACCGGATGTCGAGCCGTCCCGAGCCCCAGGCCGAGCGGCTCGACCCGGCCAACGTCCTCCTGCACCGGATGAACGTCCGTCGGCTGGAGGCCGAGGCGATCCGCGACGCGATGCTCGCCGTCTCCGGCCGGCTCGACCCGAAGGCGTTCGGCCCGTCGGTGCCCGTGCACCTGACCCCGTTCATGGACGGCCGCGGCCGGCCCCCGCGCTCCGGGCCCCTCGACGGCGACGGCCGCCGGAGCCTTTATCTGAACATCCGCCGCAACTTCCTGCCGCCGATGCTCCTCGCCTTCGACTTCCCCCCGCCCGCCACCGCGATGGGCCGCCGCAACGTCTCGAACGTCCCCGCGCAGGCCCTCACTTTGCTGAACGATCCCCTCGTCCGCGACCAGGCCCGCCGCTGGGCCGACCGCGTCCTGGCCGGCGGCCCCGCCTCGCCCGAGGTTCGTGTCGCCCGGCTCTACCTCGCCGCCTTCTCCCGGCCCCCCGAACCTCGCGAGGCCGCCGCCGCGCTCGCCTTCCTCTCCTCCCGCGGCCGCGACGACCCGGCCGCCTGGGCGGAGCTGTGCCATGTGTTGATGAATGTTAAAGAATTTATTTTTATCAACTAGGATGTCAATACCTCACGAACATTGACCGAGGTCCGCCATGCACTGTCGCCGCTTCCTGCCGAGGCCGCTCACGCGACGGGAGATGCTGATCCGATCGGCCAACGGCTTCGGCGCGCTGGCGATCTCGGCGCTGATGGGAGACCGGGCGTATGGAGCGGCGCCGGTGGAGGGCTCGAAGGGGCTGCACCACTCGGCGAAGGCATCGAGCGTGATCTTCCTGTTCATGGACGGCGGGCCGTCGCAGGTGGACACGTTCGACCCGAAGCCGAGGCTCGACCGCGAGCACGGCCGGCCGATCCAGGTGAAGACGCACCCGACGCAGTTCAACAACGTCGGCAACGTCCTCAAGTGCCCCTGGCCGTTCCGCAACCGCGGTCAGAGCGGCATCCCTGTCAGCGACCTCTTCCCGCACGTCGGCGGTTGCGTCGACGACCTGGCGATCATCCGGTCGATGGTCGCGGACTTCTCCGAGCACACGACCGCCAACTATTTCATGCACACTGGTTCGGGCCTCCAGGGGCGGCCGAGCCACGGGGCGTGGGTGACGTACGGCCTCGGCAGCGAGTGCCGCGACCTGCCCGGCTTCGTCGTCCTGAACAGCGGCCTGATCCCCCCCGGCGGCGTCGACTGCTTCACCAGCGGCTTCCTGCCCGCCTCGTACCAGGGGTCCATCTTCAAAGGGGGTGACACCCCCATCGCCAACATCGAGCCGGCCCGCGACCAGTCGGCCGAGCTGGACCTGCTCAAGACGCTCGACGCGGGCGTGATCGACCGGATGGGGCATCACGATGCGCTCGAGGCGGCCATCGCCAACTACGAGCTGGCCGCGCGGATGCAACTGGCCGTGCCCGAGCTGATGGACATCCGCGGCGAGTCGCGGGCGACGAAGGCCCTGTACGGCCTCGACGACCCGTACCCGCCGACGCGGCTCTACGCCCGCCAGTGCCTCACGGCGCGGCGGCTCGTCGAGCGCGGGGTCCGGTTCGTCGAGGTCCTCTGCCCCTCCGTCGGCGCCGACCGCTGGGACCAGCACGGCAACCTCAAGCAAGGCCACGCCGACAACGCCCGTGCCGTCGACCGGCCGATCGCCGCCCTGTTGAAGGACCTCAAGGCCCGCGGCCTGCTCGACTCCACCCTCGTCTTCTGGGGCGGCGAGTTCGGCCGGACCCCGATGGCCCAGGGGTCCGACGGCCGCGACCACAACCCCTACGGCTTCACCGTCTGGCTCGCCGGCGGCGGCATCAAGGGGGGCACGATCCACGGCGCCACCGACGACTACGGCTACCACGCCATCGCCGACAAGGTCGAGGTCTACGACCTCCACGCCACGATGCTCCACCTCCTCGGCGTCGACCACAAACGCCTCACCTACCGCTTCGGCGGCCGCGACATGCGGCTGACGGACGTCCACGGGGAAGTCGTCCACAATATCATCGCCTGATTATAAATAACTCATTATTTCGATTTGGACTTCGGCTCGATCGTGACCGTGATCGGCGCCGCCGGCAGGGTGAGGATGTGGGGCGGGGCGCCGGGGCGGCCGGGGACCTGGACGCGGGCGCGGAAGATGACGGAGTACGAGCCGGGCGCGGGCGGCGGGCGGAAGGCGAGGGTGACGCGGGCGGAGTCCTGACCGGGTCCGATCGAGCCGACCGTGGGGACGACGGCGGGGTTGCGATTCGGGGTCAACAGGTCGGCGGCGAGGACCTGGACGGCGGCCTTGAAATCGGGTCGGAGGCGTTCGAGCTTCAAGGTGACTTCCTTGCGGTCGCCGGGGGCCATCGTGATCGTGGCGGGCTCGGGGGCGAGGCGGAACGGGGCGGTGTCGCGGACGGCGAGCGCGAGGGCGTGGTCGAGCCGGCTGAGCGTGGGGATACCGGGCTGAGGCACGGGCCAGGTGATCGTGGCCGAGCGCGCGACGTGGACGAGCTCGCGGCCGCCGATCGTGGCCTTGCCGACGATCCGGATCAAGCCCTCCGAGCGCGGGGCATCCTTGGACGCCTCCAGCACGATCCGGCCGATGTCCTGGCCGGGGCCGAGGTATTGCGGCGGGCAGGAGATCCCCTCGGGGAGACCTTCGGCCGAGAGGGCGATGGGGCCGTTGTAGCCGTCGAGGCGGAGGGCGAAGACGACCGCGCCGATCGTGCTGCCCTGGCGGATCGTGAGCGAGTCGGGGTGGTCGATGGCGTCGGGCATGACGACGAGGCGGAAGTCGGGGCGCTCGGGGCCGATCCGGAGGCGATACAGGTCGCGCACGCCGCCGCGCGCGGGGGCCTCGCGGGTCGAGACGAGCACGAGATAGCGGCCGTCGGCCGGGGCCTCGAAGCGGGCGCGCGGGGGATCGTCGCCGCGGGCGTAGAACTGGGGCGAGGAGAGGACCGCGGTGTTCGGCGCGTCGTCGTACTCGGCGATCGACGCCGTCCCACCCGCGCGCCGGATCGCGAAGTACAGGTCGATCGGCGAGCCGAGCCGGTCGGCGAACCCCTCGACGCTGAACACGTCGCCCTTCTTCGCGTCGAAGGCGTACCAGTCGCGGTCCCCCCGCGCGTCGATCCGGCCGGCGACCTCGCACGGCACCGGCACCGCCTGCGACCGGTCGGGGTGGTCGTTGTCCCCCGCGTCGAGCACCACCGGCGCCGTGGCGAAGGTCATCCGGTACGGGTTCGACGACCCGAATTCGTTCTTGAGCCGGAATTCGAAGCCGTCGACCGCCGCGGCCTTCGACGGGACCAGGCCGCCGAACTCGCGCGCGTCGGCCTCGGCGGGCGCCTCGACCGTCGTCTCCAGCCGTTCGAGCGGATGGCCGTCGAGGAGGGCCGACGGGTCGAGCGTGCCGCCGGGCAGGTTGCGGCCGAAGACCGTCACGCGGGCCGACTTGCCCGGCTCGACCACGTTCGGCACGACCGCGTCGATCCAGGAGGCCTGGGTGATGCTCAGCCGGTAGGACGCGTCGGGGCCCCCTTGCGTGTACGTATAATCGTGGACCCGCACGAGGTAATCGCCGTCGGCGGGCAACGTCGCGTCGAGCACCGCGTCGCCGTCCTGCCCGTGCCCCCGGCCCGACGCGAGCTTGCGGCCCGAAGTGCCCCCGAGCTTGTACAGCTCGATCGCGGCGCCGAGGCGGCTGTCGAGGCCGGTCGTCAGGCACGAGACGACGACCCGCTCCCCCGCCTTGCCGGCGAACTTGTAGTCATCGACATCCGTCGGCTTTTCGATCGTGCCGTCGACGACCGTGCCGATCGGGACGGCCTGCGCCTGGTCGATGTCGTTGTCCGGCTCGGCCTCGGCGACCTCGGGCGCATCGCCGACGACGAAGGCGCGGGGGTTGCTGACGCCGCCGGCGTTGACGAGGCGGACGTCGATCGCGCCGGGGGGCGTCTCGGCGGGGATAGTCACGCGGAAGCGCTGCTGGTCGAGCTTCTGGCTCCGGCGCCGCGCGGCCGTCATCATCGTCCGCGACGGGGTCACGCCGTCGCCCTTGCCGATCGGCTCGGCCTTCAGCCCCGGCCTGCTGAACAGGAGCGCCGTGGGCGCGTCGATGTCCTGGCCGATCACGCCGAGCTCGACCGTCGTCCCCGCCTTTCCCCCGGCAGGCCGCACGACCAGGATCGTCGGCGACGGCTCCAGCCCCGACTCCTTCTTCTCCTGCCCCCGCGCGTCGGCCGCCATCGTCGCGACGGCCGCGAGCAACATCCATCCGCACCTTCGTTTCCGTCCCATCGGGCCACCCCCCCATCGGCCCCATCGAGTCCCCACTCGCAGCGTAACCGCGCCGGTCGGGTCGATCAAGCAAGTGTTTGACAGAGCCGCGGCGATCACTTCGGCACGGGCGGGCAGGCCAGGGCCAGCGCGGTGGTGGCCCAGCCGGTGGCGGCCATCGAGATGAACTGGTCCTTGCCGTGGGGGAAGCCGGTCTCGAGGTAGACCTGGAACGGGCGGCTCCGGGTCGCGACGTGCCACGAGCCGTCGGCTTGCTGGTCGTCCAGGAGGAAGGACAGCCCGCGGCGATACGCCGGGGCGTCGGCCGCGAGGGCGCCGACGTCGTGCAAGGCGACGAGGGTGCTCCCGGTCGCGTAGGCGTCGCTCTTCGTCGAATCGTCGAGCTGGCCCCAGCCGCCGTCCTCGCGCTGCCTGTCGAGCAGATCCCTGGCCGAGAGCGCGACGTCCTCCGCCGGCGCGCCGGCGAGCTTCAATGCCCGGAGCCGGAAGACGCGGTCCTCGGTGTCGTCCCCTCGATTCGAAATCAGCCACTCGCGCGCGGCGGCGACGCGGGCCTCGGCACGGTCGCCTTGCTCGGGCGTGGCGAACGCCTTCAGGCCGAGCAAGGCGACATAGGTGGCCGTGAAGTGGCTGATCTCCGACGGCGGCCGGCGCGACGACGACCGCCAGTACCCTTTCTTCGCGTCGCGCGTCAGGAGGAACTCCGCCACCGCGGCCGTCGTCTCATCGGGCTTCGCCCCGCCCGCCTCCAGGGCCCAGAGCGCATACCCCGCCCGCGTCACCCCGCCGCCTTGCCCGCTCCCCTTGCGATAGCTCTCGATCGCCTTCTTCAGATCCGCCGTCGTATGATCCACTTGCTCCTGGATAACTTTCGTGTCGACCTCGAAGCCCCTCCCCCGCGCCGTCGCCAGCGCCACGACCGGCATCGTCTGGTGATGGCACGAGAAGCAGTCCCGCTGCTCCGCGAACCCCCGCGCCCCCTTCTCCAGCAGCGGGATCGCCTTCCGGATCGCCCCTTCGATGCGCTGTTTCGTCGGCTCTTCAACCGCGCGGGCGACGACCGGGACGACGATGACGGTCATTGCGAGGAATGGTCGGATTTGCGAGAGCATGGCCGGTCGTCTCAAGATCGACGGGAGAGGCCCGGGCGTGTGGCCGGCCCGGGGGCAAGAGGATATCGTCTCTATCCTACCATCCGATCACTCCGCTCGGATATCGACGCGGACCCCCCTCAGGCCTACGGGTCGACGACCCGGCCGAGGAAGAGGATGAGGCCGGTGCGGTCGTCGCGGATGAGGAACAGGAAGGGGTGGTCGGCGCGGAAGACGGGGGGTTGCGGCCCGGGGGTCGCCATGCTCCGCGCCACCATCACCACCGCGGTCGCTGCGGCGGCCTCGGTCCCCTTCTCGTCGACGGCGACAAAAGCCTGATGCACGACCGCGTCGATAGAGGCCCCCGGCGGCCCGACCATCCCCGAGAAGTCGGCTCGGAGTCGATCGAACGCCTGCGACATCCCCATCGCGGCGAGGGCGTCGTTGAGCCCGAAGCGCGCCTCGACCTGGAACCGCGGCAGCAGGACGATCACCTCGCGGCGTCGCAAGGCGTCGAGGCACGACGCGAGCCGCTTCGGCGTCAAGGACTCCTCCAGCGCCAGCAGGCCGCCGACCTTCTTCGGCAGGAGCACCACCATCGACAGGTCGCCCCGGTACGCGAGCCGGAGCGCCTGGAAGCTGCCGGCGTCGTGATACTCGTACTCCCCCGTGCGTCGCATCAAGGGGACGGGGACGTCCCGGCCGGCCGCGACGTGGAACGGCTCGTCGCGCGTCTGTCGCTTCTCGAACTTGGCGAGCCAGTCGCCCTTGAAGTAAATCGCGTTGGTCAGCACCAGCACGGTGAGCGGCGTCAGCATCCCCGGCGCGATCAGGTCGCGGATCTTCCCCTCGGTCTGCCCCTCCACCCAGGCGTTGATCCGCTTCCTCGCCTCCTCGGCCGCGTTCTGGAAATCGACCGCGTGCAAGCCGGCCCCGTAATGCTCCTCGATGAGCGTCACGAACTCCTCGTGCACCGGGAGGAGGTCCCCGAGCCAGAGCGCATTGGCCACGGCGAGCCGATACCCTCCCGCCTTACCCCCCGCGTTCAGCTCCTCCAGCAACTCCTTCATCGCCCGATGCAGCCGCTCCGGCCCCGTCGTCAGGTGCAGCGTCCTCTCCATCTCCGCCGCCGTCTCGCCCCTCGCCCCCGCGTAGGTCATCGCCAGCGCCGTCGCGATGCTCGCCGGCGAGAGGAACAGGTTCCCTTCCCCGGCCCTCAACCGGTCGTAGAGGTCCAGCGCGAACGCATTGCAACCCGCGACGACGGCATCGCGATCGGTGGCCTTGGGTCGGGTCCAGGGGAGTGGCATCGTCTTCCCCGCAATGGATGGGTTGTCCGACGAATCGATCGTCGTCGACGGTCTGACCTGATTTGGCTCGGAGCGGAGCGAGAAGTCAACGAGATTCCTCCTGGACGCGGGCTTCCGGCTGCTGTCCAATGCATGTTCAGCCGACTTCGGTGAACAGCTTGGTCGAACGCCTATCGAAGAGGAGAGGACGTCATGCGCCCCCAGCATGCGACTCGGAGTCCGGTCCTGACCCGTCGCTCGGCGCTGGCCGGGCTGGCCGCGGCAGGAGCCGCGATGATCGGCGGGGCCCCACGACGATCGGAGGGTCGGGGCGAGGAGGAGAAGAAGACGAAGGGAGGGATCTGCGTGTCGCCCGGGGGCGGCCCGAACATGAGGATCAAGGCGCCGATCCTGGTCGACCCGGACGACGCGATGTGGCGGGTGGCCCTCGACGGGAGCTGGATCGCCGTTGCGTTGTCGCCGGACGCCCGCACCCTGATCTGCCGCCGGCGCGACGACTACGTGGGGGGCGGGACGTGGTCGGCCGACCTGGGAGGCGGGGGCGAGCCGAGGAAGATCGCCGACGAGGTGGGCTGGTTCCTCTGGTCGGCCGACGGCAAGCGGCTCGTCTTCACCGAGGTCGGCGACCAGGGCCGATCGCACAAGACCTGGCGCATGAACGCCGACGGCACCGGCCGCGTCGCCCTCGGGGTCCCCGAGACGGAGCGGGTCGTCGACTGGTCGGCCGACGGCCGCTGGTTCCTCACCTTCTCGGGCGCCGACGCGCCCCGGGGCGAGCCCGTCCGGTCGGGCCCGCTCCGCCTCATGCGGACCGACGGCGGCGACTCCCGCCTCGTGACCGACGAGGCGTTCCCCGCCACCTTCCCGCGCCTCGCGCCCGACGGCCGTTCCGTGGTCTTCGCGCACCACTCCCCCGGCAAGCTCGACTGGACCCTCTGGATGGTCGACGCCGACGGCAAGAACCGCCGCCCCTTCCTGACGGAGCGCGACGGCGAGATGGCGGTCCAGGCCGTCTGGTCGCCCGACGGCAAGCGGCTCGCCGTCCTGAGCATCGACTCGGTCGCCGGGCCCGACGGCTCACCGCGTCCGTCGCTCCCGCTCGCCCAGCACCTCGACGTCGCCGACGCCGACGGCAAGCGCCGGCGCCGCCTCCCCGTGCTCGAAGACCTCATTTACACCCTCTGCGACTGGCGATAGGCCGTCGAGGTTGCCCCTTCGGCCGGCGACGACCCCGAGAAAACGTGCCCGACTCCCCGTTTTCCTTGCCGGTTTTCCGGCGAGATTCCAACTGAGGGGGTAGGATTCCGGTCCGGGGTAGGGGAGGGTGCGCATTGGGTCGGCCGAACGGCGGGGACGCGACATTTCCGGGAGTCGGGCGAGAACGTTCGAGGGCGACATGCCCCGCCGAACGAACCCACCGCGTCGCGGCCCCGGCGCGGAACGAACCGAACGGGGCAATGGGGGACCTGGGCCGTCTCTCCGGCCCCGAGGCCCCGATTCGAAACGAACCGAAGACGGGGGGTTCGGCGCCCAAAACGAACCCAATTCCCGGCGGGTGCCAGGGTCCGGGTGCCAGGGAACGGGGAAGAGGGACGGAGGGAGCCGAGACGGCCGTCGAAACGAAGCCACTTCGCCCGGCGCCGGCGCGGAACGAACCGAACGGGGCAACGGGGGGCTTGGGTCGACCTTACCGTCTCGACGTGCGGATTCGGAACGAACCGAACGGGGCAATGGAGAGCCTGGGAAAACCCTGTCGTCAGCGTGCGTCGGCGCGGCGCCCCGCGCCCGACCCGGGGATCTCGGTCCGGGAGGGACTTCAACGGTCCGATTCGAGGTGGGCCTCACTTCGCGGGGGGGAGTCGGAACGGCTTCTTGGCGTTGTAGAGGGTGAGGCGGTCGCGGGCGAGGTCGAGGGCGGGGGCGGGGAGGTTGGCGGCAGTGGCCAGCTCGATGGAACGGCGCTGGTCTTTCACGGCGGCGGCGAAGTCGCCGGCCTCGGCGTGGGCGGCGGCGCGGTCGGCGAGGAGGTGGTATTCCTTGGAGTCGGTCAGGTCGCAGGCGCGCTTGGCGGCCTCGACGGCGCCCTTGCCGTCGCGGAGCTTGGGGTCGGGGGCGGCGGCGAGGATCAGGGCGCGGGCGCCGTGGGAGGGTGCGTAGTCGGGGTCGAGCTGGATGGCGCGGTCGAAGTCGACGAGGGCGCGGTCGTAGTCGCGGAGGCCGAGCCGGTAGACGCCGCGGTCGTAGTGGGCGATCGGGTCGTTGGGGTCGAGCTTCAGCGCCGCGTCGACGTCCTGGAGGGCGCGGTCGTAGCGCTTGACGGCGTCGAAGGCGGCGGAGCGGTCGAGGAAGACGCGGGCGGCTTTCGAGTCGCGCTGGAGCGACTCGGTGTAGTAGCCGATGGCGCCCTCGATGTCCCCCTTGTGCACCAGGACGTTCCCCCGGCCATGCAGGGCCCGCGCCACCGTGGCGGTGTCGCCGGCGTCGTCGCCGAAGCGGGCCGCGTCGTCGAAGTCGGCCAGGGCGCGGTCGTCCTCTCCCTTGGCGAAGTAGACGGCGGCCCGCCCGGCGTACAACGGCGCCGAGCGGGGCGCCCCCTTCAGTGCCTGCTCGTAGGCGACGATGGCGCGGTCGTAATCGCCCTTGCCCGCCAGCAGCAGCCCCCGCCGCGCGAACAGCGCCGAGTTGGGGCGGTCGTCGAGCGCCTTCTCGACCGCCTCGATCTCCTGGTCGACCGGCACGAGGTCCGCCGGCTTGGCCCAGCCGCGCCGCTCGCCGCTGGCGACGAACATGAGCTGCTGGCCGATCTTCACGACCCGGAAGACGCGCGACTCGTCCCCCTTCGCCACGGTCCGGTCGCCGAGCGTGACCGTCGCCGTCGGGTCCTTCAGCACGACCTGGTCGCCGACCTTCGGCGCCCCCTCCTGCGCGGCGGCGACCGTCGCCGACGCCGTCAGGACCACCGCCGCGAGCCGACCGATCGACCGTTCCATAGTTTTCCACCTTCGTTATCAAGGAACATACAAGAACTCGTTCCGATTCAGCATCGCCGACGCGAAGTCGACCCACGCGGCGGCCTCGGCCGGGTCGAGGCCGGGGGGCAGGTAGGTGGGCGCGGCGAGCGTCGCCGGGTCGCGCGGGCGGAGGAGGTCGGCCTGCGACGCCAGGAACGACCGGGCCCGCGCCAGCTCGTCGGGCCGGGGCCCTCGGCCGAGCACGATCGCGGTGGCGCGGGCGACCCGGGCGTCGAGGTCGGACGCCGACTCGCGGAGGACGCGGCCGGCCAGCGCGCGGGCGCGGCCGAGGGCGAAGTCGGAGTTCAGGAGCATCAACGGCTGCAACGCGTGCGTGCTGACCGGCCGGACCGGGCAGGGGTTCTGCGTGTCGGGGGCGTCGAAGGCGTCGAGCAGCGGGTAGCGGACGTTCCGCTTGCGGAAGAGGTACAGCGACCGCCGCGCGTGCTCGGCCGGGTCGGGCGTCTCGGGCCAGAGGTCCACGACCTCGGCCTCGGTGAAGATCAGCTCCTCGACCTCCTCCTCGATCGGCGCCAGCACGCCCGGCCCGCCCATCTTCGGGTTCAACTCGCCCGAGGCCGCGAGCATCGCGTCGCGCAGCGCCTCGGCGTCGAGCCGGCGGCGGTTCATCCGCCAGAGGAAGGAATTCTCGGGATCTTTCTTGTCATAGGTGTGGATATTGGACGCTTGCCGATACGCCGACGACGTGACCATCAGGCGGTGGATCGGCTTGAGCCGCCAGCCGTCGGCGACGAGCTCGGCGGCGAGCCAGTCGAGCAATTCGGGGTGCGAGGGGTCCTCGCCGCGGGCGCCGAAGTCGCTGGGGGTGGCGACGAGGCCGCGGCCGAAGTGGTGCTGCCAGAGCCGGTTGACGATCACGCGGGCGGTGAGCGGGTTGTCGGCCCGGGTCAGCCAGCGCGCCAGGGCGAGCCGACGGCCGGTGGTCTCGGCGGTCGGAGTCGGGTCGGCGAAGGCGTCGGGCGGCTGCGAGGCGAGCAGGATGCCGGTGGGTCGGGGGGCGACCTTCGGGCCGGGGTTCTTCACGTCGCCGCGGCGGAAGACGAAGGTGTCGGGCGCCTCGACCTTCCGGTCCACCAGGGCCATCGCGTGCGCGATCGGGCGTGGCCGGGTGATCTCGACGTCGTGGATCGCGCGCTTCAGGCGCTCGCGCTCGGCGTGGTCGGCCGGGTGCTTCGCGACCTCGGCGGCGAGCTCCTCCCAGGTGACATTCAGGGTCGTCTGCGTCCCCTCGACGAGCTTCTTCTGGAGCGGGGACCGCTCCTCCCGAGGGGTTTCGAGCGCGGCGCGCTCGGCCGCGTTGAGCCGCGCCTCCTTCTCGGCGCGGAGGCGCTTGCGGTACGGGCCTTCGAGCGTGTCGAGGGACTTCTTCAACGGGGCGAGCTTCGCGTCGACGGCCTTCGTCGCGGCGGCGTGGGCGGCCTTCTCGGCGTCGTTGGCGATCGGCCGGTCGACGTACTCGGTGGCGGCGAAGAAGGACTGGAGGCGGTAGTAATCGGTCGTCGGGATCGGGTCGAACTTGTGGTCGTGGCAGCGGGCGCAGGCCATCGTCAGGCCGAGCACGACCGAGCCGACCGTGCCCGTGATCTCGGTCAATTCCGACTGCCGCTTCACCGCCGGGTCGATGTTGCCGCTGACGACCTCGCGCGGGCCCGAGCGGGCGAAGCCGGTGGCGATCAACGCGTCCGGGTCGCCGGGCCGGGCCTCGTCGCCGGCGAGCTGCAACGTGAGGAATTGATCGTACGGCATGTCATCGTTGAGGGCGCGGACGACCCAGTCGCGATACCGCCAGGCGTCGGGGCGCTCGGCGTCGAGCTCGAAGCCGTTGGAGTCGGCGTAGTGGGCCAGGTCGAGCCAGTGTTGCGCCCAGCGCTCGCCGAACTGCGGCGAGTCGAGCAGCCGATCGACGAGCCGCTCGTAGGCGTCCGGCCTCCGGTCGGCGAGGAAGGCCGCGACCTCCTCGGGGGTCGGCGGCAGGCCGGTCAGGTCGAGCCGCAGGCGGCGGATCAACGCCACGCGGTCGGCCTCGGGCGCGTGCGCCATGTGGAGCGATTCGAGCTCCTTGAGGACGAAGGCGTCGCACGGGTTGCGGGGCCACGCCCCCTCGACGACCGTCGGCACCGCCGGCCGCGACACCGGCCGGAACGACCAGTGCTCGCGCTGCTCGGGCGAGAATCTCTCCGGCGGCGCGACCGCGTGGGCATCATCCCCTCCGCGGACCGTTCCGGTCGCGAGCACAATCGCGATTGCAGCGATGATGACGTCGACGCGCGTCATGGGGCTCGGCTCCGGACCGTCGGTCGTCGGGCGTCGCGGCGGGCTCGGCCCATTCCTCAATGGCTATTGTGCCGGCGCGTATCACCGTTGCCAAGCTCCGGGTGCCCCGGGTTCGGCCTCGAGCCCGGGGCGCCCAGCAGGGCAAACGCATCTAATTCACAAATCCTTGTCTGCAAAGAACTTGCGACTAGTTGAATTCCGTGCACTAGATTGCAAATCCTTGCAGGACAAGGATTTGCGAAACACGTGCGTTCGCCCTGGGGCGCCCAGGCGGGGGGCACGAGGAGCGTGCCTGCGACGAAGGAAGGATCGGGCGCGCGAGTTGCGAGATCGGGGAGGGCCGGATTCTTGGGCATTCGAGGCGGAACCTGGGCGAGAGGAGGTGATCGGATGACGACGCTCCACGCGGTCGACTCCGTCGGGAGGCGGGTCCGGGAGCGGGACGAGGACGAGGGGTTCGCGAGCGCGGCGAACGTCGGCACGGCCGAGCGCGTGGCCACCGGGGCCCTCGGCGCGGCCCTGGCGCTGGGCGGGCTCCGGCGCGGCACGCCGGGCGGCTGGCTGGCCGCGAGCCTCGGCGGTGCCCTGGCCGTCCGGGCCGCGACGGGCTATTGCCCCGTGTACGGGGCCATGGGAGTCGCCCCGGCGGGCAAGGCCCGCGCCGACCGAGCGACCACGTTCCGGGGCGTGAAGGTCCGCTCCACCTTCACGATCAACAGGCCCGCCCAGGAGTGCTACGACTTCTGGCGGAACTTCGAGAACCTGCCCCGGTTCATGACGCACTTGAAGTCCGTCACCGTGCTCGACGGGCGCCGGTCGCACTGGGAGGCCGAGGGGCCGCTCAACCAGCTCGTTGGCTGGGACGCCGAGATCCTCGAGGACAAGCCCGGCGAATTGATCTCGTGGAAGACGATCGGCCTGGCCGACGTCCACAACGCCGGCTCGGTCCGGTTCCGGCCCGCCTCGGGCAACCGGGGGACCGAGGTCGTCGCCGAGGTCAGCTACGAGCCCCCCGCCGGCTCGGTCGGCGTGGCCCTGGCCAAGCTCACCGGCGCCGACCCGAAGCACCTGATCCGCGAGGACCTCCGCCGCTTCAAGCAGCTCGTCGAGGCCGGCGAGGTCGCCACCATCACCGGCCAATCCCATTGCCGCAGATAGGACCCGGACGCGACCGCACCCCCTTCTCCGAAAGGAACCCCACACCCATGAGAGCCCTCTGCTGGGACGGCCTGCGCCGGGTGGCGATGTGCAACGCGCCCGACCCGAAGATCCTCAACCCCAACGACGCGATCGTCAAGGTGACGACCACGGCGATCTGCGGCTCCGACCTGCACCTGATGGACGGCTACGTCCCGACGATGCAGAAGGGGGACATCCTCGGCCACGAGTTCATGGGCATGGTCGTCGAGGTCGGCCGCGAGGTCAGGTCGCTGAAGGTCGGCGATCGCGTCGTCGTGCCGTTCACGATCGCCTGCGGGCGCTGCTTCTTCTGCGAGCGCGACCTCTGGTCGCTCTGCGACAACACCAACCCCAACGCCGACGTCGCCGAGCTCGCCAACGGCTACACGACGTCAGGCATCTATGGATATTCTCACATGTACGGAGGCTACGCCGGCGGCCAGTCCGAGTACGTGCGCGTGCCGTTCGCCGACGTCAACCCGATGAAGGTGCCCGACGGGTTGGAGGACGAGCAGGTCCTCTTCCTCACCGACATCTTCCCGACCGGCTACATGGCCGCCGAGAACGGCAACATCCAGGGGGGCGACACGGTCGCCGTCTGGGGCTGCGGGCCGGTCGGCCAGTTCGCGATCCGGAGCGCCTTCCTGCTCGGGGCCGAGCGGGTCATCGCCATCGACCGCATCCCGAGCCGGCTCCGCATGGCCGAGGACGGCGGCGCCGAGACGTTCCACATGGACGAAGTCGACGTCTTCGAGGCCGTCCGCGAGGTCACCGGCGGCCGCGGCCCCGACGTCTGCATCGACTGCGTCGGCATGGAGGCGATGGGCCACGGCCTCGACGCCGTCCTCGACCGCGCCAAGGCCGCGTTGTTCCTCGCCACCGACCGCGCCCACGCCTTGCGACAGGCCATCACCCTCTGCCGCAAAGGTGGCACCGTGTCGATCCCCGGCGTCTACGCCGCCGTACCCGACAAGTTCCCGATCGGCCCCGCGTTCGCCAAGGGTCTTACCTTCAAGATGGGCCAGACCCACGTCCAGCGCTACCTGCGCCCGTTGCTCGACCTCGTCGTCCAGGGGAAGATCGACCCCCGTTTCGTCATCACCCATCGGCTCCCCCTCGACCAGGCCCCGCGCGGCTACGACCTCTTCCGCAACCACCAGGACGAATGCATCAAGGTTGTGCTCAAGCCGTGAACATGGGGGCGGTCGCGGGTTGCCCCGCGGGGTCGCACCTGTTGAAATCACCGGGAGGGTCGGCATGGGCGCGAGCCCGGGCCGGCCCTCGCGTGTCGTCGGGTGAGGGAGGGCGACCCGTTGGGGACGATCGAGACCTTCGACCACACCGCCGACGTCGGCCTCCGCGTCCGCGCGGGCGACCTCGACGACCTCTTCCGCACGGCGGCCGAGGGGGTCTTCGACTACATCGTCGCCAACCGCGACGCGGTCCGGGTCGTCGAGACGGAGTCGGTCGAGCTGGGCGACGACGACCCGGCCGAGCTGCTGGTCGCCTGGCTCAACGAGCTGATCTTCCGATCCGAGACGCGGCACCGGCTCTACACCCGCTTCGACGTCGCCCTCGCCGACGACGTCCGATCGCTCCGCGCCACCATCGGCGGCGAGCCGATCGACCGCGACCGCCACGTCCTCGACCACGAGGTCAAGGCCGTCACGCACCACGCCCTGAGCCTCGGCCGCGAGGGGGACGGCTGGATCGCAGAATTGATCTTGGATATCTAAAAATGAGCGAAAAAATCGGTTTAAAACCCTACTGTTACGAATCCCCGAGGCCTTCGGTGGCCGTGGATCTGGCGGTCTTCGGGCTCGACGGCGGGGCGTTGCGGGTCTTGCTCGTGCGGCGGAAGCACGACCCGTTCGCCGGCCGTTGGGCCCTGCCGGGGGGCTTCCTCGACATCGACGAGCCGATCGAGGCGGCGGCCCGTCGCGAGCTTCGCGAGGAGACGGGGCTGGACGAGACCGGCGCCGTCGAGTTGATCGGCGTCTATGGCGACCCCGGCCGCGACCCGCGCGGCCGGGTCATCAGCCTGGCGCACGCCGCCGCGATCCGATCCCCCTTGCCCGACGTCGCCGGCGCCGACGACGCCGCCGAGGCCTCCTGGCTCGACCCCCGAGCCGAGCATCCCCTCGCCTTCGACCACCGCACGATCCTCGCCCGCGCCCTCGACTGGCTCGCCGCCGGCGTCGCCGCCGGCCCGCTCGGCCTGGCACTGCTCCCCCGGGAATTCCGCCTGGATGACGTGGCGGCCCTCCATCGCGCCGTCCTCGGCCCGGCCGCGGCTGGATCGCCCACCGACTGGTGCCGACGGCTGGTGGAAGCGGGCAAGATCGTCGCCGCGGGAGGGGACGGGACGCGGTTCACGACGGCCTGAAACGCCCTCGATGTTCCCGGGACGCGACAGCCCGGGCGGCGGCGACAAGACACGCTTGCGGCCTGAATTCCCGCGTGCCATCATGGTGACGGCCGGATCGGGACAAGCCTCGCCCCGGCGACCCGGGGCGCCGGTCGGTTGGGGAGGGTCTCATCGATGCTCGGACGATCGTGGGCGGCACCCGCCGCGGCAATCCTGCTCCTGGTCGTCGGCTGCTCGAAGCAGGGGGCCGGCACGCAGACTGCGGCCGCGCCGGGGCAATCGCCGGCGAAGGTACGGTCGGGGTTGGCGCCCATCGTCGACGTCGGTGGGCCGGTCACGGAGGAGGACGCGAAGACGTTCGGCGCCGACCTCGAGAAGGCGGCCCGCGAGGGGGGCCCGGCGGTCAACCGCCTGATTAACTGGGACGCCCTGGTCGACCGGTCGACCGGCGGCCTCGGCGTCGCGGAGAAGCTGCGGACGAGCTTCAAGTCGGGCATCCTCCAGTCGGTCGGCAAGCCGAGCTCGCTGGGCGCGAAGCTGGCGGAGAACGTCGCCAACGGCGGCAGCTACGCGCTCCTGCACGTCCACGAGGTCGACGGCCGTCGCCGCGCGATGTTCCGCATGATCGACCCCCAGGGCGTCGTCGGCTACCAGGACTACGACCTCGCCCGCGGCGCCGACGGCAAGGTCCGCGCCGCCGACATCTTCGTCGTCACCTCCGGCGAGTCGCTCGCGGCGACCTTCCGCCGCGTCTTCATCCCGCTGGCGGCGCACGAGTCGCGCGGGCTGCTCGAGCGCCTCACCGGCGCCGAGTCGGACCTGGTCAAGAACCTGTCGAAGATCGAGGCGATGACCAACGCCCTGAACGGCGGCCAGTACTCCCGGGCGCTCGACGCCTTCGACCAGCTCCCGCCCGCCCTCAAGAAGGAGAAGGCCTGGGAGATCCTCCGCATCCAGGCCGCCCAGAAGCTCGGCGACGACGCCAAGTACGCCGCCGCCATCGACGACTTCCGCGCCAACCACCCCGACGACCCCGCCGCCGACCTGCAATCAATAGATTCCTATATTATTAAGAAACAATACGAAAAGGCGATCGAGGGCATCGACCGGCTCGACAAGGCGGTGGGGGGCGACCCGTACCTGGACACGATGCGCGGCAACGTCTACCTGATCTCGGAGAAGCCCGAGGAGGCCCGCAAGGCCGGCGAGCGGGCGATCGCCGAGGAGGCCGACCTGGTGCAGGGGTACGCGGTCGTCGTCGCGGCCACGCTCCGGACCAAGGAGTACGACGCGACGCTCGACGCCCTCCGGAAGATGCGCAAGCAGTTCGGCCGGGTCAATATCGACGCATTCTCGGGGATGCAGGGCTACGACGAGTTCGCCAAGTCGCCGCAATTCGAGGAGTTCCGGAAGGAGGCCGGCTCGGATTCGAAGCCGGGCGGCTCCGCCGACTCGGGTTCCAAACCGGCCGACACCTCCCCCGCCGCCCGCGGCAAGGGCCCAGGCCCCCGACGGCCCCCGCGGCTCTCGCGCCCGCCGATGGGCGGCCGACGCCGGCCCGGAAAGTGAAATCGTAGGGAAAAGGCGCGGAGTGACCATCCTCGTAGGGCCGGGCGAGCCCGGCCCCACGACGAACGTCCCCACTTTGCGCCCGATGCTCCGCACTTTTGAGCCGGCCGGCGGCGGGTTATACTGTTCTATTGTTCGCCGCGAACGGCCCCGGAGCGGGGGACGAGGGCAGGCGACCGACGACCGCCATTCCAAGGAAGGGGACGCCCGCCCATGGACCTGCTCGACGACCTGACCCCCGCCCAGCGCCAGGCCGTCACGCACGTCGACGGCCCGTTGCTCGTCCTGGCCGCCGCGGGCTCGGGCAAGACGCGGGTTATCACGCGACGGGTCGCTTACCTGTTGAAGCAAGGCATCGCCGGGTCGAACGTCCTGGCGTTGACGTTCACCAACAAGGCCGCCGGCGAGATGCGGGCGCGGATCGACGCGATTGCGCCGAAATCCGGCGTGTGGGTCGGCACGTTCCACGGCCTCTGCGCCCGGTTGCTCCGGTCGTACGCGCCGCTGGTCGGCCTCGACCGCGGCTTCACGATCTACGACCAGTCCGACCGCCTCAAGGCGATCAAGTCGGTGATGGAGCGGCTCGGGCTCGACGAGGTGGGCGTCACGCCCGAGCGGATCGAGGCCTCCATCAGCCGCGCCAAGAACCGGCTCGCCACGCCCAGGAGCCTCGCCAGCGACGGCGACGGCGACCACGTCTCCTCGGTCGCCGCCCGCGTCTTCGAGGGCTATCAGGAGCTGCTCCGCGCCTCCTCCGCCGTCGACTTCGACGACCTGCTCGTCCACGTCGTCACCATCCTCAAGGAGCATCCCAAGGTCCGCGCCGAGCTGGATGATCGATATCGTTATATCCTGGTCGATGAGTATCAGGATACGAATCTGGCCCAGTACGCGATCGTCCGTGCCCTGGCGCGCGACCGGCCGAACCTCTGCGTGACGGGCGACCCGGACCAGTCGATCTACGGCTGGCGCGGGGCGGACCTGAACAACATCCTCGAGTTCGAGCAGGATTATCCCGGCTGCAAGGTCGTCAAGCTCGAGCGGAATTACCGGAGCACGAAGAACATCCTCCGGGTGGCCGACCACCTGATCCGGTTCAACCGCCGCCGCAAGCCGAAGGCGCTCACGACCGAGAACCCCGACGGCGCGCCGGTCGAGCTGACGGTCTACGCGACCGAGACCGACGAGGCCGAGGGGGTCGTCGGCCGGATCTCGTCCCTGGTGCGCGACGGCGAGTACGCCTGCCGCGACGTGGCGATCTTCTGCCGCGTGACCGCGCTGACCCGCGCCTTCGAGTCGGCCCTCCGCGCCGCGAAGCTGCCGTACCAGGTCGTCGGCGGCGTCTCGTTCTACGAGCGGCAGGAGGTCAAAGACGTGCTCGCATACCTGAACCTCCTGATCAATCCCAAGGATGACGTCGCCTTCCTCCGCGCCGTCAACGTGCCGCCGCGCGGCATCGGCAAGGCGACGCTCGACAAGCTCGCCGAGCGGTCGCGGGCCCTGGGAATCCCGCTCCTGGCCATGGCCCGCGAGGGGGCGAACGTGCCGGGCCTGAAGGACAGGGCGGTGCGGTCGCTCCGCGACTTCGGTCTCCTCATGGGCGAACTGGCCTCGTTGCGCGACCACCCGGCCGAGGAGGTCCTGCGCAAGCTGCTGGCATTGTCGGGCTACCACGATCACCTCGCCGCCGACGGCCGCGACGGGGGCGAGGACCGCCTGGCGAACATCGAGGAGCTCGTGACCGCCGCGCGCCAGTTCGACCGCGAGCACCCCGGCGCCTCGGTCGTCGAGTTCCTCGAGGAGGTCAGCCTCGCCTCGGCCGTCGACCGCTGGAAGGACGAGGCCGGCGCCGTGACCTTGATGACCTTGCACGCCGCCAAGGGGCTCGAATTCCCGGCCGTCTTCATCGTCGGGCTCGAGCAGGGCCTCCTTCCGCACGCGCGGTCCAACGACGACGAGGGGGAGATGGAGGAGGAGCGCCGGCTCTTCTTCGTCGGCATCACCCGCGCCCGCCGCGAGCTTTACCTGAGCCACTGCCGGATCCGCGAGTTCCGCGGCCAGCGGACCGCGACGATCCCCTCGTGCTTCCTCGCCGAGCTGCCCGAGGGCCCCGTCGTCGTCCGCGACCTCTCCGGCTTCGGCGGCCCCGAGCCCGCCCCGATCCGCCGCCCCCGCCCCCTCGACCTCCCGAACCGCCCCCGCCTCACCACCGCCGCCGACCTCGCCTCCCCCTCCGCCGGTTTCCCCGCCGCCACCGACCTCGACTCCTTCCGCCCCGGCGTCTCCGTGCTCCACCCCCAGTACGGCCTCGGCCGCATCCTCTCCATCGACGGCGCCGGCCCCAACCGCAAGGGCCGCGTCGCCTTCGCCGTCGGCGGCGAACGGACCTTCGTCCTCGCCAAGTCGCCGCTGCGACGGGTGGGGGGAACGTGACTTTTTTCTATCGGTGTCAGCGGTTTTCACTCTCAAGAGCCGGCCTCTGCAGCAATTATGTAATGGGGAGAGAAGAATTCGAACGTCTCGATCGGCTGTATCGTATCGATGCGATTTCCCGCGGAGGCGATCCGGGTTATAATCATGGGACGTGACAAGAAGTCGCTGGCGGAGCAGTATCAGTCGGACACCATCCGCAAGTTCGAGAACGCCGCCGTGCAGCGGTTCCGAGACGCCGAGGTTCTCGCGGAGAATGGTCGAAGGTTGGCGGCGATCTATCTTTATGGGTATTCGGTGGAGATGCTCCTGAAGGCGGCCTGTTGCCGACTGGACGGCATCCCGGTTAACCATGGAATCGATCTGGAAACGATGAAGCGATTGAAGAGTAAGCCGGAGACGAACCGCAGACTCCAGGGGGGCGGCCAACAGGCCTTCATCGTCGAGAATCTTCATGACATCGGCGGATGGGCGCAGCTGATGGTCGCGGAACTGATGCTGCAACGACCCCAAAGCGACCGGGGGGAACTCCGGCGCATCGTCATCGCGGTCGAGGAGATCCGGCGGAGATGGTCGCCTGAAATGAGGTATCGACCGACCGACCCATCCGAGGCCGACCTTCGGGAGGTGAGGGAAGCGGCGGGTCGGCTCCGCACTGACATCGAGAAGATCATGTCGAAGTAGGAGGAAACCATGCCCGTGATTCGCCCGCGACCCCGGACCTGGATGACCCAGAGGCCTAAGGAGTCGTTCGTCGACCAACTCGCGAGAGAACTCCGGGGCGAGACGACGCCTGACCCGAGACCCTACATCTTCGAGGTCCCGATGAACGGGCCCGAGTCCTACCATGTCGTCGTCGTCTGGGAGGCGTGGCCGGGGATGTCCCTGTCCGACCGATGCGAAATCATCATGGATGCTTATGATGCTTATGATCAGAGCGGCAATCCCAATGGGCCGCTCGCGCCAAGGATCACCATCGCCCTCGGCGCGACGATCCGGGAAGCGATCGACGACGGCCTGTTGCCTTATACGATCAGGCCCGTCCTCCCGAACGGAGTCGACGAGGACGACGACCTGAAGCGGGCCATGATCGAAGAGGGGGCGGTCCAACTCTCCGGCGGAGAGTGGCTGCTGATGTTCCCCAGCCCGGACATGGCGGACGAGGTCTACGATCGAATCCATGAGAGACTGCCTCGTGTCGAATGGTATCGAGATTACGAGAGCCGCCGCAGGATACCCCGCTGATGCTTCGTCTCGGCGTCAACATCGACCACGTCGCGACCGTCCGCCAGGCCCGCGGGGGCAGGGAGCCGGACCCGGTCTGGGCGGCGACCTTGGCGGAGCTGGGGGGCGCGGACGGGATCACGATCCATCTGCGCGAGGACCGGAGGCACATCCAGGACAGGGACCTCCGGGTCCTGCGCGAGACGGTGCGCACGCGGCTGAACCTGGAGGCGGCGGCGAGCGCGGAGATCATCTCGATCGCGCTGGAGGTCTGGCCCGACCAGGTCACGTTCGTGCCCGAACGGCGCGAGGAGCTGACGACGGAGGGGGGGCTCGACGTGGTCGGCCGGCGGGAACGGGTGGCCGAGGCGGTGGCGCGCTGCCGCGACGCGGGCCTGGCCGTGAGCCTGTTCATCGACCCCGAGCCGGCGCAGGTCGCCGCCTCGGCGGAGGTCGGGGCGGCGGCCGTCGAGCTGCACACGGGCCGATACGCCGACGCGGCCGAGGGGGCCGCGCAGGCGAAGGAGCTCGAGGCGCTGGTGCGGGCCGGGGCCGAGGCGGTCGCCGCGGGGCTGCACCTGCACGCCGGCCACGGCCTGAATTACTGGAACGTCGCCGCCGTGGCGCGGATCGCCGGGATGGAGGAACTGAACATAGGTCATAGCATCGTCGCCCGTGCGCTGTTCGTCGGCATGGAACGCGCGGTTCGCGAAATGAAATCATGCCTTCGTGGATTGCAAATCACCCGCCTCGACTGAAATCTTGTTGAAGATGGGCTTCCCCACAGGGTCCGGCGCCGCTAGAGTAAGGGAACCCCCCCTCGGCGCGGACCGCACCGCACCGGTCGTCGTCCCCCCGGAGCCGAAGCCCCGATGCCCTCCAAAGGACGGAAGTTCGCCGGCTGTACCGTCGCCCTGGTGACGCCGTTCCGCGACGGCGCCGTCGACTTCGAGGGCCTGGCGGCCCTGGTCGACTGGCACGTCGGGCGCGGGACGCCGGTGATCAGCCCCGTCGGCACGACCGGCGAGTCGCCGACGCTCTCGCACGAGGAACACGAGCGGGTCATCGCCGCGGTCATCGACCGCGCCGCCGGCCGCGCCAAGGTGTTGCCGGGGACCGGCTCGAACGCGACGAGCGAGGCGGTCCGGCTGACGAAGTTCGCGGCGCGGGCCGGGGCCGACGGGGCGCTCCTGGTCGCCCCCTACTACAACCGGCCGTCGCAGGAGGGGCTCTACGCCCACTTTGCGAAGGTGGCGGAGGCGGTCGACCTCCCCTTGGTGCTGTACAACGTGCCGGCCCGCACCGGCCGCAACGTCGAGCCCGAGACCGTCGAGCGGCTGGCGAAGCTCGGGCCGATCGTCGCGATCAAGGAGGCCAGCGGCTCGCTCGACCAGGTCAGCGACATCCTGGCGCGGACCGATTTGACGGTCCTCTCCGGCGACGACAGCCTGACCTTGCCGATGCTGGCCGTCGGCGCCGAGGGGGTGGTCTCGGTCGTGGCCAACCTCGTGCCCGAGGACGTCATCGCGCTGGTCGCCGCCTTCGCCGCCGGCAAGGTCGACGAGGCGCGGGCCCTGCACCGCCGGCTCTTCCCGCTCTGTCGCGACCTGCTGGGCCTGGCCCCCAACCCCGTGCCGGTCAAGACGGCCATGGCGCTCCTGGGCCGCGGCAACGGCGAGCTCCGCCTGCCGCTCTTGCCCCCCGACGACCGCGGCGTCGCGGCGCTGCGGCGAGCCCTCGAGCGCGCCGGCCTCTCCCCCGCGAAGCAATGACAGACCCCCCGGCGCCGGCCCGCGCGGACGTCGCGCGGAGATCGGCATCTTATGTGCTAGTTGTTTGGTATCGGCAGGCGAGCACGCCGGCCCCCCCCCGGCCGCCGGCCGCGCCGGCACCGACGACCCAGGACCCCTCCACACTTCGGCCCCATAGGTGACGACATGACCCGGAAAACGGCCACACGACGCTCGGGCGAGACCAACGGCAGCAGCACCGCGACCGGCATGCCCCCGGTCTCCGACCAGTCGGTCCGCGACCTCGCCCAGGTCTTCAAGCTGATGAGCGACGAGACCCGCCTGCGCATCCTCCTGTACCTGGCGCAGAGCGGCGAACTGCACGTGACCGACCTCTGCAACCGGCTCGGCCAGAGCCAGCCGGCCGTCAGCCACCACCTGGCCCTGCTCCGCGTCTCGGGCCTGATCGAGTCGCGCCGCGAGGGCAAGCACAACTTCTACAGCGTCCGCCGCGACTACTTCGGCGAGCTCCTGGTCGACCTCTTCTCGGCCACCGGCGAGATGCCGAAGAAGATCCGCTTCCATGACTTCATGCTGACCTACCTGGGCGACTGACCCCACCCGCGCCACCTCGAATCCCGGCACGCCCGGGGCCTCCCCGCTCGGTGGCCCCGGGCGTCGCCGTCGGCGGGCGGCGGGATTCCCGGCGATCGTCCCGATTCTTGACCCATTCCCAGGCGTCCCGGCCCGGCAAGGGGGTAAGGTAGGTCGATGGCGCGGTTCCTGTTCGCGACGGGCATCGAGGAGAGCTACCCGGTCATCCGGGACGGCGGCGCCCCGCTCCGGCGGGACGAGATGGAGCTCTGCGGCCACTCCCGCCGCTGGCGCCCGGCCCGAGGGGGAACCGAACGAAAGTGGCCGGTGGGTTCGTTCGGTGGGGTCGGGGGCCGGCGACCGAAGTGGGTTGGTTTCGCGCGCCGACGTGCCAACAACCAACCCCCGCGATCCAACCCTTATCGTCTTTCGTGAGCCCCCAACACCCTCAGTTCTGTGTTCGCCCGGGCGCCGTGCGGCCGGAATTGGGTTCGTTTTGGCGGCGCCGAGGCGAGGATTGGGTTCGTTTTCGGCGCCGGACCTCGCGCGGTGGGTTCGTTCGGCGCCCCATCGAGTCGCCCGCAAGGCTTGCCCACTTCCCCTGGCGCGCCGTTCGGTTCGTTCCGAATCGGGGCCCGTCGCCCGCAGAGATCTCCCAGGCCACCCAGTGCCCCGTTCGGTTCGTTCCGAACGGCGAGGGGCCGGGGGGCCTTCGGTTCGTTCCGCATCGGGACCGTAGACTCGTTCGGCGCGCATGGCGCCGGGGGCCGAATTGGGTTCGTTTTGCGCCGCGGCGCCGGCCGAAGTGGCTTTGTTTCGCGCCGCGACGCTCGCCGAAGTGGGTTCGTTCCGCGCCGGGCCGGCCTCTTCGACGATCTCCCCGGCCTTCTCCCGACTCGTGGCCCCTCCGCGAAGTGAACCAAACCGTCCCGTCGGTTCGTTCCGCGCCGGCCCTCGGCCGACCGTCGAGGCGGTCGGAGTTCGGGTCGGGACGTCGGTCGGTCCGGTCGATCATGGAAGCCGTTCTCGTCGATCCCTTGGCCGTCGCCGCGCGCAGTCCGCCCCTCCCGCGGAGGGGACACTCCCTCCTCAGTTGGAATTCCGGGCGAAAACCGGCAGGGATTCCGGGAAAAACGCGCGGCGGGCGGGGACGCCGTAAGAAACCCTCACCCCGGCCCTCTTCCCGTAGCAGGCACGCGCCGCGTGCCGTCCGCCCGCCCACAGAGTTCTTGAGTCCTGGCGGACGGCACGCTCCGCGTGCCTGCTACGGGGAAGAATGACGGCCGGTCCGCTCCCCCTGGGAGAGGGCCCGGGTGAGGGTCTTCGGCATGCCCCAGGGCGGACCGCCGTCATTTCCCGGCCCGCTCCCGCAGGGGGCTCACCCTGGCGGCCCTGAGGCGCGCGATGCGCCGGGGCCGCCGGCCCGAGATCCACCATTCGGACCAAAGCGTTCAGTACGCCGCCACGGCGTACACCGGCCTGCTGGTCGGCCGTGGCGTGGCGATCAGCATGGCGGCCGTCGGCAAACCGGAGGCGAACGGGTTCGCCGAACGCCTGATGCGGACCATCCGGGAGGAGGAGATCGACCTGTCCGAGTACCGCGACTTCGCCGATGCGTACGGCCAGCTCGGTCGGTTCCTGGACGACGTGTACAACCGGAAGCGGATCCACTCGGCGCTGGGCTACCTGACCCCGGCGGAGTTCGAGCGGCAATGGCTGCGGGGGCAGAAGGCCACGGCCCTGCCATGAGCGGTCTGCGGCGCCGACAGCCTCCGCTGTCCGCCCGTTCGTCTGCCTCCCTCCAGCGCCGGATCGAACACCTCCCCCGCTCCATCCCAGAACGGTCTTTATCTTTCGCTAGCCTTGCCAGCCAGCACAAGGCCTCTCGATGGAGCTTTGCAGCGTCACTTCGGGCATGATCCGAGTTTGCCGAAGGCCATTGGGCGGCCTCGCTGAGTTGGACTACCTAGGGGTCGGCAGGACCTTGCGTCGAGGGGAGAAATCGAGACCGTTCGGAATCGTATACAATTCTGTAATTGTAACTCCATAGAAGAGTAAGAGCCAACGCGACAAAAAGGGATAGTCCGCATCCGTGAGATACTGGCAGGCGAACACGTCCGGCTTGATAACCCCCAGACTGGCCCCGGCCTGAGCCATCTCCTCCCAAGCCTCGACAACCACGAACCTGCCCATCATATAAACGTCAAATTTGCAATCAAACGGCATCAATTCCTTCCAAACGTGATACCAGAGTCCGCGAACCATCAGGCTGAAGGCACGGTCTAACCTCGCTCGTTCGACGGGGACGGAAAGAGCGTGACCCAAATAATCTCCTTGCGGTGAGAACACCGCCTCAGGTGAGGCGTCGCTCATCACGGCTCGGGCAATTTCTGAGCGGTTCGTCTCGATGCTTCGGAAGAACTTCTCGGCCCAAAGTACATGGGCAGCCGGGCTGTCTTGGGAAGCCATGTCGGCGAGGAGGAAGTCGCGGACATAGACATCATCCTTGCTCTTCGAATTGTTACAATCGAAGCATGCGTCTACGGTGACCATTGTGGAGGGCAAGGGCTCGGGGAACAACGCCCTTGGGATGACGTGCTCCCTCGTCACCTCTCCCCGACACCCGCAGTAAACGCAAACCCCGAACCTAGGTTCAGCTCGTGGCTTCCCCATGACCCCGGCCCTTGATTCGGAACCGCACGAACTACCCGATGGCGGACACATCTCCCAGGGCTGACGTTCGCGGTCGGTGGCTCCTCCGATGAGCCTTAGAGGTTGAGCTGGCCGCAGCATGCAGCAATCTGGCCCACTTCCGAGTCGTCCAGCCCGACAGTCCGAGAGGAAAAACTCCCGCCGGTCTGGGTTACGAATCTCGAATGCGTCTGCCGCGACTGATTGCCATGCACAACTCTTGTTCTTGCATAACTCATGATGCAAGCGGCCCGAGCCCTTGTAATTGAGACGTAGAGCATGCGGGCCGCCTCGGTGACGAGCCCCGGATAAGGCTTTTTCTTCTCTCCCGGAAGAATCTGTTCTTCGAGCCCTGGGATGAAGACCACGTGCCCGGACAGCCCCTTTGCCCCATGCATGGTCATGATGCGAACACGCTGTGGCAAGGGTCCCCCTTCCGGGACGGCCTCGCCCAGGCGTTCCAGGACATTCGAGAGGACCGTTGCCTCTTGGTCCTCGTTGTCGGTTCCGAGGTACTCACGAAGCTCCACGAGGGTCATGCCTTCGGGAAAGGCCGATGAATATGCGGTCCAAGCCGCGGCACCATCTCCCGCGAACTCTCTCTGAAGGATGGCACTCAAGACCGACTTGCGTTGCCCGAGCGTGTTGTCGCCGTCCCAGCCATCGACGTCCTTGCAAACCTGCCAGGCACGGGCGAGGGCATTGGTAGCCCGACTGTTGAAGATGTCGCTCGGCAGAGATTTGTAAAACACATCCTTATAATTGAGGCTGTTTGCAAAAACTGATTCGGATATTTCGTTGCAGGTCTTCACGCCGACACCCGGGAGGAGGCCGAGCATGCCCCGATGGGCAATGTAGTCCTCCGAATTGCAGACGATGCGGACGACCGAGTAGACGAACCGACCGACTTCGGAGTCGAGGAAGCCCTCGGACTTTGGTGGCTCGTGCGGCACATCGGCTGATTTGAATGCGTCCACGATAGGCTTGCTCAGGGCCCGCCTGTTGCTGAGCAGCACAAGGATGCTGTTGGGTTCGACGCCAGCTTGAATCAGGTCTTTGCAGGACGCCGCGATGGCCTTTGCTTCAGCCGCACCACTCTGGAATACCCAGCGGTGGAAGTGCCCCCTCACCGGCGGCTCCGAGGTCTCGTAGAGCGAGACAAATCTCTTCGGAATCCGATTCGGGCCGGGATTCGCCCTGATGAGCGTCTCGCCGGCCGAGAGTACAGCAGGTGTGCAGCGAAAGCAGGATTCGAGCGAATGGACCCCCGCCCCCGGGTACTCCGCAGGGAAGTCTTGGATGCCGGCGGGCGACGCGAAGCGGAACGAGTAGATGCTCTGGTCGTCGTCGCCAGCGACGAAGACGGTGATGCCCCTCTGGGCGAGAAGGCTCACGAACTTGAGGTCAATAGGATTCAGGTCTTGGTATTCATCAACGATGAGGTGACGAATGCCCATGAGTTCGACTGGGTCGAGGACGCCCGCGTCGATGTTCTCGACGCACTTTTGCACGATTTCCCCGGCCAAGACGCATGCGTAGGTTTGCGTCCTCGGCGGATGGAAGGCAAGGAATTGGTCCTCTTCGGCGTCGCTGATGGGCGGCTCGGGCTTCACGTAGTTCGGATGGTCGTGCCGCCCCGTGCTCCAGAACGCCTCGTGGTACTCCCGAATCTGCTCGCTCCGGGTTTTTCCGTAGGAATGTTTATTACCAAATTCGTTATCGTAGACGTTCTCTAGCTCCCAATCGTCGAGGACCAAAGGGGCAACGGGGTAGGCGGTGAGCAGGTTCGCCTTCTGGAGAATCTTCAAGGCGAGCGAATGGAGCGTCGAGACGCTCACCTTGGCTGTCGGATGTCCGTTCTTCTGGCAGGCCCCCTCGATTCTGTGGCGAAGGTCGTTTGACGAAGCTCTCGTGAAGGAGATAGCGAAAACCGATTCAGGCGGGACGCCTTCGCCGAGGAGCCAGCATACCCGCTCCTCGATGGCCTTGGACTTTCCCGAGCCAGGGCCGGCTACGAGACGGACCTGCTGCGAACGGTCATGGGCTGCGGCCCGCTGGGCTTGGTTTGCTCGCTCGCACTGCTCTTTGGAGAATGCCATCGTCCAACCACCCCTTTGCCGTTCTAACTGGTCGGTGGCCCAAAACGAACGGGACGATTTTACCGCATGCATCCTGGCATGTCGAAGCAGACCTCCCCCTTTTTATGGGCCCCCTCCTTGCCCCAGATAATTCCCTTTCCCTTTGGTAAATCACCGACGCTGACCGTTCAGCAGCCACGCAGGTACGAGGACGACTCGAATCGGCGAATCTTGCCCGGGTCACGCAAGCACGCATCGACGAAGCTGCGGAAGTATTCGATGACCTCGTCGAGGAACCCCATCAGGGGCGGGACGAGCACGATGGCCCGCCCCGGCCCGTTCGCGTCCGGGTTCATGCTGCCCCCGTGGACGTGCTCCAACCAATGCGTGTCGATGATGCGGACCGGCTGCGAATTTCCGCAGGCGTCGTAAAGCGGCTCGCTGTGGAACCGTCGCTCTGCCTCCGGCCACTCGTCGCCGTACTGGTCGGCGAAGGCCATCAGCGGGTGATGCTGGAGCAGGATTTGGAGCCGGTGCTTCGCCCAGCGATTCGCCCACAGGGCGACCAGCCGGGGCTTCTTGCCCAGCCCCAAGCTCATCAGCTTTGCGGCCTGGTCGAGTTGGCTCCCGAACTCGGAGAGGATGATGAGGTAGAGCCGCAGGTACGTCGCGGGCTCTTCGCAGAAGCAGGTTGAGCTGAGGAAGGCCCCAATCTCGTTCGCCTCCGCGAGGAGCGAGCAGGGGAGGCTCAGGTGCTCCCGGCACGTTCGGCAACCGGTCGCAATCTCGCACGCCCACGTCCCGTAACCCGCCTCGGGACGATGGCCCGTTGTGGTCGCCCACTTCTCGAAGAGCTTGCCGCTGGTCTGCTGGGGCCAGTCATCGGGGATGACGGTCGTCTCGTCGAGAACCACCTCGTAGCACTTCATCCGGCACCCTCACGCGGCGAGGCCTGGGCTTCCGGGGACGTTAATCTCGATTTTACGATACATCGGTTTACAGGTGGGCAAACAATCCGGCCGCCTCGGGTTTTGTGCAGGATAACCCCCTTCATTCGCCGCGACCACGGCTCCCGGGGGCCGCCCCGGAGAGCCGGAGATGATTCCCTTTACCTCGGCTCTCGCTTCGAGCCCCTAGAGCGGTTTACCCATGAGCTGCATACAGGCCGGCCTGTTGGAACCAGCCGATGATGTCCTGGTCGGTTACCTCTCGCAACGCGTCACCGATGGCGTCGTAGAGATCCCCTCTGACCCGAGCCGCGACCCGGCGCA
>DASZMJ010000274.1:0-2196 GCA_035551935.1 Isosphaeraceae bacterium
CAACATCCAGCCGACGATCGACCTGACGATGGGCGTGCTGGGCCGCGACCTCGGCCACGTCTCCGACGACGTCAACAAGATCGTCGCCAAGTTCGGCGTCCCGACCCAGGACGGCGGCGGCTGGAACCCCTACGACCCGGACGTCACCGGCGACAAGAAGGTGCCGCTGAAGGGCTCGCGGATCGTCCTCAGCGGCGAGTACCGGCGGATGCAGGACACCTTCGGCGCCCTCTTCGGCGGCCTCGGGCTGTCGCTGCTCCTGATGTACTTCCTGATGGTCGCGCTGGACAAGTCGTTCCTCGTCCCCTTCTGCGTCCTGTTCGTCGTGCCGATCTCGCTGGCCGGCGTCCTGCCGATGCTCTACGTCACCGGCACGGCGCTGAACGTCCAGTCGCTGCTGGGGATCATCTTCATCGTCGGCATCAAGGTGGCCAACACGGTCCTGATGTCCGACTACGCCCAGGAGCTGCGGCGCCACGAGGGGCTGACGCCCACCCAGGCGATCCGCAAGGCCGCGGCCATCCGCGTCCGGCCGATCACGATGACCGCCCTGGCGGCCTTCTTCGCCATGATCCCCGGCGCCCTGGCGCTGGAGCGTGGCAGCGAGGCCAACGCCCCGCTCGCCCGCGCCATCCTCGGCGGCCTGATGGCCGGCGAGCCCGCCACCCTGTTCGTCCTGCCCGCCCTCTACTCGCTCCTGATCAAGGACCCGCCCGGCGGCCCGTCCCGGCCCCACGCCGACGAGTCGCAAGACGAGTCCGGTGACGAGGAGGTCTACGAGGCCTGAGCGCGGTCCCGACCGGCCCGCCGACGATCGCGGCCCGCACGGCCGTGGCCGCCCCCCGGGGGCGGCCACGGCCGTCGCGTTCCCGGGCCGATCCCCGGCGGTCGCCGACAACTTTGCGGCCCCCGGGCCCGTTACATTGACTTGTAAGTTGGTCCGGGATATTCTGAGCCGAGAACGACCCCCGATATTGATCGTCGTGCGAGCGCCGGAGGCGGTCATCCCCCCTCCGGCCGAGCGGGGGTCGACGGAATGCCCCGATGCTTCCCCCCCAGCGATCCATCCTGTACTCGGCGCCGGACCTCCGTCACGCGGGGGAGGTTGTCGCGGTGCGCCCCGCGCTCGGCCCGCGACCGCCCCGGCCCGAGGGGCGGCGATCGGCCACGTCACGGCCGAGGCCGGCCGAGGCCCAGCCCCAACCCCGTCCGCGTCGGCACGGCCCCCGTCGGCCGCGCCGGGCCGGCCGTCCCACGCTCGTTCTCCCCCCGATGTCGATCGTGGAGCGATGGATCCCATGAACGGTTTAATCCGCGCCTCGCTGGGCAACGCCTATGCGGTGACGGTCATGGCCCTGACGATGCTCGTCCTGGGCGTGGGCGTCCTGTACATGCAGATGATCCCGATCGACATCCTCCCCGTCTTCAAGGCCCCCGCCACCCAGGCCCTGACCTTCTACGGCGGCATGCCCGCCGTCGCCGTCGAGAACGACATCACCAACCGCATGGAACGCTGGACCGGGCAGGCCGCCGGCACCATGCGCCAGGAGTCCCGCTCGATCGTCGGCGCCTCGATCGTCCGCAACTACTTCTTCGGCGACGTCGACCCCAACGGCGCCCTGACCCAGGTCAACAGCCTGGCGCTCTCGACGCTGCCCAACCTGCCGCCGGGCACGCTGCCGCCGGTCGTCCTGCCGTTCGACCCGACCAGCACCACCCCGGTCTGCATCATCGCCCTGAACAGCCCCGGCGGCCGCTGGAACGAGTCGATCCTCTACGACGTCGGCCGGTACGAAGTCCGCAACAAGGTCATGGGCATCCAGGGGGCCGTGGCGCCGGTCGTCTACGGCGGCAAGGTCCGCGCCGTGCTGGTCTACATCGACCGCAACAAGCTCCAGGCCCGCGGCCTCTCGCCGCTGGACGTGATGAAGGCGCTGGACAACTACAACCTCTTCCTGCCGACCGGCGACGCGAAGTTCGGCCGCTGGGACTACATGCTCGAGAGCAACTCGATGTACTCGATCGCCGAGCGGATGGGCGACATCCCGCTGCGGACCGACCCGAAGAACTCGGCGTACATCCGCGACGTCGGCCACGCCGAGGACACGGCGTTCATCCAGACGAACATCGTCCGCGTCGACGGCCGCAAGCAGGTCTACATCCCGGTCTTCCGACAGCTCGGCGCCAGCACCCTGG
>DASZMJ010000275.1:0-13996 GCA_035551935.1 Isosphaeraceae bacterium
CGGCCGCCACGCCTCGAATCGTTTCCGACGTAGGAAGGGCGAGCCGCCCGTGCCCGAGCCGCTGGCCATCCTCTTCGAGGACGTCCACTGCCTGGCGGTGGCCAAGCCGGCCGGCGTCCTGTCGCAAGGCGACGCCGAGAGCCTCGAGGCGGCGGCCCGGCTCTACCTCCGCCCCGACGAGCCAGAGGCGGCCTACATCGGCCTGGTCCATCGGCTCGACCGGCCGGTCTCGGGGACGTTGCTGCTGGCCAAGACGCCCAAGGCCGCGCGGCGGCTGGCCGACCAGTTCGCGCGACGGGTCGCCCGCAAGGAATACTGGGCGGTCGTCGCGGGAGGGCCGCCGACGGCCGAAGGCGCCTGGGACGACTGGCTCTGGCAGGACGACTCGGGCGGCCCGGGGCCCGTGCAGGTCGTCCGGGCCGGCACGCCGAGGGCGAAGCGGGCGTTGACCCGCTATCGTCGCGAGCCGGCGGCGGGCCTCGGCGAAGGGCTCTGCTGGCTGCGGCTCTGGCCCGAGACCGGCCGGACGCACCAGCTCCGCGCGCAGTCGTCGGGGCGGGGCTGGCCGATCGTCGGCGACCGCGCGTATGGCTCGGCCGTGGGGTTCGGGCCCGGCATCGCCCTGCACGCCCGGGCCTTGGTCGTCGAGCACCCGGTCCGTCGCGAGCCGTTGACGATCGAGGCCCCGCTGCCCGACGCGTGGGGCGCCCTGGGGCTCAGGCCAGGCTGATCTCGAGGATCTTCAGCCGGAGCTTCCCCTTGGGGATCGGGACCTCGGCGACCTCGCCGACCTGCTTGCCGACCAGGCCCTGGCCGATCGGGCTGGTCAGGAGGATCTTGTTCTGGTCGTAGTCCTCCTCGCCGGGGCCGACGAGGATGAAGTCCTCCTCGTCGCCGAGGTCGAGGTCGGTGACGCGGACCTTGACGCCGAAGACGACGCGGTCGGGGGCCTCGGTGGGGCGCTCGACGATCATGGCGCGGGCGAGCAAGTCCTGGAGGTCGTTGATCTTGGCCTGGAGCATCCCCTGCGCCTCGCGGGCGGCGTCGTACTCGGCGTTCTCGGAGAGGTCGCCGAAGCCCCGGGCCTGGGCGATCTGCTCGGCGATCCGGGGCATGTCCTCGTGCTTCATCTTGTCGAGTTCGGCCTTGCGCTTCTCGTAGCCTTCCTTCGACATCGGGACGCGGTCGGTGGACATGCCAGGGGGCTCCACGAGGCGAGAGTCAGGGACGTGCGGGGCGCGGCGGGTCGGGCGGCTCGGGTCGCGACGGCGTGCCCGAGACTCCTCGGCCCCGAAAGCAAGCACCGCGACGCGGGCAGGCTCGCCCGGGCCGCGGTCACGACGACGGTTCAGCGTAGTCTCCCGGCCGTCGCGACGCAAGCCCAACGGCCCCCCGCGGCGGTCGTCGTGCCGGGGGGGCCGTCGGTCGGGAAATCGGCCGGATCATTCGTGGCGGAGGGCCTCGATCGGGTCCATCTTCGCCGCCCGCATCGCCGGGTAGAGCCCCGAGGCGATGCCGACGATCAGCGAGACGCCGAACGCGATGATCACCGACTGCGGCGTCACGTACGTCCGCATGTCGGGCATGAACTTCGTGAGCAGGAACGGCACCGTCACGCCGATGGTCACGCCGAGGACGCCGCCGACGCCCGAGAGCACGATCGTCTCGATCAGGAACTGCTGCGTGATGTCGCGCCGCTTGGCCCCCAGCGCGCGGCGGATGCCGATCTCGCGGGTCCGCTCGGTCACGGTCGCCAGCATGATGTTCATGATGCCGATGCCGCCGACGATCAGCGAGACCGCCGCGATCGCCCCGAGCAGCAGCAGCGATTGCAGGGCCTCGCGCTTGGCCGTCTCGAGCAGCTCCAGCGGGACGGTGAAGGCCACGTCGCGCTTCGGGTGGAACGGCTCGACGGCCATCCGCAGGACCGGGTCGGTCGGCATCACCTCGGCGATGCTGTTGACCTGGATGGTGATCTGCGAGAGCTGCGTCTCCTCGGCCTCCATCGACCCCGAGCGCATGTTGATGATCTTCTCGCCGAACCGGAGCCGGCAGGTGTTCAGGGGGATGTACACGTCCTTGTTGAAGTCCTGGGCCGCGAAGCTGCCGCCGGTGCCGGAGGAGCTGGCCCGCTCCTTCATCACGCCGATGACGGTGTAGTAGCTGTCGCCGATCTTGACCGACTGGAGGATCGGGTCCTCGTAGGGGAAGAGCTCGCCGGCGGTCCCGGCGGCCAGGACGGCGAAGTTCTCGAAGTGCTCGTTGTCCGACTCGGTGAGGAACCGGCCGCGGGCGAGTTCCAGCCGCTGGAACTCGGCGTAGTCGCTCGTCGTGCCGACGACCCGCGCGTCGAGCGCCCTCTCGACGTGCCGGACCTCCTTGCGGATCTCGCGGATCGGCAGGATCTTCTGGATCGTCGGCACGGTCTGGACGATCCGGTCGAAGTCGTCGTACTTCAGGCCGTAGTTGAGCACCCGCGCCGGCCGTCCCGAGGAGGCCTGGAGCTCCTCGCTGGGCTTGACCGAGCGGACGATGATGTTCGTCGCGCCGAGCTTCTCGATGGCCTCCTGCGCGGCGCGGCTCTTACCCTCGCTGACGGCCATCATCACGATCACCGCCGAGACGCCGAAGACGATGCCCAGGATCGTCAGGCCCGAGCGGAGTTTGTGGAGCAAGAGGCTCTTCATGCCGAGCTTCAAGCTGCGCCAGATGCGGCCCATGGATGGCCTCCCATCGATCGTTGCACGAGTCGGGTGTCGGTCGGCGGCGGGGTGTATGGGACCGGGTTTGGTCGGGTTTGGACGACGGGGGCCGACGGCCGATGGACCGGATCGGTCCATCGGCCGTCGGCCCCGAGTCGGGCCCTACAGCGCCTCGAGCTCGAGGCCGCCGGGCAGGAGGCCGGCCGACGCGGCGGCCAGGCCGGCCTCGGCGGCCTGGGCCTGGGCGAGCATCCGGGGGCTCGGGCCGTCCTCGATGATCACGCCGTCGCGCATCCGGATGATCCGCTTGGCGTGCTCGGCGATGTCGTCCTCGTGCGTGACCATGATGATCGTCTTGCCGGCGTCGTTGAGCCGGCCGAGCATCGTCATGATCTCCTCGCTGGTCGTCGTGTCGAGGTTCCCCGTCGCCTCGTCGGCGAGGACGATATAGGGGTTGTTGACCAGCGACCGGGCGATCGCCACGCGCTGTTGCTGGCCGCCGGAGAGCTGGTTGGGGCGGTGGTCGAGCCGGTCGCTCAGGCCGACCAGCCGCGCGAGCTCGAGCGTACGCTCGTGGACCTCCTGGGTGATCCGGCCGTCCCCCTGGTAGGTCAGGGGGATCTGGATGTTCTCGTAGACGGTGTACTGCTGGATCAGGTTGTACGACTGGAAGATGAAGCCGATGTAGCGGCTCCGGATCTCCGACAGCTCGTCGTCGCTGAGCCGGGCGACGTCCGTGTCGCCCAGGATGTACTGGCCGCTACTGGGGCGGTCGAGGCAGCCGAGCAGGTTGAGCATCGTGCTCTTGCCCGAGCCCGAGGCGCCCATGATGGCGACGTACTCGCCGGAGTAGAAGTCGACGGAGACGCCCCGCAGGGCGTGGACGGTCACGGTCGTGCTGGGCCCGCCCCGCGAGGGGGCGTGGCCCATGACGTACGTCTTGCGGAGGTCCCGGATCGCGACGACCGGGCGGCTCCGACTGCCGGCTGGATTGATCACGCGCCCGGCCCCCCTTGCGGGCCGCCGGGCCCGCCGCCGAAGCCACCACCCGGGCCGCCGGGGCCGCCCATGCCGCCGCCGGGCCCGCCCATGCCGCCGCCACCGCCGGGGGGCGGGCCGAGCGGCTGGCCGCTCTTGACCCGCTCGATGATCCGATCCTGCATCATCTCCGGGATGCCCTTCTCGGTCAGGAGCTTGTGCGCCTCCTCGGGGTCGGCGTCCTTGATCTTCTCGACGAACTTCGGATCTCTCAGCGCGGCGAAGGCACCGCGGCCCCCTCGGGCACCGCCGCCGGGGCCGCCCATGCCGCCACCTGGCCCGCCGGGGCCACCGCCGCCGGGGCCGCCCATGCCGCCGCCGGGCCCGCCGGGGCCACCGCGACCGGCGCCCTTGCCGGCACCGGGGACGCCGGCGCCCTTGGCGGCCTTGGCCGCGGCCTCGGCGCTCATCATCTTGCCCTTGCCGGCGACCCAGTTGCTGCCCTTGCCGGCGGCGAGGGTGGCGTTGGCGTATTCGCGGCGGTCCTCGTCGCTCATGACGGCCTGCGGGTTCAGGGCGACGTCCTCGCTCTCCTTGAGGCCGTCCTTGAGCTCGATCATCTTCTCATTGGAGAGGCCGATCGTCACCTCGCGGCGCTCGGCGCGGACGCCGGGGCGGACGACGTAGACGTACTTCTTGCCCCCGAGCTCGATGACCGACTGGATCGGCACGCTGAGCACGTCGGGCACCTCGGTGACCATGATCTCGACCTGGGCGTTCATGCCGGGCCGGATGTTCGGCGGGGCGCTGTCGATGCTGACGAGCGTCGTGTACTTCTTGACGTCGGAGCTCATCCAGTTGTTCGCGTCGGGCAGCGGCTTGACCTCCTTGACGGTGCCGGTCAGCATCGTGTCGGCCATCGCGTCGACGCGGATCTGGGCCCGCATGCCGGGCTTGACCCAGTTGACGCGCGACTCGTGGATCTTGGCGTTGACCTGCATCTGCGCGATGTCGGGCAGGCTGAAGATCTTCTGCGACTGGCGGACGGTCGCCCCCTCCTCGATCTGGAGCTGCTGCTGGCCGAACCGGCCCGGGTCGTTGGCGTAGACGACGATGCCGTCGGCCGGCGCCTTGAGGGTGCACTTGGCGATCTGCTTCTCGAGCTTCTCCTGCTTGCCCTTCTCGAGGCCGAAGGTCGCCCTCTTGGCCAGCACGTCGGACTCGGCCTTGGTGATGTTGGCGCCGAGGGTCTTGACCTGGGTCGGCTTGGTGTACTTCTCGAGCTGGTCGAGCTGTGCCTTGGCGTTGGCCAGCGAGATCTCGGCCTTCTGGAGGTCGATCGTGTCGGTCATGAGCTGGAGCTCGGAGTTGTACCCCTTCTTGAACATCCGCTGCGCCCACTTCACGCGCTCGGAGGCCTTGATCCAGTCGGAGCTGGCCTGCTTGATCGCCCCCTGGTAGGTCTGCTTGTTGAGGACGAAGGTGCCGTCGGTGTACTCGTTGAGGGTCATCTTGGCGACGGCGAGGGTCTCCTCGGCGTTCTTCAGGTCGGCGGCGGCGCGCTCGGTGACGATCCGCTGGTTGGTGAGGTTGTCGTCGAGCGCCGCGTGGTCGAGCCGGCAGACGACCTCGTCCTTCTGGACGCCCTTGCCCTCGGGCATGATGAAGATGATCGTGGTGTTGCCCTCGACGTCGCAGTAGACGTCCTTGTTGTTGGCGCTCTCGAGGGCGCCGGTGTCCTTGACCTTCACCGCGATGGTCCCGCGACGGACCTTGTGCTTGAGGACGTCGGCCTCGCGGCCGCCGAAGATGCTGATCGACTTGCCCCAGCCGCGGGACTTGGCGACGAACAGGACGCCGCCGGCCGTCAGCGCCAGCAGCGTCAGGCCGACCAGGGCCTTACGCGGCCCGCCGCCCCGGCGGGCGGGCCGCGGCGGCTCCGGGCGCTCCACCGGCGGCAGGTCGCGGCCCTGGGGCCCCGACGGGGGCTGCGCCGGCGGTTCCGAACTTTGGAGGGATAAGTTCATGGAAGGCCTCCCACTCATCTAGGGGCATGATGCCGAGGTCGCGGAACAGGGTGATGCGCTGGGTCAGGTAGAACACCCAGGTCTGGATCAGGGTGTTCTGGAGGTTCAGGATCGTCGCCTGGAAGTTCGTCAGGTTGATCGTCTGCGTCGCCGCGTTGTTGCTGGCGCCCGCGGCGGCGACCTGCGCCGGGGCGACGAGCTGCTCGACGGTCTGGTCCTTGGCCCGGATCGTCAGCACGTACCGCTTCTTGAAGTTGTCGTAGCTCTGCGCCTGCTGGAGCAGGTTGCGGATGTCCTGGCGGACCTGGAACTTGATCTGGTCCTCGGAAAGCATCAGGTTGCGGCGCTGGCGCTCGTAGTTGATCTGGTTGGCGATGTAGTTGTTCCGCTCGCTGACGCGGATCAAGGGCAGCTCGGCGTTCATGACGCCGGAGAACTGCTTGGCCTGGCTGAAGAAGCCGAACGGGTTGGTCGTCGTCGGCGGGGTGTAGACCTGGTTGGTGATCGTGAAGTTGAGGAAGCCCTTCAGCGCGTTGGCCAGCACGGCGTACTGCCGCCAGGCGTCGTAGAGCTGCGCCCGCGCGCTCATCAGGTCGAGCCGGCTCTCCAGGCCGATCCGCTCGGCGGCCAGGTACGCCGAGTTCAGCAGCGTCGTGTCCTCGATGGCCACGTCCCTGCCCTCGAAATCCTTGCCCCCCAGGTTGTTGATGACGACCTTGAGCAGCGGGTAGCCGTCGATCTGGACGTCCTGGAGGTCGGGCAGCCCGTCGACGATGCCCGGCAGCTCGTTGAGCTGGCGGTCGGGCCGTCGCGACCAGCGGTCGACGTTGACGAAGACGCCGCGGAACGGGTCGAGCAGGCTGCGGTCGAAGACGACCGGCAGGTCGGGGGGCAGGCCGAGCTGGATCTTGTACGAGTCGACGAGGTTGCGGTACGAGATGAGGTCGGTGATCAGGCTCAGCCGGAAGGTCTCGAGCTGGATCTGGAGCTGGTCGACCTGCTGCTGGCCGATGCCGACGTTGCCGGCGACCTGCTCGCGATAGAAGATCAGGAGCTGCTCGAACGCCTTGATGTTCAGGCGGTCGTTCTCGATCTGCTGGAGCTGCTGCATCACGTTCAGGTAGCCGACGACCGGGTCGCCGGTGCCCGGGTTGGTGATCGCCTGGGCCTGGGCGATGACGTTGGCGACGAACTCCTGGCGGAAGCGGGCGAAGGCGCGGATCTGGTAGAGCAGCGACCGCTCGGCCTGGGTCAGCCCCTCGAGCGTCACGGCCCGGCCGCCGCCGCGGAGCAGGGGCAGGACGATGGCGATCGGGATCGTCGACTGGACCGACGGCTGGGTGCCGTTGGAGCCGTTGAAGTTGAAGACCGTCTGGTTGGCGAAGCCGGTCAGCAGGCGGACGCCGTTGCTGAACAGCTTGCCGACGCCGGCGACGGTGCCGAGCTGGAGGTTCGACACGCCGCCGCCGGGGGCGGAGTTGGTCCGGTAGACGTACTGGTTGGTCGGGTTGGGCTGCGGGATGCCGACGCCGGCCGGGCCGGTCAAGGGGCCCATCCCGGCGTAGAACTGCGGCTCGAAGTTGAACCGCTGGAGCGTGACGTTCAACGAGGCGAGGTAGACCTGCTCGAGTTGGTACTGATACGGCCGGGAGTTGATCAGGGCCAGCGTCATCGCCTGCTCGGGGTTGATGACGTAGGGCCGGGTCCCCCTGGGCAGGCCGGCGGCGGAGGCGTCGTCGAACGGCTCGCTGGCCGGCACGAGCAGGTCGATCAGGCTGCCGGTCTCCTCCTTGACCTGGGCGCGTTCCAGCGGCGAGATGCCGGGCATCGGCTCGGTCGGCAGGAGGAGGTTGCGCTGGCTGGCGTCGCCGGCGCCGGGCGTGGGCTGGTCGCCGCCGACGGCGGCGCGGCCCCGGATCGGCTCGCGCTGGCCCTCCCCTTGGCCCGGCGACACGCCCGCCTCCGGTGGCGCGGGGCCGACGGGGGCCGGCCCCGGCTGGGCGCCGGCGGCGGCCGCGCCGGGACGAGGATTGTCGGTGGCCTGGAAGCCGACTTGACGCACGCCGGGGTCTCGGGTTCGGGGGTCGTTGCGGGATGGGGCCGCGGCCGTCGCGGCGCGGCCGCCCGCGGGGGGGGGCCCGGGGATCGCTACCAATATGGGCGACATCGCCGCGGCTTTGGGCCCGGAATTCGACCGCGACGCGGCCGGGAACGGCGTCCGCCCCTCGGTCGGCGGCGGCGGCGGCTCGACCGGCGGCGGCGGCCCGGTCGCGGGGCCTTCCGCCCCGGCCCCGCCGGCCGCGGGCAGCGGGCCCGTCGGGACCGGTTCCGAGGCCCTCGGCTCCGCGACCGGGACCGTCGCCGGGATGCCGGGCGCCGACATCGGCTGCCGCTGCCACGACCGGATCATGTCGAGGTAGCCGGTCCCCTCCACCGGGACCAGGAGCCGGTGGATCGGCCACTGCGGGGTCGGGCTGAGCGACTCGGTCGGGTAGTCGTCCGGCGGCGCCGGCGGACGGTCCGGGTCGTAGGGCTGGGCGAAGCGGGCCAGTTGCGGGGGCTCCTTGGTGAAAGTATCCATCCGCCAGCGCGGGTCACGGCTCTTCTCGAACACGGCCTCGGTGACGTCCTGGTCGGCCCACTCGCGGAAGAACTCGCGGGTGCAGCCGGTCGCCCCGGCGGCGAGCAGTGCCAGGGCGAGGGCGGCCGCGCGGGGCCGGCACAAATGACGTCGGGCGGGCCTTCGGGCGCGGTTGGGCACGATCATCCCCTCGGACCTCCCTGTCCTTGAGGTTCGATACGGTTGGCGGGCAGTCGGGGCGAGGGTTGGACCCCATCAGTTTGACGCGATTTACGGCCCGCGTCAACGGTCCGGGGACGTACCGTCTCCCCCTTGTCGTGGAACTCTATCGGAACGGGGGGTGGCGCCGGTTGAGCCGAAAGCAGCGATCGGCCGGGACCCGGCCTTGACCGGGCCTGGGAATCGGTGCAGCGGCGCGGCGCGGGGGGTCGAAAAACCCCCAACGGCGGGCCCGGTGGCGGCCGGCGCCGTCGCGACGACGGTCTTGGGAGGAGGGAGTCTCCGATGCGGATTGGCGAGCAGAAGTCCCGGCCGACGGCGCGCCGGCGGGAGGCATTCCGCCCCCGAGCCGAGCGGCTGGAGGAGAAGATCGCCCCGGCGGCCATCGACCTGGCCAACATCGCCGGCGCCCCGTATGGCGTCGAGCTGGGCGGGGCACAGGCGCAGGGCGGCGCGGGATTCAAGGTCACCGACGTCGGCGACGTCGCCGGCACCGGCTACGACGACTTCCTCATCGGCGCCCCGACGACGGTGCTCGGCAGCCTCAACGGCGCCCCGGCCTACACCCTCGGCGGCGGGGCCAACGGCCGGACCTTCCTGCTCTTCGGCTCGCAGGACGTCAGCGCCGGCACCATCGACTGGGCGACGATCGCCGCGGCGCTGCGGATCGGCGACCTCGGCCAGATCGGCACGACCAGCCAGACCAACCCCGTCACCGGCACCACCGGCTACAACTACGCCGGGCTGTCGTTCTTCACCAGCCAGAGCCCCAGCAGCCAGCTCGGCGCCTCGGTCGCGGTCCTGGGCAACATCGACGGCAGCGGCCTGTCCTCGTTCCTCATCGGCGCCCCGGGCGGGACCGACGCGCTGGGCCAGAACGCCGGCACCGGCCGCGCCTACCTCGTCTATGGCAGCCGCAACCTGCTGACGGCGATGCGGACGACCCAGCTCGTCGACCTCGACAACCCCACCAACCTCAACTCGCTGGGCATCAACGTCGTGACGTTCGTCAACAACGTCGCCGGCGGCCTGGCCGGCTTCTCGGTGGCCGGCGTCGGCGACCTGTTCGCCAACGGCCGCAACGACGTCGCCATCGGCGCCCCGAACGTCTCGCTCCGCGGCAGCAGCGGCAACGGCGCCGTCTACGTCCTCAACAGCGCCGCGCTGGCGACCCCGGCGACCACGACCGTCTCGCTGTCGCTGGTCGGCCAGGCCAACACGAACGTCCCGGGCGTCGTCTTCGCCGGGGCCAACAGCGGCGACGCCGCCGGCTTCTCGATCGCCGGGGCCGGCACCTTCGACGGCCGGACGACCGCCTTCGGCGCCATCGGCGACATCATCATCGGCGCCCCGCAGATGAACCCGGTGACCTACAGCGCCCTCGGCCCCGGCTACGCCGCGGTCGTCTACGGCGCGTCGAACCTGCCGAGCCTGGCGACGCTCAACAACGGCTTCGCCTCGATCCCGCTGAGCAACGTCGGCAACAACACCGTGACCGCCGGCCTGGTCCCCGGGGCCATCTTCGTCGGCAGCGCCACCGGCGACGCCACCGGCTTCGCCGTCAGCACCGCCGGCGACTTCAACGCCGACGGCATCAACGACATCATGATCGGCTCGCCCGGCTTCCAGTCGGCGACCGGCCTGGTCTCCCTGATCTACGGCTCGCCGGCCACCCCCACGACCCCGGGGCGGCTGCTCGGCACGTTCCAGCTCACGAACCTGCCGAGCTCGGTCAACTCGGTCTCGTTCGTCGGCTCCAACAGCGGCGCCCTGGCCGGCTGGGCGCTCGGCGTGCTCGGCAAGGTCAACGCCAACACGGTCAACAACCTGCTGATCGGCTCGCCCGGCTTCAACGCCGACTCGGGGGCCGCGTACGTCATCCCCGGCAACCCCAACCTCGGCGGCCTCATCTCGCTGAACCCGGCGACGATCCAGGGCTCGCCGGTGGCCGCGACGGTCATCACCAACAGCACCCCCGCCGGGGCCAATTTCCTGGGCGCGTCGCTCTCCGGCAACCTCGTCCCCAACGGCGCCGGCCGGACCGCCGACAGCGACGCCCTGGCCGACTTCATCATCGGTGCCCCGGGCCTGCCGCTGACCAGCGGCCGCACCCTGGCCGGCGCCGCGTTCGTGCTGGAAGGCCGGTTCGTGCCGGTGGCCATCCCCCCCTCGACGGCCCTGACCGTCACCATCGGCGTCAACGCGGCGCCGCCGGGGCCGTTCACGATCGACCTGGCCACGTCCACCTCGATCCAGATCTTCGTGCTGAGCAACGCCACGATCAGCCCGACGTTCAACCCCGTCACCGACATCAACCCGGCGACGATCGTCGTCAACGGCGTCCCCTTCCCCAACGCCACGATCGCGGCGGACCCCAAGGACGAGAACGGCGACGGCATCCCCGACGCGATCATCACCATCAGCCCCGCCGCGAACCTGAACCTGACCAACGGCGTCCAGACGATCACCCTCAGCGGCCGGACCCTGTCGACGGCCGGCCAGTCGAACGTCCGGTTCGTCGGCACGGCGCAGGTGACCGTCTCGGGCGCCCCCAACAACGGCGGCGGCTCGAACCTGCCGCCGGTCAACTCGACCTCGCCGACCTTCGGCTTCCCCAACGCCAACGCCGCCGTCCCGACCCTGGGCAGCCAGCTCGTCCCCACGGTCGCGAGCCTCTCGACCCTGGTCTGGAAGCCCTTGTCGACCGCCCAGGCGTACAATCAATTCCTGCCCGGACCCTACATCCGCCAGCGGGCCCTCCAGGCCCAGGGTGTGCACGTGGCCGGCCGCCGCGTCTCCAGCGGCAGGCGATCCAGCTCCGCCCGCGACTGGACCCTCGGCAACGAGGTCTTCACCCGCGGCAACTACCACCCGCAGCACGGCAACACGTACAAGCTCTTCCCGCTCAAGCCGGTCAACCACCACGTCCGGACGATCCCGCCGTCGCCGTTCTGATCGGCCGGGCCTCGTCGCCGCACCACACGGGCCGGCCCCCGACCGACGGGGCCGGCCCGTTCGCCTTCGCCATCAGACCACCCGTCGCGAGAGCCGCTCGGTGAGCCGCTCCAGCGCGGGGCTCTTGTCGAGCTTGTCGAGGTGGACGTTCAGCAGGCTGAACCCGGCCGTATTGGCCAGCGCCGCCGCGAGGGCCGACTCGAGGTCCCCCTCGGTCCGGACCTCCAGGCCCAGGCCGGCGCCGAGCACCTCGGGGACCTTGTGATAGGCCCATTCGTGGATGTCGTTGAACGAGCCCTCCAGCAGGAATCGCTCGGTCATGTACCCGCGGTTGTTCAGGACGACGACGATCGGGTTCAGGCCGTAGCGGGCCACGGTGGCCAGCTCCATGCCGGTCATCTGGAAGGCGCCGTCGCCGACGATGACCAGGGGCCGGAGCCCCCGGTTGGCCACGCCGGCGCCCACGGCCGCGGGGATCGCGAAGCCCATCGACGTGTAGTAGGCCGGGCTGATGAACTCGGTCCGGCGGCTCATCACCAGGTCGGCGGCGCCGAAGAGCGCGTCGCCGATGTCGGCGATGACGACCGTCTGGTCGTCGAGCAGGCGATTGAGCCGCGCGAAGAGCCGGGCCGAGGTCACGGGGGCGTCGGGCTCGACGGCCCACGGCCCGCGCGCCTCGGCCGGCCGCGACGGCACCGGCCGCCGGACCGGCTTGAGGTCCCGCGCCTGGAGGCCGCGGATGAAGTCGTCGAGCCGGACGTCGTGGTAGTGGTGGTGGCGGATCTGGAGGTCCTCGCTCGTCGCGTTGATGCAACGCGACGGGTCGAGCTTCGCGGTGAAGATGCCGAGGTTGATGTCGCTGAGGAAGCAGCCGAGCATCAGCAGGCAGTCCGACTGCTCGACGTACTCGGTCACCTCCGCGCGGCCCATCCCCCCCTCGTACACGCCGACGAACAGCGGGTGGCTCTCCGAGATCACGCTCTTGCCCAGGATCGTCGTCGCGATCGGCAGCCCCGCCCCCTCGGCCAGGGCGAGCAATTCATCCTGGAGCCCGAAGCGGTGGACCTCCACGTCGGCCAGGATCATCGGCCGCTGCGCCACCCGCAACAGGGCCGACGCCTCGCCCAGGGCCTCGCGGAGCGCGTCCGGGTCGCTCGGCGGCAGGCCCCCCGGCGGCCGGTGCGGCGTGACCTGCCGGGCGTTGAGCCGGTCGCGCGGCAACTCGAGGTAGACCGGCCGCTTGTAGCGGATCGCCGCGCCGAGCACCCGGTCGATCTCGCCGAAGGCCGTCAGCGGGTCGTCGAGCACCGCCGAGGCGACGGTGATCTTCTCGAAGACCTCGAGCTGCGTCTCGAACCCCTTGACCTTGTGGTGCAGCAAGGGGTTGCGGTCCCGCTCCGACATCCCCGGCGAGCCGCCGAGCACGACCACCGGCGACTTCTCGGCGTACGCGCCGGCGATGCTGTTGCAGCAGCTCAGGCCGCCGACGCAGTACGTCACCGCCACGCATCCGAGCCCCTTCAGCCGCGCGTAGGCGTCGGCCGCGAAGCCCGCCGAGTCCTCCCGCGTCATGTTGACGATCGCGATCGGGCTCTCCTCGAGCATCTTGTACAGCCCGAGGATGTAGTCCCCCGGGATGCCGAAGACGTGCTCGACCCCGAGCGCGTGCAGGCGGTCGATCAGGTACGCGCCGATCGTCGTCGCCGACGGCTCGATCAGGCCGTCGGCCCCCGTCGTCAACACCGCCGCGTTGGTCGTGGCCACGCTCCACCCCCTCGGGTTCGTGTGATCTGCTGGCTCCCCCGTAGGGTCCGCCATGCGGACCGATCTCTGTGTGTTCCATGAAGATCGGTCCGCACGGCGGACCCTACAAGAGGCGGATTGCTATGATGGGTATTCGTCATCCCGGCCCCGCCACCGTCGCAACGGCCCCCGCGCGTCGGCGGGCAACCGGCCGGCGAACTCGTAGACCCAGGCGGCTCGCCCTCCCCTCGTCCGCGCGACGATCCGACGATAGAGCCCCTCCTCCACCCCTTCATACGGGTCGAGCCGCTCGACCAGTTCACGCAGCTCCACCCTCCGCACGTGTCCCTCGACCCAACCGGCCGACTCCACGCCGCAATCGACCAGGCCCGGGTACGGCCCCAGGTCGAACAGCCTCCCGCGCACCGCGTCGGCGACCCAACCCCCGCGACGGGCCTCCTCATCGCTCGACGGCCCGAGCGTGCCGTAGGCAAAGAGTAGGTCCGGTGCCATGGGCTCGCCTTCTTCCATTCTAGTCGTTCCGCCGGCAACGTCCCGCCGCCGTGGGCGCCGGAATGATCGCTTCCACGCCGCGAGGACGAGGCGTTGACGGGACGACTCAGACGGGCACGGCCCGCCGATCTCCCTGAATCCTAGAGCGGTTTACCCATGAGCTGCATACAGGCCGGCCTGTTGGAACCAGCCGATGATGTCCTGGTCGGTTACCTCTCGCAACGCGTCACCGATGGCGTCGTAGAGATCCCCTCTGACCCGAGCCGCGACCCGGCGCA
>DASZMJ010000276.1:0-8690 GCA_035551935.1 Isosphaeraceae bacterium
CGTGCGGACCTCTTCGATTCCTTCATCGAAGAGGTCCGCACGAGCGGACCCTACGGAAGACCGGCCCATTCATCTCTTCAAACGGGCGAGCGAGAGGATGCGGTCCTCGGGGGCTTGCTCGGGGGGCAGGGCGCAGCGGGAGGCGACGAAGGGGGTGGCGTCGCCGTCGCGGAGGAGGTGGAACTCGCCGGGCTCCTGGCCGGGGAGCCTCGCGGCGACGTCGACGCGGCACTCGGCGAGCATGGGGCGCATCTTGTTGAGCGCGGTCTGCTCCTTGATCCGGCCGACGAACCAGGCGCGGACATTGTCGCGGCACTTGTAGTCGAAGTCGCCGGGCCCCTGGCTGGCCAGGAGGATGCCGAGCCCGGCCGAACGCGCCCGACGGAGCAGGTCCTCCATCGGCTCCTTGGTCGCGGGGCGGCGGGTCGCCGGCAGGTAGAGGTCGGCCTCGTCGAACAGGGCGACGGCCTGGAGCCGCTTGCTCGGCGACCGGCCGGCCCAGCGCCCGAGCTCGACCAGGAGCTGCGCGACCCAGAACTGCACGTCGGCGGGGCCGCCGAGGAACCGGGTGCTGACGACGCTCAGCCTCGTCCGGCCCGCGACCGCGTGCGGGCCGAGGCCGAGGAGGGCCTCCGGGTCGAGCCGCTCGCCCTGCGCCGAGAGCAGGGCGCCGCGGCCGTGCTGGAGCGTCGCGAGGTCGTTGACTAATCTGGGAATATGCTTGAGGTCGATATGCCCGATCGCGGCGATGAGGGCCGGGTCCTGCTCGTGGATGAGGTCGATGAGGTCGCCGATCGCCACGGCGTCGTCGGGCTTCAGCAGCGCGAGCTGCTCGATCGCCTTGGCGAGGATGACCTGGCGCGACTGGTCGGCCCCCTTCGGGTTGTAGTTCAGCATGCCGGCCAGGGCCGCCGCGGCGACGGCGGCGATCCGCTGGCGATCGATCTCGGGCAGGCGGCCGAGGCCCGCCGGCGCGACGGCGATCGAGAGCGGTCGCCCGTCGGGGTTGCCGGGCGTGAACAGGGCCACGTCGACCCGCTCGCGGAGCCGACGCGCCCGGTCGGCCGCATCCTCGTCCGGGGGCATCGGCCAGGGGCCCGGCTCGGCGTAGCCGCAGAGGTCCCCCTTGCGGTCGACGAGCACGGCCGGGACGCCGCGGAGCAGGAGCTGCTCGACGATGTTCAGGGCGACCGTCGTCTTGCCGCTTCCCGTGCCGCCGAGGAACGCCGCGTGCCTCGTCAGCTCCTCCGGGTCGATCGTCAACGGCGCGGCGGCGCGGTCGCGGGTCGTGCCGACGACGATCGGCCCGACTTCGGCCGGTGCAATCGCGGGCGGGGCGACCGGCTCAGCCGGCTCGATCGGCATCGGCGCGGGCGCGGCGGATGGCGTCGGCGTCGGGGCGAGGCCGGGGGCGCGGTCGAGGTCGAGGATCGTCCGCAACGATTCGAGCCGGCCGAGCGGGCGCTCCGCCTTCCGCCAGGGGGCGAGGTCGGGGTGCGGCGCTTTTCGCGCGAGGAACTCGCGGAGGGCGACCATCGCGCGCCAGTCCGAGTCGGCCACGACGACCTTCCGCCCGCCGCGTCTCAACAGCTCGCCGAGCTGGCGGACGACCTGCGACTGGGGGGTCTTCGGGAAGTCGGTCGACCGCGCGATGATCGGGACGACGACCGGGACCTCGGCGCTGGCGCGGGCCTCGACGGCCGCGATCTGCCGACCGAGCCCGCCGCCCTGGGCGGCCCGGTCGCAGAGGGCCACCAGCAGGCGATCGACGGCGCCGTCGGCGTCGTGGCGCTCGACCGCGGCGAGGTTGCCCTCGGCTTCGGCCGTGAACCAGCGCCCCCGGTCGTCCTCGTCCGAGCAGGCGACGATCGCCCAGGCCAGCAGCCGGAGCCGCTCGGCCTCCTCGTCGGGCACGACCCCGGCGAAGGTCGAGCGGAAGTCGTTCCACTCCTGCTCCAGCGAGAGGCCCGCGGCCGTCGCGGTCGTCGAACTGGCCTCGACTTCGAGGCCCGGGGCGGGGACCATCGCGCCGGCCGCGACGCAGCGCTCGCGGTACTCCTGGCACCACTCCAGGACCCGACGCGCCCGCTGCCCCGCCAGGGCCCGCAGGGCGTCTTCGGGGATCGGATAGGTCGGGTTCGATGGCTCGAAGGGCGCGCCGGCCGACTCGTGCAGGTATTCGAGCCGGCGGCCGACGAGCTCGACTACCTCATCGGCCTCGATGTTGGCGCGGAGGTTGATCGGCGCGGGGTCCTTCTCGACGCGGTCGAGCAGCGATTGTGTGAGCACGCCACGCACACTTTCATAAAAGTCGGACAGGCACGCGATGACGACGACGGAGGACGGCACGCGGTCGGTGACGTCGCGGAGGGCCGCGAGCGCGCGGCGGAAGGTGCGGGGGGCGTCGTCCTCGTTGTAGACGTCCTCGAGCTGGTCGACGAGCAGGACGAGCGCCGCGGAGTCGACGGCACGCATCATGTCGCCGAGCTTCTCGACGAGCGTCGAGGCGGCCTCGCCGTAGACGCGGGGGGCGAGGCCGCCGATCACCTGGCGGTCGGCCGCGGTCAACGGCTCGCAGCGGAGGTACTTGAGTACCCGGGCGCGGACGCGGGGGTCGTCGCGCTGGAGGTAGAGCAACGCGCGGAGGAGGTCGAAGTCGACGCGGTCGAAGCGGTCGTCGAGGACGATCTGGTCGGCCAACGCGTCGACGAGCCGGGCGAGGCAGTCGGGGCCGAGGTCGTCCTGCCGCAGTTGTTCGACGCGGTCGACGGCCACGCCGCGCGCCCCCTCGGCGATGGCCGTCGAGAGCCGCATCAAGGCCGAGGTCGGGGCGCGGTCGCGGTCGTAGGGCTGGTCGAGCGAGTCGATGAGGTTGCCGAGGACGTATCGGGAATAGTGCTCGGTCGCCGAGGTCATCTGCATGTAGCCGCAATAGCCCGCGCCGCGGCCGTGGGCCCAGTTGCGGAAGGCTCGCATCAGGTGCGTCTTGCCCGAGCCGGCCTCCCCCTTCAGCAACAGGATGCGGCCCGCCGCCGGGCCGGGCTCGCCCGTGGCGCGGTCGACCAGGCGCCGGAAGGCCGTGCGGGCCTCGTCGTGGATCGTTGCCACGTCGAGCGGGTCCGCGCGCTCGATCTCGCGGCGGTGCGCGATCGGCCGGAAGACCTCCGGCCCCCCGGCCGAGCAGAAGGCCGCGACTCGGGGGTCGGCCGCGGGCGAGGGTTGCGGCGCGGCCGGGGCCCCATCGTCGTCGACGGTCGTGGACATGGCGCCCCCTGGTTCGTTCGCGTCAGACCCGGATGAAGTGGAACGTGCCGCCGAGGTACTCCATCGCCGACTCGGCGACGTCGGCCCGGTCCATCGCCTCGACGAGGTCGGCCCGGGCCAGGTCGAGCAGCCGCGCGCGGTTCGCCTCGCCGAGCTGCCGCTTGAAGGCGTCGAGGTCGTGGCCGTGCGTCGCGGGGTCGTGGTGCAAGGCGCGCCAGACGTGCGAGATGAACACTTTTTCCGATCCATAGCGCCCGGACTCGCATCCCCGCGCCGCGTTGACCACGCGGCGGGCGAACTCGGCCAGGTCGATCGGCCGACGGTCGGCCTCCTCGGCAACGGCCTCGGCCGCGACGACCCAGCGCCGCAACGCGGCGGCGCGGAGCTCGGCGGGCGTCTTGTTGCGGGCCTCGTACGCGCGCGCCAGCAAGGACTCGACCGCCTTCGCCTCGGTCGGCTCGGGGGAGAGGCCAAGCTCGCGGTTCAGGAGGGCCTTCTTCAGGTTCGGCAGCTTCAACGGCGCGTCGGTCTCGACGCCCAGCAGCTTCCAGATCAGCGCATCGACGGCCTGTTTCGACGTCGGGAACCCGGCGACCGGCAGGCCGTAGAGGCCCTTCAGGAGGGCCGCGTGGAGGCCGCCCTTCGTGCCCAGCCGCTTCAATTCCGGAGCCCCCGGCGCCGGCGTCCCCAGGGCCCTGGCGAGCAGCCAGCCGTCGCGGACCTTGGCCCAGGTCGCCTTCGTCGGCAGGGCGTCGATCCCGAGGACCGCGAGCGCCCGGGCCCGCCCCTCGGCAGTCAACGCCCAGCGGACGCCCCGGGCCTTCCCCTTGCCCTTGCCCGCGGGCTCGACCCGGGCGATCGAGCCGTCGGCCTCCAGGCGGCGGAACGCCTCGTCGACGACGTCGTCGGGCTCGCCGCCGGGCCCCCGTTGCGGGAGCAGCGGCTCGACCGCCTTCCGGACGTTGGCCGGGGTCTCCCCGCGATCGTCGGCGAGCAGGAGCCGGACCAGGAGGAGCTCGCCGACCCGACCCGCCGCCGACCGCGTCGTCATGCCCAGCGCCTCGAGAGATCCAGCGAACGCGACGCCGTTGTACGACGCTCGTGGGAATAAGCATACCACCCCGGCCGGCCGACGCAACGAGGTCGGCTTGGTCGGCGGCGCGACCGTGCTAAGATACAGGGGTTCGTCCCGATCGAGGGTCCGTTCAGGAGGGTAGCGCGATGGCCACGGTCCTGGAGCCGATCGCCCCGGCGTCGGGCGTCGACGAGTCGCTCTATGAGGTCGTCGACGGCCAATATGTGGAGATGATGCCGATGGGAGCGTACTCGGGCGAGATCGCGTCGATCCTGTCGCATTTCCTCGGCCCGTTCGCGATGCAGCACGGCCTCGGCAAGGTGGTCGTGGAGGTCCTCTTCCTGATCGATCCGGCGCGGAACCGTCAGCGCCGGCCCGACCTGGCCTTCGTCTCGGCGCGGCGATGGCCGTCGCGGCGGCCGGCGCCGGACGACGCGGCGTGGGAGGTGGTGCCGGACCTCTGCGTCGAGGTCGTCAGCCCGACCGACCGCGCCGAGGAGTTGCTCGGCAAGGTCCGCGAGTACTTCGAGGCCGGCGCCGAGGCCGTCTGGGTCGTCTATCCCAAGGAGCGGGTGGTCCACATCCTCGAGGGATTCGATCGCATCCGCGTCCTCCGCCGCGCGGACACGATCGACGGCGGCGCGCTCTTGCCGGGCTTCCGGCTCCCGTTGTCGAGCCTCTTCGAAGATGAAGAGCCGCCCGCGCCCGCCCAGGCGTGATCCCACTTCAGCCGACGCGGGCCAGGTCGGCGGGCTCGGGGTCGATGTACCGGTAGAAGACGTTGCGCTGGCGGGGGATGTAGCCGGCCTCGCGGATCGAGCGCTTGATCTGGTCGAGGGTCAGGTGGTGGACGGTGCCGGCGGAGGAGACGACGTTCTCCTCGATCATGAGGCTTCCCATGTCGTTGGCGCCGAAGTAGAGGGCGAGGTGGCCGATCTTGGCCCCCTGCGTCACCCAGCTCGACTGGATGTTCGGCACGTTGTCGAGATAGAGCCGCGAGACCGCCTGCGTCCGGAGGTACTCGAAGGCGCCGGCGGGGGGGACGTCGGCCATGTCGGTGTGCTCGGGCTGGAACGTCCACGCGATGAACGCCGTCAGGCCGCCGGTCTCGTCCTGGAGCCGGCGGACGCGCTCCATGTGCTCGATGCGCTCGGCCAACGTCTCGATGTGGCCGAACATCATCGTCGCCGTCGAGATCCCCCCCAGCTCGTGCCAGGCGCGATGGACCTCGATCCAGTCGTCCGACAGCACCTTGCCGCGCGTGATCGCCTTGCGGACGCGGTCGACCAGGATCTCGCCCCCGCCCCCCGGCAGGCTCCCCAATCCCGCCTCCTTCAGGCGCGTCAACACCGTCGCCAGCGGCATCCGGAACTTCCTCGCGAAGAAGTGGATCTCCGGCGGGCTGAAGCCGTGGATGTTGACCGTCGGGAAATGCGCCTTGATGTCGCGGAGGAGTTCCTCGTACCACTCGAACGGCAGGTCCGGATGCAAACCTCCTTGCATCAAAATCTGATCGCCCCCGAGCGTGACCGTCTCCTCGACCTTCTTGAGCAGCACGTCGCGGTCGAGGACGTACGCCTCCGAGTCGCCCACCTTGCGGTAGAAGGCGCAGAAGTCGCAGACCGCCGCGCAGACGTTCGTATAATTGATATTTCGATCGATATTATACGTGCGATATGGCTCGGGGTGCATGCGGCGGCAGACGGCGTCGGCGGCGCGGCCGAGGGAGATCAGGTCGGCGTCGCGGAGCAGCGTCTCGCCCCGGTCGGGGGTGAGTCGTTCGCCGTCAACGGCGCGTCGCAAGAGGTCGGCGACGGTGGAAGACAAGGTCCGCTCCTTGTGGGGCCAGGCCGAGGGCCGCGGCCTTGTGCGCGAAGAGGCGCAGGGCCGCCGTCTCGGGCTCGCCGAGGTCGTAGGAGAGCGATTTCGTCAGGTAATCGCGGCAGGTCGCCGCGTCGAGGCCGAGCCTCGGCCCGTGCAATGCGGCGAGGTCGTCGGCGTGCGCGAGGGCGTCGTCGCGGCAGCGGAGGAACACGTCGGGCAGGTCCCCCAGGTCGGCGCCGGCCCGCGCGACCCAGAGGGCGAAGACGAACGGCAAGCCCGTCCACGACCGCCACGCCTCGGCCAGGTCGATCGAGGCGACGAACCCGTCGTCGGCGACCTTCATCGCGCGGTCGCCGATGACGAGCACCGCGTCGGCCGTGCTCTCCTGCGCCGGCACGCCCATCGGCAACGGCTCGATCCGCGCCGGGACGACCCCATGCACCTCGGCCAGCCAGATCCGCACGAGCGCCTGGCTCGTCCGCGAGCCCGCGTCGAGCGCCAGGCGCCCGATCCGCTCGATCGGCACCCGGCTGAACAGCTTGACGCTCCGGACCGGGCCCCACGACGCGATCGCCAGGCCCGGCACGATCTCGTAGCCCCGCGACGCCCCGCGGAAGTACTCGATCGACGGGATCAGCGCCACGTCCAGGTCCCCCCGCGCCAGGCCGTCGGCCAGGCGGCTCGGCAGGTCCATCGACAGCCGAGCGTCCGGGGCGAACTCCTCCAGGCGATGGTACAAGGGCTTCGCGTTCAGGAAGCTGACCGCCCCGACCCGGATCGCCCCTCCCATCGCCTCGATCCCCCCTCGACCCGTCGTTTCGTCCCCGGCCGCGACCATTCTAAGGCCCCCCGCTCCCGTCGACAATCGCACCCTTCCCCCTCCCAACCGCAGCGGCCTGCGCCGCTTCACCGGCGTCGGAGGGAAGGGCCTGGGACCGGGGCCCGGATCAGATGTAGCCGTGCTTGTGCGTCGCCAGGAAGTACGTCTCGAAGGCGAGCTTGGCCCAGTGGGCCTCGGGCCCGGGGATCAGCCAGGCGTGGCCGCGCGGCTCGAGGATGTGGTCGGCGGTCATGATGACCCCGGTGTTGCCGGCGTCGAGGATGCACTTGGCGTCGATGCTGGCGAACGGCAGGTGGACCTCGGTGCCGCCGAGGATCGCCGCGGCGATGTTGTGGGCGGCCACTTTGGCCATCTCCTCGGTGAGGTACCCGGTCTTCGGCACGCCGCAAGGGACCGGCGTCGGCGCCGGGGGCGGCACGGCGACGGCGACCCCGGCGGCGAAGACGCGCGGGTGCTCGCGATGCCGGTAGGTGTCCTCGACCTCGACGAAGCCGGCCGCGTCGCCCAGCCCGGGGCTCTTCGCGACGGCGTCGACGCCCCGGAACGGCGGGATCAGCATGGCATACTCGAACGGGATCCGCTCGCCGTCGGCCAGCACCACCCGCTTCGGCTCCACGTGGTCGACGACCGTGCTCACGCGGTACGAGATGCCCAGCGCCTCGAAGAACATCTCCGTGAGCTTGCGGGCCGAGCCGAAGTTGCCGATGCCGAAGTGGCCGAGGTACGGTTCGGCCGTCAGGAAGGTGATCGGCACGCGGTCGCGGAGCCCATGCTTCTTGACCTGGTGGGCCAGGTTCAGCGCGAACTCGTAGGCCGCCCCGAAGCAGGACGCCCCCTGCACGGCGCCGACGACCACGGGGCCGGGGTTCTTCAGGAAGTCGTCCCAGGCCCGCCGCGCCTGCTCGGCGTGGTCGAGGTTGCAGATGCTCAGGGTGTGGCCGGGCTTGCCGTCGCGCGTCGGGCCGAGGCCCGGGACGGCGTCGAAGTCGACCTTCGGGCCGGTGCCGACGACCAGGTAGTCGTAGTCGGCCGCCCCGCCGCCGGTGATGACCTTGCGCGCGTCGAGGTCGATCCGCGTGGCCTCCGCGACCACCAGGTCCACCTCGGCCTTCTCCAGCGGCGGGCGGAGCGGGAAGGTGATCTCCTCGCGGGTCCGCAGGCCGAACGGGAGCCAGATCAGCGACGGGATGAACGTGAAGATGTCGGTGTTGGAGATGACCGTGACCTTCGCCTCGGCGACGGGCCCGCCGACCCCGAGCTCGCGCGCCAGCTTCAGGGCGGCGGTGTAACCGGCGAACGAGCTGCCGACGACGACGATGCGGGGCAGGGCTGCCATGACTGAGCTCCCTCCAACTCCGGCGGTCGCCCCGACCTCGCGGCGACCCGACGGTTTCTTCAACCGGTCGGAGCAGGCGGGCCGGCGTGCGCGTCGCGACGGATCGTCGCGTGCGGCGCACGAAAAGACCCCGACCACGCGATCGCTCGCCTGGCGGGGCCACCATAGCCTGCTCGGGCGCCTGCCCACCCGGAGCAGGGCTTACGTCCATCCTAGAGCGGTTTACCCATGAGCTGCATACAGGCCGGCCTGTTGGAACCAGCCGATGATGTCCTGGTCGGTTACCTCTCGCAACGCGTCACCGATGGCGTCGTAGAGATCCCCTCTGACCCGAGCCGCGACCCGGCGCA
>DASZMJ010000277.1:0-17002 GCA_035551935.1 Isosphaeraceae bacterium
ACTGTACTTTCCGGGACTTCATCCATTTGATGGAGGATCGATTCCCTTCGCCGATCTCTCTGGGTGAGGTTAGGTGTCACATGTCTGGCCGGAAGATGCGGAACTCCGACTCCCCCGGCTTCTTCCACATGAGACGTCCGCACTCCGGGCATTCATAGAGTAGCCCCGCCGGTCTGACGAACATGGACGGCGCATTCTGCCCGGAGCCGGGTTCCGCCCGTTCGGACGCGACCAGGGCCTCATAGTCCACATCGCGGACCGTGACCCAGCCCTCATCGGGGATGGGCGACAGGTCGTGGACGAATCCGCAGGGGCACACGAGCTTCGGCATCGCCCCCGTTCCATGGCAAGAGTAGGGTAGACGGGGGCCGGACCGACCGGGACGATGGCGGTTACCACACCAGACCGTCACCCCGAGCGGAGCCGGCCCCCGATGACATCTTCTCACCCGCTGCCCGTCCCATGCCAGTGGTTCTCATGGCTCGCCTCCGCGCTTGACCGCCGCACGGCCCCGAGGCTCGCCCTCCTGCTCCTCGGGGCCGTCCTCGCTCGGGGGAGGCGGACCGTCACCAGCTGGATCAGGGCGGCCAAGCTCAGTGATGAGTATCGGCCCTGCTACATCGCCGTCGCCGCGGCCGGCAAGAGGGCCGACCGCATCGCCCGACGCCTCCTGACCGAGGTGGTCCGGCCGCTGCTGTCCGGGGCCGAGCGACTGACCCTCGCCCTGGACGACACCCCGACGAAGCGGTGCGGCCCGCACGTCCAGGGGGCGGGCATCCACCACAACCCGACGCCCGGACCGGCCGGCTCCCCTTACGTCTATGGCCACGTCTTCGTCGTCCTCGGGCTGCTCGTCACCCACAAGGCGTGGGGCACGATCGCCCTGCCGCTGCTGTCCCGGCTCTACATCCGCAAGAAGGACCTGCCGGGCATCGACCCGAAGCACCGGCCGGCATTCCGCACCAAGCTGGAACTGGCCGTCGAGTTGCTCCGATGGGCCAAGCCGTGGCTGGACCTGCTGAAGCTGCCGATCTGGGTGGTGGCCGACGGCGCCTATGCCAAGAAGGAGTTCCTCAAGCCGGCGATGTCGTTGGGGATGACCGTCGTCAGCCGGCTCCGCAAGGACGCGGCCCTGCGGAGCTTGCCCGGGCCGAAGCCGCCGGGGCGGCGCGGCCCGGCCCCGACCTATGGCGCGGACGTGATCGACCTCGCCAAGCGGGGCGGCCAGCGACGAGGCTGGTCCACCGAAACGTTCGAGTTGTACGGGGAGAAGGCCGTCAAGCGATACAAGACGTCCCTGGCGACCTGGCGGCCAGCCGGCGGCGTGATCCGGGTCGTCCTAGTGGACGAGCCGACCGGCTGGCGGGCGTATTTCTGCACCGACCCCTCGGCGAGCGTGGCCGACATCCTGAAGATGGTAGCCGATCGCTTCAGCCTGGAGATCACCTTCCGCGAGTGCAAGCAGGTCGTCGGGGCGGGGCAGCAGCAGGTGCGGTTCATCTGGGCGAATGTGGGGGCATTCCACGTATGCCTGTGGACGTTCACGCTGACCGAGGCGTGGGCCTGGGGCCGGAAGGCGGAGGAGTTGGTGGACCGCTCGGCCTCGCCATGGGACGTGGCGTCGCGCCGCCCGAGCCACGCGGACAAGCGGCGGGCGTGGCGTCGTGCGCTGCTGGGCGAGGAAATCCGTGCGGTTCTACATCCCGGGGCCACCGAGGAAGAGATTCAGGCTGCCGCTGCCAGGCTGCTCAGCTTGGCAGCGTGATTTATACGTTCTCCCGGAAAGTACAGTTTTTCCCGAGTCGCAGCGGGCAGGCGGTTAACGATCCGGCTGTGAAATGCCCCGGTAAGGAGGCCGTCTCCGGCTCAACCGTCGGCGAGGCCGAAGAGGTGGCGGAGGGCGTGGAGGAGGCTGTGGGGATGGGCGTCGGCGTCGGCGGGGGGCGTGGTCGATCGAAGGGCGGCGCGGGGGGGGTGGAGGAGCTGGTTGACGGCGCGGCCGAGGGCGTGGGCGATCGCGGCGCGGTCGGCGTCGGTGAAGTGGGGGTTGCGGGCGACGAGGGCGTCGAGCTCGCGTCGGACGATGTCGTCGGCGCGGTCGCCGAGCTGGCGCAAGGTCGCGCCGGCGAGGCGGCGGTGCCGGAGCTCCGACCAGCATGCGGCGGCCTCGGCCTCGATGATCGCCAGGGCCGGGTCGATCCCCTGCTCGCGGGCCTTGCGGTTCTGCTCGGCCTGGGCGCGGAGGTCGTCGACGTTGTAGAGCAGGACTTGATCCAGGTCGCCGATGCTCGCCTCGAAGTCGCGCGGCACGGCGATGTCGAGGATCAGGGCCAGCCGATTGCGACGGGCGCGCTGGACGCGGGCGTACAGGTCCTTCGCGACGATCGGCCGCTCGGCGGCGGTGGTGCTGACGACGACGTCGGCCTCGACCAGGGCCGGGTATAGCTCGTCGATCGGCACGGCCCGGCCGCCCCACTTCGCCGCGGCGGCCTCGGCGCGCTCGGGGCTCCGATTCGTGACGAGGATGCGGCCGGGGCGGAGGCCCTTGAGGTGCCGGAGCGTCAAATCGGCCATCTTGCCGGCGCCGATGACCAGCACGGTCTTGTCGCCGAAGGTGTCGAAGACGTCGCGGGCGACGTCCACCGCGACGCTGGCGATCGACAGCTTGCCGCGGTCCATGCCGGTCGCTTCGCGGACCTTCTTGCCGACGCGGAGGGCCTGCTGGAAGAGGGCGTTGAGGGTCGGCCCGACCGCCCCGGCCGCCTGCGCGGCGCGGTGGGCTTCCTTGACCTGGCCGAGGATCTGCCCCTCGCCCAGCACGAGGCTCTCGAGGCTCGCGGCGACGCGGAAGAGGTGGCCGACGGCCTCCGCGTCGTGGCGGTCGACCAGGTGGGCGAGGACGGCGTCGGCCCGGACCCCGTGGAACCGCGCCAAGGCCTCGGTCAAGGGGCCGACCTCGGGCGCGCCGCCTTCGACCTCGCCGTCGCCCGCGGCGTAGAGCTCGACGCGGTTGCAGGTCGAGAGCAGGACGAACTCGTGGCCGGGGAACTCGGCCTTCAGGGCCGCGAGCGCCCGCGCGTACTCGCGGTCGCCGACGGCCAGGGCCTCGCGGACGGCCGTCGGCGACGAGCGGTGGTCGACCCCCAGGGCCAGCACCTTCACGGCAAGGGCCTCCCGCCGTGCGCCGTCGGCAGCCCGAGCAGGTCGACGCCGATCCAGGTGAAGACCATGAACGCGAACGCCACGACCGTCAGCGCCACGACCCTCCGCCCCCGCATCGCCGGCCGGAACCGCGCGTGCAACAGCGCCGCGAAGACCAGCCACATCGCCCCCGCGCTCAGGACCTTCGGGTCTGTCCAGCGCAGGCGGCCGGGCTGGGTCAGGATCAAGGCCACGCCGATCAAGAGGCCGAAGGTCAACAGCGGGAAGGCCAGCATGATCGCGCCGCGGTTGAGCCGCTCGGACTGCTCCAAACTCGGCAACGCCAGCCCGAACCGCGGCGCCCTCTTATGCTTCAGTCGCCGGGCCTGCGCCAGGTACATCAGGCCCGCCGCGAACGCCACGCACGTGCTCACCGCGCCGGCCAGCAGCAGGACGCCGTGGAACATCCCCCAGAACCGCACCCAGTCGCCCCCCCATCCCGACCAGTCGTCGCGCGGCGCCCAGAGCCCGGCCACGACGACGATCCCCACGACGACCGGCATCACGAACAGGCCCACCGCCGTCGTCCTCGGCGCGTGCACGATCAGGTACAGGTCGATGGCCGCGAGCACCCAGGCGACCGTCAGCAGCGACTCGAAGACCGTCGTGATCGGCGGCTTGTGCCCCCGCCAGGCGAGGTCGCCGAGGTAGATCGTCTGCACCACCCACCCCAGGGCCGTCAGCCCCAAGGTCGCATACCACCGCGACCCGCCGCGCACCACGAACCGGGCCAGGTCGCTCGCCAGCGCCAGGGCATACGTTCCGGCGAAACAGAGGACTTCCAGGCGCACCTTGCCGTCCCGTGGACCTCATTTACCGCGGCGGGACCCCTGCGGTATTGTAACCGCCCCGCGCCGGCCCTCCCAGGGGGACGCCCGCCCGTTCCGGGCTACTCGGCGCGCGGCCCCCGGCCGTAGAATGGTCGCCGGACCGAATCGAGGAGGGACACGAGCATGTCCGTCGAGGCCACGACCGTCGCGCAGCCCGCCGCGAGTCCCGCGACGCCCCCGGCCGATCGCAAGCCGGCCGACCAGTGCGTCGCGTTGCACGATGTCGGCTGGCGCGGCTACGAGCATGTGCTCAAGGCGAGGGGCGATCGGGGGCGCCCGAAGATCGTCTATCTGGACGGGAGCGTTTATCTCGTGTCACCCTCGCACATCCACGAAGGCGAGAAATCCCGGCTCGGGGACCTCGTCAAGACAATCTGTCGACTGTGTCGTATCCCCTACCACGCCACCGCATCGACGACCTTCGGCCTCCGGGAGAAGTCGGGGAGCGCCGAGGCGGACGAGTCGTTCTACTTCCTTGAGAACGCGGTGCGCCTGAGGAAGAAGGAGACGATCGACCTCCAGACCGACCCGCCGCCGGACCTGGCGATCGAGGTCGTCTACAGCGGGGGGAGCCGCAACGCGGTCGAGGTCTGGAAGCGGTTCGGGGTGCCGGAGATCTGGGCGTTGCGGAGGAAGTCGTTGACGTTCCTCGTCCGGGGCGAGGACGGCCGTTACGCCAAGGCGGAGGTCAGCCGGTGGTTGCCGGGTGTCGCACCGGCGGACGTCTGGGCGCTGGTGCAACAGATCGGGGACGACTCCGACCTGGAGTGGCTCGAGGCGGTCGAGCGTTGGGTGCGCGAGGTCCTGTTCCCGAGGTTGGGAAGGGGGTGAGCCGGTGACGTCGGCCGTGCGGAAGGTGAGCAAGAACGTCTGCCCGCTCGATTGCCCGGACACCTGCGCGATGCGGGTGACGGTCGAGGACGGCGTCGCCGTCGACCTGCGCGGCGACCGCGAGCACCCGTTCACGCGCGGGTTCCTCTGCGGCAAGATGGCGAACTACCTCGATCGCGTCTACAGCGACCAACGGGTCCTGCATCCCTCGAAGCGAATCGGGCCGAAGGGGGCCGGCGCGTTCGAGCGGATCACCTGGGACGAGGCGCTGGCGACGATCGCCGAGCGGTTCCGGGCGATCGCCGAATCCGCCGACGGGCCGCAGGCGATCCTGCCGTACAGCTACTACGGCACGATGGGCAAGCTCCAGGCCAGCAGCCTCGACCGCCGCTTCTTCCACCGCCTCGGCGCCTCGAAGCTCGACCGGACCATCTGCTCGACGGCCGGCGGCGTCGGCTACGAGTACACCCTCGGCCGCGGCCGGCTCGGCGCCGACCCCTTGGCCGTCCCCAAATGCAAATGGATCATCAACTGGGGCTCGAACACCGTCCACACGAATAGCCACCTCTGGTCGCTGATGATCCGCGCCCGGAGGGACAACGGCGCCACGATCGTCACCATCGACCCGTACCGCTCCGCCACCGCGACCCGCTCCGACTGGCACGTCCAGCCCCGCCCCGGCACCGACGCGGCGCTGGCGCTCGGCCTGATGCACGTCATCTGGCGCGACGGGCTCCAGGACCAGGACTATCTCGACCGCGCGACCGTCGGCGCCGACTTGCTGCGGAATCGTGCCCTCAAGGACTATGCGCCCGATCGCGTGGCCGCGATCACCGGGGTCGATGTCGAGACGATCGAATCGCTCGCGCGGCGGTACGCGACGACGCGGCCCTCGCTGATCCGGCTCAACTACGGCCTCCAGCGGCACGGCGGCGGCGGGATGGCGGCGCGGACGATCACGTGCCTGCCGGCGGTCGTCGGCGCCTGGCGCGACCACGGCGGCGGCGCGTTGCTGTCGACCAGCGGCGCCTTCGACTTCGCCATGGACCGCCTCACCCGACCCGACCTCTCCCCCGCCGGCACCCGCACCGTCAACATGAACGAGCTGGGCGCGTACCTCGTCGGCGAGCGGCCCGGGCCTCCCATCCACGCCTTGTATGTCTACAACTGCAACCCCGCCGCCGTCGCTCCCGACCAGGCCAGGGTCCTGCGCGGGCTGGCGCGCGACGACCTATTCACCGTCGTCCACGAGCAGTTCGCCACCGACACGGTCGACTACGCCGATCTCGTCCTGCCGGCGACGACGCAACTGGAGCATGTCGATATCCACAGTGCTTACGGACATCACTTCGTGATGCTCAACGAGCCGGCGATCGCGCCGAGGGGGGAGGCGCGGTCGAACAACGACGTCTTCCGCGCCTTGGCGGCGCGGTTGGGCTTCGAGCCCGCCCTCTTCCCCGACGACGACACGCTCATCCGCCAGTCCCTCGACGGCGGCCCGACGCTCCGCGGGGTCACGCCGGAACGGCTCCGCGACGAGGGCTCGGTCCGGCTCGACCTGCCCGAGGACTACACCCCGTTCGCCGCCGGCGTCTTCCCGACCCCGTCGGGCAAGTGCGAGCTGTACTCCGAGCGGATGGCCGCCGACGGCTTCGACCCGTTGCCGGCCTACACGCCGCCGATCGAGGACCCGCGATCGCGCCCGGAACTCGCGGCGCGGTACCCCTTGCAACTGCTCAGCCCGCCGCGCCCGCAGTTCCTCAACTCGACCTTCGCCGACGGCGCCGCGACCTCGGCCGGCGACCCGACCGTCGAGCTCGCCGCCGAGGACGCCCGCGCCCGCGGCCTGAACGACGGCGACTGGGCCATCGTCTTCAACGACCGCGGCCGCTTCCGCGCCCGCGTCGCGCTGACCGGCGCAGTCCGCCCCGGGACCGCCGTCGCCACCGGCCTCTTCTGGAACAAGCTCGCCCCCGGCCGTTCCAACGTCAACAACACCACCTCCGCCGCCCTCGCCGACATGGGCGGCGGCGCGACCTTCTTCGATAACCTCGTGGAAGTGAAGAGATTTGCCACAGAGGACACAGAGACCACAGAGAGGAAGTGATAAGAAGAATGATGAGAATCTTGAATCTTTTCTCCTCTGCGATCTCTGTGTCCTCTGTGGCGAACCTCTTCGATCCCCCACGAGGGCCCGCGGTGACGGTCTACACGCGCCGCGATTGCTGTTGCTGCCACAAGGCGATCGAGGTCTTGAAGGAATACAGGCGGAAGTACGGCCTCCGGATCGTGACCGTCGACATCGACGCGGACGACGACCTGCGCGCGAAGTATGACACGACGGTGCCGGTCGTGGCGATTGGCGGCAAGGTGCGGTTCAAGGGGGTGGTCAACCGCGTCTTGCTCGAGCGCATCCTCGAGGCCGAGGGGAAGGGGGCGTGACGTGGCTTGGGACTTGCCGGCGGGGGCGGTGCTGGGGGTCTTCGGCAAGCGGCCGGAGCCGGGGCGGGTCAAGACGAGGCTGGCGGCCGAGCTCGGCGCGGAGTTCGCCGCCGAGGCGCACGAGGCGATGCTCCTCGACACGATCGATCAGCTCGCCCCCGGCCGATTCCTGGGCGAAGGGGGTCGGCGCGTGCTCGTGTTCGCCCCCGACGACGCCGGCCCCTGGTTCGACGAGCGCGTGCCCGCTTCGTTCGCCCTCCAGGCCCAGGCCGACGGCGACCTCGGCGCCCGGATGAAGGCGTTCTTCGAGGGGGAGTTCGAGGACGGGGCCTCGCGGGTGGTCGTCGTCGGCTCGGACAGCCCGACGCTCGACCCATCGATCCTCGTCAGCGCCTTCCTCTGCCTCGACGGCCGCGACGTGGTGCTCGGCCCCTCGGCCGACGGCGGCTATTACCTCGTCGGCTGCCGCCCCCCTGCCCCGACGATTTTCGACGGCGTCGCCTGGGGTACGCCCGCCGTCCTCTCCCAGACCATCGACCTCCTCCGCGACACCGGCCGCTCCCTCGCCGTCCTCCCCCCCTGGTACGACGTCGATACCCCCGACGACTGGCGAACCCTCTCGGGGCATCTCCGCGCCTTGCGGCGATCGGGCCTCGACCCCGGCCTTCCCCGGGTCGAACGGCTCCTGGCCGGGACATCCCCGTAGGGCGTGTTGCACACGCCCTACGGGGATGTCGTCGGCATCACGAGCCGCCGCGCAAGCGGCCCGAGTCATTGGCCTGCCAGATCCGGCCAGTGTCGACGTCCAGGGCGGTCAGCCAGCCGCCGCCGTGGCAGTAGGTGTCGATGCAGATCAAATGGCCCAGGTCGAGGACCTCGCCCGATTTCTGCGACGTGTGGCCGACGACCGCGACCTTGCCCGAGGCGTGCGGCCCCGGCACCCGATCGCGGAGCGACTCCCAGCGCAGGTGATAGTCCGACTGCTCGGCCATCGGCAGCGACTCGTCGTAGCTGGCATGCAGGAAGAGGTGCGTCGGCGTCTCGTGATAATCGAGGCAGGACTCCAGGAAATCGACGTGCGCGGCCGGGACCGCGCCGAAGTCGGTGTCGTCGCCGTAGGAGGCCAGCGTCGCCACCCCGCCGAACTCCAGCCAGTCGCGCCGCCGGGAAGGGTCGACCAACGCATCAAGTAACATTTGTTCATGATTACCGAGCAGCGGGACCAGCCGGCAGCGCCGGCGGAGGTCGAGCAGGCGGTCGATCACGCCGCGGCTGTCGTGGCCGCGGTCGATGTAGTCGCCGAGGGTGACGATCGTGTCGCCGGCGCGCGGGCCGACGGCGTCGAGCAGGGTGTCGAGGGCGATCCGGCAGCCGTGGACGTCACCGATGGCGATCGTGCGGGGGGGCATGGGGCGGCTCGGGGGAATCCTCCGGCATCGGAGGGCTCAATACCCTTTCGAGTGTAGCTCGGGAGCACGGCCGCGACCAGCCGACATCGGCGATTGACCGCGGCGCCCGGCGACCACTACGATCGGAGGACCATGCCGGGGACGGAACCGGCCCCGACCTCTATCCTCGAAGCCGGCGGGACGATGAGCGACGACCTCTCCAGCGCGTCAGGGCCGATCACCGACCTCTTCCCGAGGCCCCGTTCCCCCGAGGACTGGGCGCGGTATCGGCTCTCGGAGGAGCAGGTGCGGTCGTTCCACGAGCAAGGTTTCCTCGGCGGCGTCCGCGTCCTCGACGACGCGCAGGTCGAGGCCCTCCGCGGCGAGCTGGCCGGCTGGTCCCGGCCCGAGCACGAGGGGCGCGAGCTCTGGTACGAGTACCACACCAACGAGTCCAGCGACCCGAACACCGTCCTCTTCCACGCCCTGGGGGCCTGGCGGATCAAGCCCGGTTTCCACGACCTGCTCTGGAACCCGGCGTTCACCGTGCCGGCGTCGCAACTGCTCGGCGGCGCGGTGCGGTTCTGGCACGATCAACTCTTCTGCAAGCCGGCGAAGCACGGCGGGGTGGTCGCCTGGCATCAGGACTATTCGTACTGGACTCGCATCACGCCGATGGCCCACCTGACCTGCTGGATCGCGCTCGACGACAGCAAGGCCGACAACGGCTGCCTCCAGTACGTCCCCGGCAGCCACAACTGGAGCCTGCTGCCGATCACCGGCCTGGCCGGCAAGATGGACGCGATCCGCAAGGTGCTCGACGACGACCAGTGGACGCGGCTGAACAACCCCGTCGCCGTCGAGCTGCCGAAGGGCTATGCCTCGTTCCACCATCCGCTCCTGATCCATGGCTCGTTCGGCAACGCCACCGACCGCCCGCGCCGCGCGACCGTCATCAACGCCTTCCGCGACGGCGTCCGCTCCGACGCCGACGAACCCCTGCTCGACGGCGTGCCCGCCATCTCCGCCGGCCGGCCGATGGAAGGACGGTTCTTCCCCTTGCTGCTCGACCCGGCGGCCGTCGGGCTCTAGCGTGGTGCCCGATGGGCTGGCGTCATTCTTCGTAGGGCAGGGCTCGCCCTGCCTCATCATTCCTTGGAATCGAAGAGGCAGGGCGAGCCCTGCCCTACGGGGGATCGGCCGTCGGGCTCACAGGTCGTCGAGGATGACCTTGTCCCCCTTGCCTCCCTCGTCGCCGAACTCGCGGATGTAGGCCAGGGCGCGGGCGCGGTGGCGGGCGAAGTCGAGCCATGAGAGGGCGATGACGGGGGCGAAGAGGATCGTGGCGAACAGGGCGCCGAGGTCGGGGCGGCGGAAGGCGGTGAAGATGGCGAAGAACATCGCGGCGACGATCGAGCAGACGATCGTCAACGCCCAGGTCGTGCGGCGGTAGCGCTCGAGCTGCACGCTCAACGGCTCGGCGCCGAGTCGGAGGCGGCCGAGGCGGCGGGCCCAGGCGCGGCGGGGGTCGTCGGGGGCGAGGTCGGGCGTGTTCATCGATCGAAAAGGCTCGAGGCGTCGGCGTCAGTCGAAGAGGGTGGTCCGGGGCCGTTCGGGGGGGACGGGCTCGGGCAGGCCGAGGAGGCCATAAAGCTGTCGGGCCGTCGCCGGGGAGTGGCCGGCGTAGTGGTTGTTGGCGAAGACGACGACCGGCACGCGCCGGGCCATCACGGAGATGACCTCGGCGGTCTCGGCCAGCTCGGCCGAGCGGTCGAAGACGAGCTTGTCCCAGGTCGTCGTCACCTTCTCGATCGCCTCGCGGTCGCCCAGGAGGCGGACGAAGCCGAGCGGGCCCGTGACCGGGTCGAGCTTCGCCACGACCTCCGCCGGCCGGGGCATCCAGGTCTGCTCGGTCAGCACAAGGCTGGCGCCGTGGTCGTTCAGCACCCGCGCGAAGCGGCCGACCATCCACGACGGGTTGCGGATCTCGACCGCCAGCGGGACCTCCTCGATCGGCCAGCCTTCGAGGAACGGGCCGAGCGTGTCGAGGAAGGCGTCGAGGTTCTCGAACGCGGCGCGGTTGAAGTAGCCGAGCTGGAGCAGCGCGACCATCAGCTTCGGCCCGAGCGGCCGGATCGCCTCGAGGAACTCCGCGACGTCCGCCTCGCAGTCCTGGAGCTGCTTCTCATGGGTGATGACCCGCGGCACCTTCAGCGCGAACTTGAAGCGTTCCGGCGTCCGCTCGCGCCACGATTTCACCATCTTCGCCGACGGCGGCCGGTAGAAACTGCTGTCGACCTCGACGATCGGGAAGCGGTCGGCGTAATACTCCAGGTAGTCGCCCGGCGCCATGCCGACGGGGTAGAACGGCCCCTCCCAGTCGGGATAGCTCCAGCCGCTGCAGCCGATCAGGATCGGGTGTCGCTCGGCGCTCATCGATTCCATTGTCGGCGACCGCCCGACGTTTGAAAAGTGCTGAGTGCTGAGTAACGAGTGCGGAGTGAAGAGGCGGCGTGTTTCATCCGGGGGCGGCTTCTTCACTCAGCACTCAGCACTCAGCACTGTTCACTCAGCACTTTTCCGATTGAGGTAGACCTTGACGTTGTGCGTCGACCTTCCCCCCGCGACGATGTCGGGGCGGCCGTCGGCGTCGAGGTCGGCGGCGACGAGGTCCTCGCAGCCGATGCCGCCGTCGTCGATGAGATGCTTGGTGAATCGGAGCGAGTCGCCGTCGGCCTTGGGGTCGTAGGCCCAGACGCCGGGCCCCCGGGCGCCGGGGGCGCCGGGCTTGTTGGGGTCGCGCTGGCCGATGATCAGCTCGTCGTCGCCGTCGCCGTCGAGGTCGGCGCACCAGACGGCGTGGCCCCACTGCACCGGCTCGTCCACGACCTGCCGACGCCACAACGCATTTTCGACGGCCGTCGCGGTCGCGGATGCGGGGGGGGTGTAGACGACGACCTGGAACCCGTGCCAGGGCTCGATCGTCGCCAGGTAGCGGCGGCCATCGCCCAGCCGGCCGACCTTGATCTCGCTCGCGCCCTTCGACGGCGAGGATTCTTGATTGCCGCTGCCGAGCTTGGTCTTGGACCAGTGCCCCCGCGGGTCGCGACGGAGCACGAAGACCCCCTCCCACGAGGCGAGCACGATGTCGTCGCGGCCGTCGCCGTCGAAGTCGAGGAGCTGGAAGTTGTGGACGGTGTGCAGGGAGTCGTCGGCGACCTCCATCGGCCAGGGGGACCGGGTTGGGTCGTCGGAGACGGAGAAGACCATGATGCGGACCCCCTGCCCCTCGCCCCAGTTCGGGCCCTTCGTGCCCCGGCCTTGCAGCGGCGCGACGACCAGTTGCTTCTTGCCCGAGCCGAGCACGTCGCCCCAGCGGATGCGGTGGATCGTGGGCTCCGTGGCGATCGGCACGACCTTCCAGCCGTCCTTCCCCTCGCGCTTCAGCCACTGGATCGTGCCGCCGGACTTCGTATTCGTGGGCTGCCACGAGGCCCCCACCGCGAAGTCGACCCGGCCGTCGCCGTCGAGGTCATGCGCCTGGATGCAGACGTTGTCCCGCGCGGTGGCGTCCTTGATGAGGGTGTGCTTCTCCCACGACGGGTTGGCGTACCAGTACGCGGCGTCCTCGGCCAGGGCGACGACATCCAGCTTGCCGTCGCCGTCGACGTCGGCGGTCGTCACCGCGTAGCAGACGTTGCCGACGTGCGGGTCGATCGTCCTGGCCTCGAACCGGGGGAAGTCGGCCGCGACCACGACCGCCGGCGCGGCCACGACCAGGGCGATCGTCCAGCGGAGCATGCGCATCGATAAGCCCTCCTCGGAAGGTATCGGGCCCCTCGGCCCGTCCCCCTCCAGGATGGCGCCTCGACGCCCGTCCCGCCAGGGAGTACCGGCCCATCTCCACGACCGCGTCCCGCGCCAAGCCCTCGTCGTCGCGGATGTTTCGAACCATCCCCAACCGCTTGCTTTTGTGGATGAAAGCGTGGTTGCGCCCGGACCCGTTTTTGATCGGGATGTGTCACGCCGGAGCGAAGCAGGCGTAATTGGCGATGGAGGTTGCGAAATATCAACAAAAAAACCCGGCTCAAGCCGGGTTGGGAAGGAAGATCAGGAGTTGCGCCGGCAGGAATCGAACCTACGACCTCCAGGTTATGAGCCTGGCGAGCTAACCGCTGCTCCACGGCGCACGTGTAGTATACGGGGCCATTTGGCCGAAGGGAAGGGGGGAATCGGCGTTTTTTGGGCTGACCCGAAACTTCTCATGATGACACGGGTTCATTCAGGGTTGGGTGCTTCCGAAAAAAACGGTCCGGATGGTGACAAAGTTTTGGACAGGAAAGGACGGATCGGTTAGAACGTGAAGCCGGAACGGAGAAGCCAAGCCGCGAAGGAGCCGCGAGTCGGACGGTCCCCGGAGTCGGGAACAGCCAGGGGACCGCGTCGTGATCGGCCGGCGCGCCGCCGCGCGACAGCGGAGGGAGAGGCATCCATGCAGGCCGCAATCCGTACCTTCCTGGACCACCTGCGCGCCGAGCGTAACGCCTCGCCCCATACCCTGCGCTCCTACGAATCGGACCTGGCACTGTTCCGGGAGTATCTTGAGGGGGCCGAGGGGCCTGGGGCCGACCCGGCGGCGGTCGATGCACGGCGGCTCCGGGCGTTTGCGGCGTGGTTGAGCGGCCGGGCCTACGCCCCGGGCACCATCGCGCGGCGGCTGGCCTGTCTCCGGTCGTTCTACCGTTTCCAGCGGCGTCGAGGCGCGGTGGCGATCGACCCGGCGGCGACCTTGCGCAACCCGAAACAATCGCGCCGCTTGCCCAGGCCGTTGCGGGTCGAGGAGGTCGTCGGCTTCCTCGACGCGATCCCGACGGCCACGCCGGCCGGGGTGCGGGACCGGGCGATGTTCGAGGTGCTCTACGGCGGCGGCCTGCGGGTCGGCGAGCTGGTGGGCCTGGACCTCGACGACTTCGACCCCGAGCAGGGCCTGGTCCGTGTCCGGGGCAAGGGGCGCCGGGAACGGCTCTGCCCGCTCGGAGGCATGGCGACGTCGTGGCTGACACGCTGGAATGGTCTTCGACAGCCAAAAATGCCTGCGGAGCGGGCGATCTTCTTGAATCGGTACGGGACTCGCCTCTCGGCTCGGAGTGTCGGTCGCCTGCTCGAGGCCCGGCTGCTGGCCCAGGGCCTCGACCCGGCCGCCAGCCCGCACACATTGCGGCATAGCTTCGCGACCCACCTGTTGGACCGCGGCGCCGACCTCCGGAGCGTCCAGGAGCTGCTCGGCCACCGCCGTTTGACGACGACGCAGGCCTACACCCATGTGACCCGCGAACGGCTGCTCGACGCGTACAACGACGCTCATCCCCGCGCCTGACCCGGCCTTTCCCCTCCCCCGAGGGCCGGGACCCGAACGGACCGCGTTTCCGACCGGAGTGTCTTCGCCGAAGTTTCTCCCGATCGACATCGGGGCCGCGCCCCGTCGCGGTACCCTGGGCCCGCCGGAGACCTGACGTTGGCTTTTGACGACGTGGCATCCATGACGTATAGCAACTTCAACACCCACCCCCGCGGCACGACTTCCCCAAGGACGAATGGAGCGGTTGCGAGGGCGGCCAGGCGCCGCCCGTCTCGTCCCGTCGCGCCGATCGACGGGGGTGAGGGAGTGCGGACGACCTTCTCTCAGGGATGACGGCCGAGCGCCCGCGGACTGTGACACGGGCCCCTTTGAGAGAGCCACCGCGATGAGCACCGCCCGAATCCTGATCGTCCATGCCGACCCGAACGTTATGGCCCTGACGACTTCGATGCTCCAGTCGCTGGGGCATCGGATCATCGAGGCGACCAGCGACCGCGCCGCCGTCCGCCTGCTGGAGCTGGAGCAAGGGGGCGTCGAGCTGATCATCGCCGGCGCCGACCCGTACGACCCGGAGGCCCTGGAGCTCCTGACGTACCTCCGGCGCAAGTACCCGCGGGTCCCGGTCGTCCTGCTCTTCCCGGTCCTGCACAACGACCGCGCCCGCGAGGCCCGGCAGCGGGGAGCCGCCAACGTCCTGAAGTTCCCGCTGCCGGCCACCCAGCTCCGCGCGGCGGTGGCGCAAGCCCTCGGCACCCCCGAGCCCGCGCCGGCGTTCGAGCCGCGGCCGGCCACGCCCCAGGCGCCGCCGATGGCCAACGGCCACAACGGCCACAACAACGGCCACGCGCACCACCACCACGTCGAGCCGATCGCCGCCGCCGCGTCCCAGCGCCGGCCGGCGCCGGCCGCCGAGCCGACCCCGACGCCGCGGCTCGAGCCCGCCGGCCTCGGCGACGAGTCCGGCCTCATCGGCGACGACCCGAGCCTGCGGCAGGCCCTCGAGCTGGCCGAGATGATCGCCCCGACGAAGGCCCCCGTGCTGATCCTCGGCGAGCGCGGCACCGGCAAGAGCCTGCTGGCCCGCACCCTCCACAGCCGCAGCCCGCGCCGCGACGGGCCGTTCCTGGAGCTCTCCTGCGACACCCTGAAGCCCCCGGCCCTCGAGGTCGAGTTCTTCGGCCGCCGCGGCGGCTACGCCGAGCTGGTCGCCGATCGCCCCGGCAAGCTCGCGCTGGCCAGGGGGGGGACGCTCTTCATCGACGAGATCTCGGCGCTGTCGCCCGAGCTCCAGTTCAAGCTGCTCCGCGTCCTGAACGAGGGCGAGTACGAGCCCGTCGGCTCGACCCAGACGGCCCGCGTCGACTGCCGGATCGTGCTCGGCAGCCGCGCCGACCTGGCGGCCCTGGTCGAGCAGGGGAGCTTCCGCCAGGACCTCTTCTACCGCATGGGCGTCGTGACGCTGAAGCTGCCCCCGCTACGGCACCGCGGGCCCGACGTCGTCCGCCTGGCCGAGCACTTCCGCGCCCGGTTCGCCCGCAAGCTCAGCAAGGACGTCAATGGCTTCACCCCCGAGGCGCTCGACCTGCTCCGTGGCCACGACTGGCCCGGCAACGTCCACGAGCTCGAGAGCGCCGTCGAGCGCGGCGTCGTCCTCTGCCGCGGCTCGAAGATCGAGGCGGCCCACCTCGCCCTGGTCCCGCCCGAGGCCCGCCCGCAGCGGCCCCCCGCGCACACGCCGAGGCCGCACGTCGGCATGGGCATCCGCCCCTTGAAGGAAGCCCTCGAGGAGCCCGAGAAGCAGCTCATCCTCCAGGCCCTCGAGGCCCTCAACTGGAACCGCCAGGAGACGGCGCGGGTGCTCGACATCAACCGCACGACGCTCTACAAGAAGATGAAGAAGTACAAGTTATTGTACGACGAGCCGGCCTGGGCGAGCTGATCGCCCGGGCCGGCTCAAGCCCCTTTCCTCGCTCGACCCGGCCGGGGCCCTTCCCCGGCCGGGCTGCCGCGCGCGCCCGGGCCGAGAGTTCGTCGAGGCCGGGAGCGAATCAAGCGGCTCGTTGATGATCGCCATTTCGAGACGCTGGCCTCTCGCAGCGGGGCCAGAGGCGAACCCGAGGGGGCTTGACGGGTGATCGCCCCTCGGTTGTCTTGCAGGCCTGTGTCGCGGGGTCGATGCCTCCGAGGCCTCTCCTGCGAACGGGACCTTCCTACCCGCCACTCGCAGATGGCGAAGGTGTGCGAGCCTCCGACTGCGAGGAAGGGGAATAGCGGACCACGGGGATGCGGAGGGGCGGCCGTCCCTCGGCGGTGGTCTCGACCTCAACGACGTCGTCGAGGATGCGAGGGGCTCCCTCGGAGAGCCGAATGGTCACCTCCCGAGGTGAAGTGATCACCGCCTTGACCCCGGTAGGGGTCGAACGCACCTTGGTCAATTCGATCTCCTCGTCGGGACAAAGAAGGAAGACCCGAACCGCTCGCGGACCGAGCACAACCCGGTCGGGCATCGGCTGGAGGAATTCGGTCCTACGCCAGACGACCGACGACTGGGCTAGGTCCGAGCCGCGATCATCCAAAAGCATGATTATTTTCTTATTCAATCCGAAACTTTGATCTATCAAATCGATCTGATATATTTCGTCTTGATAATGGTATCGTTCGGCGCCGGGTATCGACCCGGACTTCACCTGGGTCCGACGCGCTTTCAGCCCGACCGGAATATCGAGCCTGGCCACCGGCCGGGGCCCATCGGCCTTGAAGATTGACCGATGGACGAGCCGGAACGACGTGGGCTCGCCCTCAGCGAGTTGGAGATTGATCGACCCTGGATCGAATTGGGCGTGACCCGCCGCCCGCTCCCCTGGACTTCGTTTGCTGATAAGGAGTTGTGGCGGTAGGGGGTGGGAAACGAGGCCCCCCTGGGGCAGAACATCGGTCTCTACGCATCCGAT
>DASZMJ010000278.1:0-2263 GCA_035551935.1 Isosphaeraceae bacterium
GGCGAGCAGGGCCTGGACCGCCTTGCGGGGGATCTTCCAGGTGTCGCCGATCCGGACCGACTGCGAGGGCAAGAGTGCCGCGAGGCCGGGGAGGTAGACCTGCCGCGCGGCGAGCTCGTACTCGCGCTCGCGGAGCCGGCGGCCGTCGAGGCTGATGAGCAGCGGCGACGCGTCGCGCTGGGGGTGATACCAGACGGTCAGGCCGTCGAGGAGCCGGCCGCCGGTCGGCGGGGCCTGCTCCTCGGGCTGCGAGCGGAAGCGGTTGTAGCTCCGGATCGTCGCGGTGACGGCGCCGAGGCCGGAGATCTCCGCCGGGCGCTCGACGTACTCGATCTCGCGGGACGAGCCCGAGGACGCCGCGTCGGCCTCGGCCGCGTCGGTCGTCTCCTTGACCGTCTCGGTCGCCATGACGCGGTAGGCGGCGATGGTCCCCGGGGGCGGCGGCCCCTCGCGGCTCGTGTACTGCTCGGAGAACCGATAGCGGTGCGCCAGGTCGAGCACCCGCGTCGACCCGTCCGGCGTCGCCGCGTCGGCCCCTTCGGCCTTGGGCAGCGCGGGCTCGGCGGCGGCCGGGGTCTGCGCCGGTGCCGGGGTCGTCACGATCGTCGACGGCGCCTGGGCCGCCGCCAGGCCGGGGAGCCAGATCAGGCCGAGCCAGGACGGGAGGGATGGGGGCATCCGCATGGGTGGGACTCGCGTTGTCGGTCGTGTGCCGTCGGCCGCCCGGTCAGGGCTTCGCGGCCGGGCCGAGCCATTCGAAGGAGCCGATCAGCCGGAGGTCCTGGTCGCCGAACCGCTCCCGCTGGTCCAGCCCCAGGGTGAAGATGGCGAGCACCTGGTCGCCCCGGGGACCGGCAATCAAATAATAGTACCAGAGTACGCCGGCCTTGCCCTCCCGTCCCTGGACGGCGACTTTATAGCGATATCCTCCGGCCGGCGCGCCGTCGACGACCCCCTCGCCCACCAGCGCCACGAACCGCGGCCCCACGGCCGCCTTGATGTCGTCGCGGAGCCGCGCCGGGTCCTCGTGACGACCCGCGCCCGCGTTCGGGCCCGCCGAGAGGTTGCACTGGGCGACGAACCGGCCCTTGTCGAGCCGCTTGAGCACCGCCTGCTTCTCGCCGTCCCAGTCGATGTGCCAGTCGCGGTCGTGGACGAGCTGATATTTCCCGTCGGGCGAGACGAAGACGAGCAGCTCGCGGGCGGCGTCGACCTCCGTCGGCACGCCGGCCAGATTCGCCTCGGAGAGCTCCGAGGGCGTCGCGACGGCCCGGCGCGAGACCTTCAGCGTGCTCTTGATGTCCAGCCCCGCCTCGACCGGCCCCGGCCTGCGGACCTCGGCGCGATCGATCTCGAGCGACTCGACGCGGCCGGCCTTGCGGTCGAAGGCGAACGAGCCGCCCAGGGTGATCGTGCCCGGCCCGCCGAGGTAGGAGCCGCGGACCTGCCCCTTGAGCCGGACGACGGCCCGGGCGTCGTCGACGGATTCGAGCGTGGCCTTCAGGCCGTTGTCGTCGAGCGTGTCATACCCGCTGAGCGACCGGGCCGCGTCGTTGCCGACGGTCCAGCTTTCTCCCTTGGCGACCCCCGCCGCGGGCAGCAGCGCCGCCAGGGCCAGCGGGTCGCCCGGCCCCTGCACGACCTCGAGCTCGGCCCGGGTGAGCGGCCCGCCGGGGCTGACGACGACGACCTGGCCGTCTCTCAGCTCGGCGACCAGCGTGGCGACCTCGGGCCGGATCGTCGCCGACGTGGCGCGGACCTCGCCGTTGATCGCCGCCCCGGCCCGCTCGACCCGGCGGATGGCCTTCGTCGCGCCGCCGTCCTTGCCGACGGTCAGGATCTTCTCGGTAAATTCCAGCCGAGTCTCGACCTTGAGCGAGCGGGCCTTGCTCGCCCCCCCCTTCTCCGCCGCGCCGTCCTCGGCCGCGGCCTTGAAGAGGCCCTCGCCCTTCAGCTCGATGACGATGCGCGTCGACTCGCCGGCCTTCTCCGTCGGGCGGAGCGTGGCGGGGGCGTCGGCGATCAGGAACGAGAGGGCGATCGCGTGGATCACGGGCGTGGCCATCCGTAGCTCCTCGGCATGGGGCCGGGCCGATCCCCGGGCCGGACCACACTGTAGTGGCCGCGGCGGGGGCGGTCAATTTGAAGACGAGGGGCCCTCAGCCGAGGAACCCCGTGAGGAAGTCTGGATTGAGCCCCGAGCCGAACAGGGCGGCCAGGCCCATCACGAGGCCGAGAGCTGTCGGCACCAGGGCGACGCCGA
>DASZMJ010000279.1:0-16171 GCA_035551935.1 Isosphaeraceae bacterium
CCGAGGCCGCGGAGGCCGACGATCGCCTGGATCCGGACCCGCGCATCGGCATCGTCGACCGCCGTCCTCAGGGCCGAGGACACGACGGCCATCCCCTCCGGCTCCCACGGCTCGGTCTTCGCCGGGAGGTCGCCCACGAGCGGGTTGGTGCCGTACCAGCGCCCCGACCAGGCCGGATACCGCCGCGCCAGGCCGCCGAGCGTCGCCACCATCCGCGCCCGGAACTTCGGGTCCTCGGTCCGCGGGATCGCGTCGGCCAGGGCCTCGACGACGGGGATGGTCCAGTTCTCGTCGCAGAGCTTCAGGGCCCCTTCGCGACGGTCGTCGTCGAGGAGCGCGGCCGAGAGGGCGATCTTGCTCAGGACGCCAACGGACCGGAGGGCCCGCCGGATCGACCAGGCGGCGAACTCGTCGGGCTCGCTGAGAACCCCGAGCAAGGCATCCGCCACGCCCGGCCCGCCGATCCGTCCCAGGGCGATGGCCGCCTCGCGGCGGACCCTGGCCTCGCGATGGCGGAGGCTCGGGATGATGTGGCGAGCGGCGGTAGTATCGCGACGGATGCCGCAGCTCCGGATCGCCTGGAGCCGGACGTCCGGGTCCTCATCGGCGACGAGCCAACGGAGCATGGTGCGGTCCGTCGGTTCCGGGATCTCACTCAGCGCCCAGATCGCGTGGAGCCGGCCGGCCCGGGGATCGACGACCCGGAGCCGGGCGTTCAGGGCCTCGACGGCCTTGGCCCTCGTGAGGGCCCGCTGGGCGGAAAGCCGAACACTCCGCGCCGGATGGTCGAGGGCACGGATCAGGCTCGCGACATCCGTCTCGGTCGGTCGCGGCGCGGGCTTGGCCGCATCCGCACCAACATACGACAGCCGATAGAGCCGCCCCGTCTTCGGCCCGGCGGCGAGCCAGCCGTTGAAGCCCCAGTCGACCACATAGAGGCTCGCTCCGTCGGCCGAGGGGGCGAGGGTGAACGGCCGGAAGTCGGAGACGTCGCCTTTGTCCATGAAGGGCTCGCTCGACGCGACCCGGAAGGTGCCGCCGTTGCGTTCGAGGACGTAGCGGGTGATCGTCTGCCGGCCCCAGTCGCAGAAGAAGAAGTTCCCCCGATAGCGCGGGGGCAACCCGTCCTCGTTGTAGCAGATGCCCTGCGTGCCCGAGCCGCCGATCTGGCCGTTGAGGATCGGCAGGGCACGCTCGGGGTGGTCGAGGAACTGGTACGGATAGCCGTAGTGGCCGCCGACGATGTGGTGGGTGAGGCTGTTCGGCCACTGCTTGCTGTCGTCGTCGTTGCCGTAGGTGAAGACCTCGTCCGTCGCCGACAATGCCACCGAGAGCGGGTTGCGCTCGCCGGTCGAGACGACCTCCAGGCCGGTACCGTCGGGCCGGATGCGGATCACGCCGCCGCCGAAGAGCTGGATCGTCGTCCCGTCGCGGCCCACGCCTTTGGGAATCCCCTTGTCGCCGACCGAGATGTACAGGAAACCGTCCATCCCCAGGCGGATGCCCGAGGCGATGTGGTCGTTCAGGCCGTTGAAGCCGGGGAGTGACGGGCCGAGGCCGGTCATGAGGTCGACCCGGCGATCGGCCTTGCCGTCGCCGTCGGTGTCGCGGAAGGCCGACAGAAAGGGCGCGTGGACGACGATCAGGGCGTCGTCCACCCACTCCAGGCCCATCACCGCCCAGAGCCCCTCGGCGAACGGGGTGACCTTGCCGTCCTTGATCCGGACGACCGAGTCGATCGGCCTCGTCGGCGGCCCGGGCATGTCCATCGGGTCCTGGCCGAGATAGAGCGAGCCGTCCGGGCCGGCGACCAACGCCGTCGGATACAGGATCGCCGGCGCCTTCGCGACGAGCTCGACCTTCCAACCCTCCGGCACCTTCGGCAACGCTTCGCCACCGGCCGCCGAGAGGGGGGCGAGCGAGGCCAGGAGCAGGACGACGGGCGCGCGCTTCGGTCGCATGGGGATACGTCCCTGTGTCATGTCGGACGGTTCCCGACCGCTCGGGCGGTCGTGCAAGGGGGCCGGATTGTACTCGAACCCCCGGCACTCCTCAATGCGAGGCGCGGCGGCGTTGTGAACCGAAGTGGTCCGTCGGTTCGTTCCGAGAGGAGGGTGGCCGGTTCGGGACCCGGCGAGCGGGGGGCGTGAGCCCCCTGTCCAACCGCCGAGCGGAGAACGGACAGGGGGGCTCACGCCCCCCGCTCGCCGGGTCCTGATCGCAGGCCGCTCCCGGCCGGAATTGGGTTCGTTTTGTGCCCCGGCGGGGCCGGAATTGGATTCGTTTTGCTCTGAAAATGTCCCCGGCGGTGGGTGGCACGCCCTGCAAGCTACCAGGCGGCCGACCGGACCTTCGGCCGGACCGACTGAAAATGCCCCCGACGGTGGGTGGCACGCCCTGCAAGGGCGTGGTCCCCGAGCCCGGACCACGCCCTTCCAGGGCGTGCCACCCAGTTTCCTTGGGTCGGGTGAGACGATGGATCGTCTCATGAACGGTTCGGCGGCGGATGCCCCGGCTTCGGTTCGTTTCACGCCGACACAGGACGTCGATAGTCCTTGCCCAGATCCACCAGTGCCCCGTTCGCTTCGTTTCGAAACGGCGCCCGATGCCCGCACGGCTTCACCAGACTTCCCAATGCCCCGTTCGGTTCGTTCTGGATGGCGACGGGCCGGGTACCGGAAGCTCCTGGCCGGCACTCCGTCGGTTCGTTCCGCGCCCGACCCGGACCCGCACCTCGGAAGCTCGGAGGCTGTCCCCGTCCGCGTCCGCGAAGTGGGTTCGTTTCGCGCCGCGACGCCGGCCGAAGTGGGTTCGTTTCGCGCCGCGACGCCGACCGAAAGTGGGTTCGTTTCGCGCGGCGGTGGGTGGCACGCCCTGCAAGCAGGGCAAACGCATCTAATTCACAAATCCTTGTCTGCAAAGAACTTGCGACTAGTTGAATTCCGTGCACTAGATTGCAAATCCTTGCAGGACAAGGATTTGCGAAACACGTGCGTTCGCCCTGGCCCTGCAAGGGCGTGGTCTGCGGGCCCGACCACGCCCTTGCAGGGCGTGCCACCCCGCGTTCATGAGGTAGCGAGTGACCGAGAATGGTCTCATGCATTGTTCGGAGGGTCATGGGAGCCCATTCGGGGTCGTCGTCGCGCGCAGTCCGCCCCTCCCGCGAGGGACGCTATCCCTAGAGTTGGAATCCGTCGCAAGAACCGGCGGGAATTCCGAAAGGATTCTTGGTGGGCCTGGATGGGACCGATGGGATCAGGCGTGGGTGGAGAACTCCATGTTGGAATTCCTGCGTGAACTACTCGGGCACAGCGAATGGGCCGATGCGGCGTTCTTCCAGGCGTGGGGGGCGTCGCCGGCCAGGGAGAACGAGGAGCTTCGCAGGCGCGTGGACCACATCATCACGGTGCAGCGGGCCTTCCTCTCGATCCTGGGAGGGGGGCAACCGTTGTGGCCGTCGGATGGGCCGCCGCCGGGCTTCGAGGAGCTGAAGACGCGTTCCGAGGAGGCCCATCGCGGTTTGCGCACATTCGCGGCGGGGCTGGATCCCGAGGCGATCGCGCGGACGGTCCGGCTCCCGTGGTTCCCCGAGCCGCCGTGCGTCCTCACGGTGGCCGAGGGATTGGTCCAGGTCGCGTTGCATACCCAGCACCACCGCGGGCAGTGCATGACGCGGCTGAAGGACTTCGGCGGCGCCCCGGTCAACGTGGACTGGGTGATCTGGATCTGGCAAGGGAAGCCGACCAACGCTTCGCAGGGTTCGGCTTGACGAAACCCTCCAGTCTCACCAACCCTCTCCGATGCGGCGATCCCCCTTGATTTTCCTCGGGGATCGCCCTATATCTTCTGAGGACACCCCGAGGCATCGTCGAATCCGGGGGTGTCGTCAGCGAACGCCGTCGTCGCGGTTCGCGAGAGAGACCCATGTTCCGATCGTCTTGGTCAAGGATGACCCTGGCGTGCGCGCTCGCCTGGGCGGGGCTGGGCGTCGTGCGCGCCGCTTCGGATGAGGCGAAGGGCACGGCCGACGCCCCGGCGGCCGGAACGCCCGCCCCGTTGTCGAAGGACGCGGTCGCGCCGGCCGAGGCCGGGGCGTTGCCATCGCCGAGGCCGCGAACGGAGCCGGCGCCGTATCCGCACAAGTCGGTCTGGCGGCGGCATTACGGGACGGGGGCCCGGTCGTACTGGCTGTTCGAGCCGGCCGAGCCGAAGCCGGAGAAGGCGCCGGTCGTGGTCTTCCATCACGGCTGGATGGCGACCAACCCGGGGATCTACGGCGCCTGGATCGAGCACCTCGCCCGGAGCGGCAAGGTCGTCATCGCGCCGCGGTACCAGGCCGACTGGTCGACGCCGCCGGCCGAGTTCCTGGCCAACGCGATCGACGCGGTGCGCGACGCCCTCGACGTGCTCGAGACGGCGCCGGGGCATGTCCGGCCGGACCGGACGCGGTTCGCCCTGGTCGGCCACTCGGCCGGAGGGAACCTGTCGGTCCTGATGGCGGCGGTCGCGGCCGAGAACCGCCTGCCGGTCGCGAAGGCGGTCGTGGCCGTCATGCCCGGCGAGGTCCAGTTCCTGCCCGGGCCGAGCCTGGCCAAGCTGGCGCCGAGCACGTTGTTGGCCGTCGTCGCGGCCGAGCATGACTGGGTCGTCGGCGACGGCCGGGCCCGGCAGATCTTCGCCGAGGCCACCTCGATCCCGGCCGACCGCAAGTGCTTCGTCCTCTACCGGACCGACCGGCACGGCTCGCCCCCGGTCGTCGCCGACCACATCGCGGCGACCGCCGCGCTGGTCGAGTACGACACGGGCGAGGGGCCGTTGCGGACGTTCCAGATGGCGAAGGCGCAGACCAACGCCCTCGACAAGCTGGGGCTCTGGCGGCTGGCCGACCTGACGATCGCCGCGGGGTTCGCGGGCCTGAGCCTCGACGCGGCGACGTGTCGCGGCGAGCTCGTGCGCGACCTCGGGACCTGGAGCGACGGCCGGCCGATCCTCCAGCCGGTCGTCGGCGGCGACCTCGGCGCGATCCCCCGCGTCGTCCTGCCCAACGGCCTCCGGGTCGTCAACCGGACGGCGTTCCTGCCACCCCCGCCGCCCGCGGAGCCGGCCGCCGCGCCGAAGGGTCGGCCCGACGTCGAGGTCCGGCGCGTCTCGACCGTCGTCCCGTGAGGCTCAGGCCGGGGTCGAAAGCCGACGGGAGACCTCGGCGGCGACGGCGGCGGTGAAGGACTCGGTCGACTCCTGGCCGCCGAGGTCGCGGGTGCGGATGCCCTGGCGAAGTTGGTCGAGGGTGGCGTTCTTGACCGCCTGGGCGACGGCGATCTCGCCGATCTGGTAGAGCAGCATCGTCAACGCGAGGAAGATGGCCGTCGGGTTGGCCAGGCCCTTGCCGGCGATGTCGGGCGCCGTGCCGTGCGCGGCGTCGAACAGCGCGACGCGGACGACCGCCGAGGGGTCGAATGCCAGGTTCGCGCTGGCGCCGATGCCGAGCGAGCCGGCGAGGCCGCAGGCCATGTCGGAGAGGAAGTCGCCGTACTCGTTCAAGACGAGCACGACCTGGAACTTCTCCGGCGCCATGATGATCTTGCCGAGCAAGGCGTCGAACAGCTCGATGCCGTGCGGGACCTCGGGGTACTGCCTCGCGACCTCGTCGGCGACGCGCTCGAAGAGGCCGTCGGTGGCCTTCTGGATCGTGTACTTCGAGGCGCTGGTGACGCGCTTGCCGGTCTTGCGGGCGAGGCTGAACGCATAACGCGCCGCCTCGCGCACGGGCCCCCGCTCGACGATCCGGAGGCTGACGGCGCCGTCCTCGCCGATGGGGCGGCCGGGGTCGTCGTAGGTGCCGCCGGTGGCGATCCGGATGATGTCGAGGTCGAGCTCGCGGCGGAAGTTCGTGGGCACGCCGGGGATCGTGTAGACGGGCCGGTGGATGACGGAGAGGCCGAGCCGGCGGCGGAGGACGGCGTTGGGGCTCTCCTCGGCGGTGATCGTCGGATACTTCAGCGCGACCGTGTTGGCGTTGATCGAGGCGACGGCCTCGTCGAAGACCCTGTCCTTGCGGGCGCGACGACTCTCGAGCGAGAAGTCGACCGGCTCGAAATCGAGGTGGATCGACAATGCGTCCGCGAGCGTGTGGACCGCCCGGGAGAGCTCGGGGCCGATGCCGTCGCCGAGCAGTTCCGTGACCTTGTACGACGGTCGCGACATCCGGCCCGCCCCTCCACGATCCTCCGAGCACGTCCCCGCCCGGTCGTGTCGGCCGGCGCGGCGGTGCCGATTGTAAGGGGGGGCCGGGTCGCCGTCAAACCGGACGATCGGGCCGAAAAGGCCGGCAAGGCGACGACTTCGGGACGGCCGCTTGGCATCGGCGGGCGACGGGGGGTATACTGGTCGGGGTCTCCACCTCGGATCCTCTCGTCCGCCCCGTCCGCCGTCCGGGCCGCCCCTTGCGTGCCCGATCGCCAGGAGCCGTCCGATGTCCACCCTGGGCAAGGTCTTCATCGTCCTGACGACCCTTCTGCTGATGGTCTGGGCCGTGTTCCTGTCCGGCGTGGCCGAATACAACCGCAACTGGAGCCGCAAGGACGCCGAACAGCGACAGCTGCTCGACGGCGTCGCCGCCGGCAAGGACGCCGAGGGCAAGCCCGTCACCGCCGTCCCCAGCCTCGACCAGCAGTACCAGGACGCGCGCGACCTGGTGGCCGAGAAGAAGGACGCGTATGATAAAGAGTTGATGAAAAACGACCAGGAGCTCACCCTCCGGCGCGCGCGGATCGCCGACGGCCAGAAGGAGAACTCGGCGCTGATCGAGTCGCTCGAGCGCTACAAGATCGGCGTCGCGGCGGCCCAGTCCACCGAGGAGCAGGCCCGCGTCTCCCTGACCCAGCGCACGAAGGAGCGCGACGACCTCCAGAAGAAGCTCGACGACACCCAGGCCGAGGTCGCCCGGGCGAAGGTCGAGCACGACCGCCTGCTCGCCCGACTGGAGGACCTGCGCAAGAGCTTCCGCGAGACCCTCGCCGAGAACCGGCGCCTGCTCAAGCAGTTCGCCGCCGCGTCCGATCGCCGGATCCACCAGGCCTCCAACGCCCGGTGATCGGGCGGGTCGTTCTGTGAGGTCGTCATGGGCAACGGAGCCACGCTGCGGGGCGGGCTGATCGGCTGCGGGTTCGTGTCGCAGTATCACCTCGCCGGCTGGGCCGACGTGCCGGGGGCGCGCCTCGTCGCCGTCTGCGACCTCCTGCCCGAGCGGCTCGACTGGGCCCGACGATACGCGCCCGAGGCCCAAGCCTTCACCGACGCGGCGGCGATGCTCGAGGCGTTCGAGGACGGCGAGTCGGGCAAGCTCGACTTCGTCGAGGTCTGCACCCGGCCCGAGTCGCACCGCGAGCTCGTCGAGCTGGCGGCCCGGCACGGCGCGCACGTCCTCTGCCAGAAGCCCGCGGCGCTGGTGCGTTGGGACCTCCGCGCGATGATCGACGCCTGCGACGCCGCGGGCGTGCGGCTGATGTTCCACGAGAACTGGCGGTTCCGGCCCTGGTATCGCGCGCTCAAGGACGAGATCGACGCCGGCGCCGTCGGCCGGCCGATCCGGATCCGCCTGGCGCATCGCGACACCCGCGCGATCCGCCCCGAAGGGTTCGCCGAGCAGCCGTACCTGGCCGACCTGCCCCGCCTGATCCTCATGGAGATGGGCTGCCACCTCGTCGACACCGCCCGCTACCTCATGGGCGAGGTCCGCGAGGTCGCCGCGATGCTCGGCCGGTTCGGCGAAGGTCACCCCGGCGAGGACGTCGCCACGCTGAACCTGCGGTTCGCCTCGGGGGCATTGGGCCTGCTCGACATCTCTTGGTGCGCGCCGGCGGACCTCGCGCGGCCCGAGTGGGCCCTGAATCAGACCGTCGTCGAGGGGACCGCCGGCACGCTCCGGCTCGTGGCCGACGGCTCGTTGGAGCACGTCAGCCCCCGCGGCCAGTTGAGTCGGCGGGCGGTGCCCTTGCCGCCGGAGGAACGCGTCTATCTCGACGGCTACAACGCCACGCAGGCGCACTTCATCGCCGGCCTGCTCGACGGCCGCGAGCACGAGACCCACGGCACCGAGACCCTGAAGACGATGGACGTCATCTGGGCCGGCTACCGTTCGGCCGAGGAAGGGCGAGTGATCCCCGTGCTCGCCGGGCCGGCGTGACGCTCCGGCGGGCGGATTGTGTCGCCAGCGACCCGCGGCGCCCGACCTCGTGACCCGCTCCGGAACGGGACCACGGGCCGGTCCGCAAGGGCCGCGACGTCGCTCAGGCCGGCGCGGCCTGGCGGCGCCGCGGGGGGTTGGCTGCCTCGGGGTCGTCGAGGAGTTCCTGGCGGAGGATCGTGTAACAGTTGGGCGCCTCGATGCCGAGGCGGACCAGATTGCCGCGGATGCCGAGGACCCGGACGCGGATGTCGCCGTTGATGATGATCGTCTCGTCGAGCTTGCGGCTCAGGACTAGCATGGCTCGCGTCTCCTTGCTCTTGGGGTCAATCCGTCGTTTCGTCGTCATTCGCTCGTGTCGCGTCGTGTCGCCTTTCCATCCGACAAACGCCGGGTGACACCTTAGGACACGAGCGGGGGCCGTCCCGGCGCGCGCCGGGGCGGGCGAGCGGCGGCCATCACCGCGAGGGAGTCGAGGGACATCGGGGAGAGACCCGGCCGTCGGCGGGCGCAAACACAAGCCCCGCGGTCGCGATCGCTCGCGAGCGGCGGGGCCGTCATAGCCGGGGTGTCGAGGCCCATCATGAGCATCGACGGCCCGATCATACCCGGAGATCGAGGGGTGTCAACCCCGATCGCGCGAGAATCCCGGGGCGACGGCGACCGCTCAGGCGGACGGCGGGCCGAAGGCCTCGTCGGCGGTCAGGAGGATCTTGGCGATCTCGACGAGCTTGAGGTTGCGGTCGCTGGAGAGCTTCTGGAGCCGACGGAACGCGTCGTGCTCGTCCAGGCCGGCCTTCTTCATGAGCAGGCCCTTGGCCTTCTCGACGACCTTGCGGTCCTCGAGCGCCTGCTTCAGGTCGGTGGCCTCCTTGTGGAGGGCCTGGAACTGCTCGAAGCGGCGCATGGCGATGGCGATGGCCGGCTCGAGGTCGGCCTGCTTGATCGGCTTGACGAGGTAGGCGAGGATGTGGTCGGCCTCGGCGCGGCGGATGAACTCGGCGTCGTGGAAGGCCGAGATGAGGATGACGGGGATGGGCCGGTCGCGGTAGAGCTGCGCGGCGGCGTCGATGCCGTCCATGTCGGGCATCTTGATGTCGGTGATGACCAGGTCGGGCCTGGTGGCGCGGCAGGCGTCGACGAGGGCCTTGCCGTTGCTGGAGACGGCGACGACCTCGTGCCCGAGCAGGGGGAGGATCGTCGCGAAGTAGTCGCGCATGTCGATCTCGTCGTCGGCGACGGCGATGCGGAGCGGGCGGTTCATGGGTTGCCCCTCGGGAGGGTGATGAGGAAGACGGCGCCCGGGCCCTCGTCGCCGACGGCGATCCGGCCGCCGTGGGCCTCGACGACGCGACGGGCGATGGCCATGCCCAGGCCGGTCCCCTTGGCCTTGGTGGTGAAGAACGGGTCGAAGACGCGGCGGCGCCCCTCGGCGTCGAGGCCCGGCCCGTCGTCGGCCACGACGGCGCGCAGCGCGTCCTGGCCGTCGAGCACGGCCGGCTCGGCGCGGATCGTGACGGTCACGGGGGCGTCGGGCCGGCCGGCGGCCAGGGCGTTGTCGAGCAGGTTGCGGAAGACCTGGCCGAGCCGGAACGGGTCGGCGACGCAGCGCGTGTCGGCGGAGTCGGGCCCGTCGCGGAGCGTCGCCGCGCGGCCCCTCCGGGCGACGTCGAGGTGCAGCCAGGCCTCGCGCCAGACGTCGCGGAGGTCGCAGGGGCGGGGCTCCAGCCGGATCGGCGACGCGTAGCCGCGGACGTCCTCGTAGGTGCGGTGAAGGTCGTCGAGGGCGCGCTGGGTGCGGGCGATCAGGTCGAGCGACTCGGGGCGGTCGCGGTCGGCCAGGGCGAGCATCTCGAGGCAGGCCTGGCTCCGCTGCATCGCGTTGCGGCCCTCGTGGGCCAGGCCGGCGACCATCTCGCCGATCGCGGCGAGCCGCTCGGCCTGCAACGCCCGCTCCTGGGCGCGCTTGACCTCGGTGATATCCTGGCCGACGGCCAGGACGGCCGGGCCGTGGTCGTCGTCGAGCTTCCTCGCGTTCCAGACGACCCAGCGCAACGAGCCGTCGCGGCAGGCGATCGGCACCTCGACCCCCCGCGCCGGGCGGCCGTCGCGGGCGCGGTCGAATGCGGAACGGAGGGTGCCGCGATTCGGCTCGGGGATCAGGAGCCCCTCGAAGTCGCGGCCGATCGGCCGGATCAGCCCGAAGCCGGTGAGCCGCGCCGTGTACGGGCTGAGGTACTGGATAGTCCCGTCGGCCCGGACGATGACGATCAGGCACTCGGCCGCCTCGACGAGGTTGCGGAACGCCGACTCGCTCCGCTCCTTGGCCTTCGCCAGCCGGTGCCGCTCGGCGACGCGGCCGAGGCTGGCACGGAGCGCCTCGGCGTTCAGCGGCTTGAGGATGTAGTCGGCCGCCCCCTGCCGCAGCGCGGCGATGGCCCCGTGGAGGTCGGCGAAGCCGGTCACGACGATCACATCGGCGCGCGGGGCCCTGGCGCGGAGCCGGGGCAGCAGCCCGTCGGCGACGGCGTCGGGGAGCCGGCGGTCGAGGATCACCGCGTCGAAGCGGTTCCAGTCGTCCCGCGCCAGGGCCTCGGCGGCGGTCGCGGCCTCGGTGGTGCGGTGGTCGTCCAGCTCGAGGATGTCGCGGAGGTTGGAGCGGGTGTCGGCGTCGTCCTCGATGACCAGGACCTCCAGCGGCGCGGCGTTCATCGGCCGTCACCCCCGGGCGGTCAGCGACTGGAGCGTCTCGAGCAGGCTGGGGACGTCGAAGGGCTTGTAGCAGACCGCGTCGGCCCCCTCGGACAGGACCCGTTCGACGACGCCGCCGAGCTCGGCGCGGTGGCCGGTGATGAGGATCGTCCGCGCCTCCGGCGCCGCGGCCCGGACGCGGCGGAAGAGCTCCTCGCCGCCGCCGTCGGGCATCCGCAGGTCGATCAGGACGACGCGATAGCCCGCCCCCTCGATCTGCTCGGCCGCCTCCTCGACCCCGTGCGCCAGGCCGACGCGGTAGCCGCGCTCGCGGAGCAGGTCCCAGAGGCTGTCGCAGAGGTCGCGGTCGTCATCGACGACCAGGACCAGCGGCTGGCCCAGCGCCTCGTCGACGAGGGCCATCAGGCCGGCGAAGTCGACCGGCTTGTTGACGACTTTCCAGGCCCCGGCCGCCAGCGCCTCGGCCGCCGTTGCGGGGGTCGCGTACGCCGTCACCAAAAGGGCGACGGTCCCGGCCCAACGCCTCTTGATCTCGCGGTAGAGCTCCAGGCCGTCCATGCCCGGCATCTTCAGGTCCAGGAGCGCGACGTCGTAGTGCGACCGCTCGAGGAGCCGCAGGGCCGACGGTCCGTCGTGCGCCGTGTCGACGCGATAGCCGAGGTCGGAGAGGATGTCGGTCAGGTTTCGGCAGATGTCCGTGTCGTCGTCGACGACCAGGATGCTCGGCTCATTCGGGCTGGTCATGGCGCCGTTCCATCACGCGTCGATGCGGTCATCCGGACCGTGAAGGTACTGCCGCGGCCGACATCGCTGTCGACGCGCAAACTCCCCTGATTCTTATCCAGGATGGCCCGCGCAATAGCAAGTCCCAACCCGAGCCCGCGCGCCTTGGTCGAGTACAGGGGCTCCATGATCCGGCCCAGGTCCTCGGGCGCGATGCCGACGCCGGTGTCGGCGACGTCGACCTCGACCTGCCCCTCCCGGGTCCGGCCGCGGATCGTCAAGGTGCCGCCGGCGGGCATCGCGTCGCGGGCGTTGCGGATCAGGTTGCCGAAGACGATCCGCATCTGGTCGGCGTCCGACAGCACCGGCGGCAGCGCCTCGGCGAGGTCGAGCTCGACCCGCACCCCGTCGCCGGGCGGGTAGAGGTCGAGGACGTCGCGGATCAAGGGCCCGACGGCCACGGGGCGCAGGTCGGGCAGCGGCATCCTGGCGAAGTTCGACAGGGCCGTGATCACCCCATCGGCGAGGCCGACCTGGCGCTCGATCCGACGCAGGTGCTCGTCCCGCTTCTCGGGGTTCGGGTTGCGGGCGTGGAGCAGGTAATAGACCGACGTCTTGACCACGTTCAGCGGGTTGCGCAGCTCGTGCGCCACGCCGCCGGCCACCTGGCCGAGCGTCGCCAGCCGCTCGGCCCGCTGGAGCCGCCCCATGTACTCGGCCTGATACGCGTCCTCGATGATCGCCAGGTCGAGGTCCAGGAGCCGGTTCAGCGACCGCACGGTCGCCTCGCGCGAGGCCCGGTCGGCGGGCCAGCCCTCCTGCAAGGCCTGGCAGAGTCCGATCCGGATTCGAGAAAGCGCGACGTTGGTGTAGACCTGATCGAGCCCGATCTCGACGTGCCGCCAGCCGACCCGCCAGCGCCGCTCGACGTAGGCGTCGTCGTAGACGCCGCCGAGCAGGTCGCGGAGCCAGCCGACGAGCGTCCCCTTCAGCCGCTCGACCTGCGCGGCGCCGCCGGTGATGACCTTGCGCGCCTCGGGATGGCGATCGATCTCGTCGTAGAAGTCGTCGATCAAGGCCGGCAAGCACGGCATCAGGATCGGCGCCGCCGCCTCGATGTTGCGGACGTCGGCCTCGGTCCAGCCGACGTATTGCTGCAGTTCGAGATAACGCCTCGTGAGCCGTGCTCTCTCCATCTTCGCCTCCAGGCTGGCCGACCCCGGCCACGAAAAAACCCACGTGCCGCCGTCGGCGGTCTCGTGGGCCCATTCAAAACCCGAGGGGACGGACGGCCCAGTCATGAGCGGTCACGTCTATTCAAACAGGATTCTACTGCGCCCGCATTGATTGGTGCAAGACCAATCCTCCCGGGGGCTTCGAGATCCGCAGGATTGACCCGAGTCCCATCGTCTCTATACTGGGAGCTGCGTCGAGGCTCGCTCGCGACGGGCGGGCCGACACCGGCAATGAATCGCCCTGGACCGCTTGCGATCGGCGGATCGCGACGGCCGGGGTTTTTTCGTGGGATCGAGCGATCTCCCCATTCCGTCTGAAGACCGGACAACCGGGGCATGCCCCGGCCACTGCGGTGATGACCGCCGCTCGACGAGGGGACCGCGGCCCGTCGTGGTCCCTGGGAGGCGTTGGTACGATGGTCGCGGGATTCGTCGCGGAATCGATCGAGGACAAGATCACCGAGCGGTTTCGGGTCAGCGGCTACCTGATCCTCGAGGACGTCGCCTGCGACGTCCGGGGCGACTCGGTCGTCCTCTCCGGCCGACTCCCCTCGCACTACCTCAAGCAGGTCGCGCAGGCGATCGTCGCGGAAGTCGAAGGCGTCGGCCGGGTCGTCAACCTCATCCACGTCGCGCCTCCCTCCGCGCGACCGTGCTAGTCCTGGGTCTCGTCGTCGGCCAGTGGCGGCTCACCGCCTGCCTCGAACCTAGACACCAGGTCAGAGGATCGACCGGACCGGACGGCTCGCTCCGCCTGGCGTGCGTCAGCGGCGGAAGCGTTCCGCCGCGAGGTCGGCGATCCGGTTGATCAAGGTCTCGTAGTCGATTCCCGCGGCGGCGGCGGCGGCGGCGAACTCGCCGGAGGATTCGAGGTAACAACTGGCGTTGACCTCGATCACGTAGATGTCGCCCGCGTCGGTGAGCCGGAGGTCGACCCGGCCGTAGTCGCGGACTTTCAGCGCCCGGTAGGCCGCGAGCGAGACCTCCTGGAGCCGGGCCCGCAGGTCGTCGGGCAACTCGGCGAGGACCGGGCGCGTCCCTCGGTATTCGGGCGAGTCTTCGGCCCACTTCGCCTTGCCGTCGAGGACCCGAGGCAACCCGTCGGGGAGCCCGCCGAAGTCCATCTCGATCGGCGGAAACGCGATCGGCTCGCCGTTGCCGAGCACGCCGACATAGAACTCCCGGCCCTCGATGTACTCCTCGGCCAGCGCCGCGCCGTCGAAGGATTTGCGGATCGCCGCGACCCGCGTCATCAGGGCGTCGGCGTCGTGGACCAGCGACCTCTTGCCGTCGATCCCGAGCGAGGCGTCGGCCTTCAACGGCTTGACGAACAGGGGCATCCTCAGGTTGCCGCCGGTCTCGAAGCCGTCGCGGTCGAAGACGGCGAAGTCGGGCACGCGGATCTCGTCGTAAGCCAGTACCTTTTTCGCGAGCGCCTTGTCCGTCCGGAGCGAGAGCTCGGCGGGGCCGCCGCCGGTGTAGGGAAGCTTCAGCAGGTCGAGGACCCCGGCCACCTGGACGTCGCCGATCAACTCGTCGCCGAAGCACTCCAGCAGGTGGAAGACGAGGTCGGGCTTGCGGCGCTTCAGGCCGGAGACGAGCCGACCCAGGTCGTCATGGACGCCGAGGATCGACGGGTTGTGTCCCCCCGCCTTCAGTGCTCGGGCCACCTGGGGGACGACGGCGTCGTATGCCTTCGAGCCCTCCTCGTCCACGTGGGTCAGGATCGTGATCCGCATCGCCAGACATGACCTCCGGGCCGGCCTCATCGAGCGGGCCAACCCGTTGCAAACCACGGGCCGACCCCGGGCGGTATGTCGGTTGCTCGTGAGTCCCGCCGGGCCCTCGGCCGGAGAAGAGGGCCCGGGAGTGCGGCGATGCGGTCCGACGAATCCTCGCGAGTGCCGACCCCGCCCCGCTGGTCGGTCCCGATCCGCGACCTCGGGCTGACGATTGAGGGCTCGACTCTCGAGCCGGTGCTCGCCGAGTTCGCACACGAGCTTCAGGCCGCGGGGATCACTCGGGTCCGACCGAAGTTCTACCTCTCGACGGAATGGGGGGTGCCCGAGGGGAGCGTCGCCGTGGCGATCCCGTTTTACCTGGCGCGGCCCGACCTGACGCTCCTCCACGCCGAGCGGGTGGGTCACCTCGAAGGGGTCGGCCGGTCGGACCTCCTGCGCTACCTCCGGCACGAGATGGGACACGTCGTCAACTACGCCTATCGCCTCTTCGAGTCGCCCGAGTGGGTCGAGTCCTTCGGGCCGATGGACCGGCCTTACCTCGAGGAATACCGGCTCGAGCCGTTCAGCCGGCGATACGTCCGACACCTCCCCGGCTGGTACGCCCAGAAGCACCCCGACGAGGACTGGGCCGAGACGTTCGCCGTCTGGATGACGCCCGGGCTCGACTGGCACGCCGAGTACGCCGACTGGCCCGAGGCGCTGGCCAAACTCCAGTACTGCGACCGGACGATGGCCGCGCTGGCCGACCGCGACCCCGTCGTCACGGCCGACGACACCGACGAGGACGTCGGCGACCTGGCGGTCACGGTCGACGACTTCTACGGCCCGACGACCGGCCCGGCTGCCGAGCGGTTCCCGCCCGGTCTCGACGCCGCCCTCCGCGACGTCTTCCCCGAGCCGGGTCCTCAGGGCGGTGACCTTCGATCGGCCTCGCGGCTGATCGGCGAGCTCGAGCTGCCGCTCGTCGCCTCGATCTATCACTGGACCGGCCACTTCCCCGAACGGACCCGCCCTCTCCTCAGGCAACTCGCCGCGCGGGCCGATGCACTCGGCCTCTCCTTCTCCGGCGAGGACGCCAGCCGCGCCGCCGTCGGCCTCGCGTCGCTGGTCACTGCACTGGCGATGAACCACGTCCACCGCGGCGCGTATCTCCTCTGACACGCATCCGACAGCTCGGTACGGGCCACCGGTCTCCGCCTCGAAAGATGTCCCTCGCGGCTGGAGTCGTCGAGGCCGATGGACCGGATCGCGCGGCCGGACGGCGATCCCGACACACGCCCCGGCAGGCGCAACAGGCCGTCGCCGGCGTCCAGTCCGGTCGGATCGTCGGGCGCGGTGGCCGGGCCGTTCGGTTCCGGCGCCGGAACTCACCGCCGTTCTTCGACTTCAAATGCCGGAGACAGGACTTGAACCTGCACGAGCATGGTTAGCTCACTAAGCAGGTCCGCAGTAGTTTTTTCACAGGACTGATCTCAGCCAGAATTCCTCCGAGAGGACACCGGCCTTCGTCAGCGCCTCGTGCGACGTCAGGCCCCCGAGGTAGCCGACGAACCGATCCACATGGTCATCGATCG
>DASZMJ010000280.1:0-8658 GCA_035551935.1 Isosphaeraceae bacterium
GACGTCACGGGTCGACCCCGACTGGCGCCACAAGCGGCGCCGCTGCCAGCCGTTGAGCTTGAGTCGTTCCATGGCGTGCCTCCGAAAGATCGGGCACGCAACGGATGGGCCGTGAAAAAACTACTGCGGACCTGCTTAGAGTGACCGGCCGATGGGGGTTCTGCTGGTTCGTAGCCGGGTCCACGAGCTTGATCGCCTGGCCTCCTTGGAATTGGAAGTGGACGCTGTGCACCTCGAACGGGGCGGGCACGGCGGACGGGGCGGGCATGCTCATGCGTCCACCTTGGGCTCTGACGGTGGGAAAGGGCTACGCTGGGCGTCCCGACCGAACCATTTTACCAGGGATGGCGGATGGAATCGCGGCCTGGAAGCTTCGCCCCTCGAATCTCCCCGTGAAGCGCCGCGGCGCACGCCTTCATTGCCCCGGAAAACCGAAACGCTGATTCCGGTCAGCGGCTCGCCTCCTGATCAGAGTCGGTCGGAGAAGCCGCTGAAAACGGTTAGGGCGGAGGATGGCTGTTCCGCGTAGCACGGCCGCCCCCAAAGTAATCGTCAGTCCGCTGCCTCGTACGCCCCATTGCCCTGCACATCGACATGGGAAAACCGATTCCTGCGCACCTCGGTCCGGCACACCGCCTTCACTGTTGTCTCATGCCCTATCGCGGCCAGATCAGGTCGAGTGTTACCACAACCGTCTTCGTTTCTGAACGGCTGTCACCCGCGGCCCGAACGCCGACCGTGGAGGTTAGAGTTCCGCGTCCCGGGGGAGAGGGAGGAAGAGATCGCGACCGAATCCCGGCCGAGTCGGCCTAGGAGAAAACGGGCCGGCGTCCCATAATTGCGCGGGGCGGGCCCGCGGGGAGGGTCCGGGGTGTTGGCGTTCCTTTGCCGTCCGAGGATGTCGCGATGTCCGGTGTCCGTCTGATCCTGGCCTTGCACAACCACCAGCCCGTCGGCAACTTCGACGGCGTCTTCGAGGCGGCCTACCGCGACAGCTATGCACCGTTCCTCGACGTGATGGAAGGGTACCCCGACATCCCGTTCGTCCTGCACACCTCGGGCCCGTTGCTGGAGTGGCTGGCCGACCGCCACCCCGACTACGTGGCGCGGGTCCGGGCGATGGTCGAATCGGGTCGGGTGGAGGTCCTCGGCGGCGGCTTCTTCGAGCCGATCCTGACGATGATCCCCCACCGCGACCGCGTCGGCCAGATCCGCGAGTACTCCGACTACCTCCGCGAGCTCTTCGGCCGGCCGGTCCGCGGCATGTGGGTCCCGGAGCGGGTCTGGGAGCAGCACCTCGTCGCGGCGATCGTCGAGGCGGGCATCGAGTACACCGCCCTCGACGACTTCCACTTCCGGCGCGCCGGCCTGACCGACGCCGACCTCCGCGGCTACTGGCTGACCGAGGACGACGGCCGCCTGCTCAAGGTCTTCCCGATCGCCGAGCGGCTCCGCTACGCGATCCCGTTCCAGGAGCCGCACGCCTCGTACGAGTACCTCCGACGCCTCGCCGACGACCGCCCCGGCGCCATCGCCGTCTTCGCCGACGACGGCGAGAAGCTCGGCTCGTGGCCCAAGACGTTCGATCACGTCTACACCCACGGCTGGCTCCGGCGGTTCTGCGACATGATCGTCGCCAACCGCGACTGGCTCCAGCCGATCACGTTCGCCAGGGCGGTCGACTCGACGTTGCCGGTCGGCAAGGTGTATCTGCCGGATTCGTCGTACCGCGAGATGACCGAGTGGGCGTTGCCGCCGGCGGTGCTCTCGGCGTATGAGGAGGCCGTCAGGGGGCTCGGCCACGACCCGGCGGCCGAGCGGCTCCGGCCGTTCGCGAGGGCGGGGGGCTTCTGGCGGAACTTCAAGGCGAAGTACGCCGAGACCGACGAGATGTACGCCCGGATGCTCGCCATCTCGCGACGATTGGCCGCGGCCGGGCCCGAGGCCGACCCCGATTACCTCGACGTCGCCCGCCAGGAGCTGTATCGCGGCCAGTGCAACTGCCCCTACTGGCATGGCGCCTTCGGCGGCCTCTATCTGCCCCACCTCCGCAACGCGATCTATCGCCACCTGATCGCCGCCGACGCGGCCCTCGACGACGCCGAGGGGCGGTCGGGGCCGCGGGTCGCGCTCGAGGTCGGCGACTTCAACCTCGACGCCCGCCAGGAGGCCCGGCTCGAGAACGACCGGCTCGTCGCCTTCGTCCGGCCGGCGACCGGCGGGCACCTCTACGAGCTGGACGTCCGCCACGCCCAGACCAACGTCCTGGCCACCCTCGACCGCCGCCCCGAGGCGTATCACGCCGCCATCGCCGCCGCCGCCGGCCACCACCGCGGCCCCGACGAGCCGACCAACGGCGTCATCCTCAAGCACGAGGGGCTCGACCGCCTCCTCGTCTACGACCGCCAGCCGCGCAAGGCGCTCGTGGACCACTTCCTGCCGCAGGACGTGACCCTCCACGACCTGATCGCCTGCCACGACGTCGAGCGCGGCGACTTCGCCCTGGGCACGTATCTCGCCCAGGCCCGGCGCTCGCCGGGCCGCGTGGCGTTGGTCCTGGAGCGGCCCGGCGTGGCCGACGGCCACCCGATCCGGATCGCCAAGACGATCGCGCTGGCCGCCGGCAGCCCGACGCTGGACGTCCGCTACGAGCTCGACGACCTGCCCGTCGGCGTGCCGCTCCACTTCGCCGTCGAGTTCAACCTCGCCGCCATGGCCGGCCACGCCCCCGACCGCTCCTACCTCGACGGCGCCGGCACCTTGCTCGGCCCGCTCGATTCCCGCCTCGACCTGCCCGAGGCCGACGCCATCACCCTGGCCGACGACTGGCTCGACCTGTCGGTGTCGCTGAACTGGTCGAAGCCCTCGGGCCTCTGGTGCTTCCCGGTCGAGACCGTCAGCCAGTCCGAGTCCGGCTTCGAGGGCGTGTACCAATCCTCCGCCGTCGTCCCCCACTGGCAGATCATCGCCGACCACTCCCGACACTGGGACGTCCGCATCTCCTGGACCCTCGACCGCCTCCGCCCCCGAGCCGCCGAGGAGCTCTTCGAGAACGTGCTGAGTGCCGAGTGACGACTGCGCATTCAAGAGATCAAGGCATGGGAATACCGGACGGGAAGACGCTGGACCTCGGGGAAGGCGTGCTGGTCGAGCCGACCTCGGGCGGCGACCGGCTGGCGCTCTGGGTGCCTGAGGGGGACGACTGGGAGCGGGTCGCGACGGTGGCCCGCGCGGAGGTCGTCGTCGAGCAGGGGGTCGGCTCGATCGCGGCGACGGCCGTCCGGGCGCGGCGGCGATCGAAGGGCGTGATCGGCTCGCTGGTGGGGCGGGTGCGCGGGGGGTCGGGGGATAAGGAGCTGACCTTGCCGACCGGCGCGACGGTCGAGCGCGTCGGCGAGCGTCGCACCGACCTCCTGCTCGCCTGGGCCGTGGCCGATGCGCCGCTCGATGAGGATCGACTCAAGGCCCTCTGGCCGTCGGCCGAGGCGTTCCGGGCGATCGGCCGCAACCTGTATATGATCCGGGGGGTCCAGGCCCGCGCGGCCGCGACGGCCCCGCCGCCGGAGCCGGAGGGCTCGCCCCGCGAGCGGGCCGAGCGTGCCCTGGCCGCGGCGCGGGCCTCGGCGGACCGCCGCGCCGAGCTCACGGCCCTGACCGACCTCGGCATCATCCTCGCCAACGAGGACCAGGCCCCGGCCGCCGTCGGCCTGCTGGAGCAGGCCCTGACGATCGCCGGGCAGCTCGGCGACACGGCGCGCGAGAGCGACGTGCTCGGCCATCTCGGCCTGGCCGTGCTGGCGACCGGCAACCCCCGCCGGACGATGGAGCTGTTCGACCGCGGCCTCGTCCTGGCCCGCGCCGCCGGGGACCGCTTCGCCGAGAAGCTGGCGCTGGAACGGCTCGGGGTGGCCTTCTCGTACGTCCCCGACCACGCCCGCTCGCTGGGCTACTTCCAGGAGGCCCTGGCCATCGCCCGCGACATCGGCGACCGCGCCCACGAGGCCGCCTTGCAGTGGCAGGCCGCCGCCCAGCTCGCCGAGCTCGGCCGGACCGCCGAGGCCATCGCCGAGGCGCAATCCTCCATCGACCTCTACGCCCAACTCGGCCGCCCCCAGGCGAAGCCCCTCGCCGAGCACCTCCGGCGCTTCCGACAGGGCGACGCCCCCTCCTTCGCCGGCGTCACCGTCGTCACCGGCGCGACCCCTTCGGTCACGACCCCGTCCACCGGCCCCGGCCTCTTGAAGATGGCCTTCACCGCCGCCCAGGCGATGGCCAAGTTCGTCGGCTCCGGCTTCCAGACCACCGACCCCTCCCTCCGCGCCCGACGCCTCCAGGCCTGCGCCTCCTGCGAGCACCACACCGGCCTCCGCTGCCGCGTCTGCGGCTGCTTCACCGACGCCAAGGCCCGCCTCCCCCACGAAGACTGCCCCCTCGGCAAGTGGCCCCGGTGACCCGCCTCCTGCGGAGTCGCTCACGCGTCGTCCGAGCGACCACGCAGGGACGTTGACGGGGCCTGGCTCGTTGGGGACAATCACCCAACATCCGGCCCCACCGGCGCCGGCGGCCCGTTCCGAGGTGGCTCCGATGCCGATCCTGTTCCGTTGCGGTGCGTGTGGCGCGATGGCCAGGGCCGTCGACGAGCTGGCGGGCCGGAAGGTCCGCTGCGGACGCTGCGGCCAGAAGCTCCTCATCCCGCCGCGGGACGACGACCCGGTCGAGGACGACGGCGAGGAATCCCCGGACGACTTCGGCGAGGACGAGGACCCGGTCGAGGACGACGGCCGGTTCGCCCCCCCGCCGGCCGTTCGGCCGACGTGGGCCGGGCCGGCGCCGGGCGCCAGGCGCGCGCCGGTCGGCTGGATCGTCGCGGGCATCGCCGTCGGCATGGCGGTCAATGTCGCCCTGATCGCCCTGGTCGTCCGGGGTCTCTCGGGCGGAGCGGAGGCGAAGGATGAGGCCGTCGCGCGACAGGCGCCGGGACGGCCCACGGCCGAGGGCCGGGAGGACTTCGCGCCCTCGGAGGTCGCCGCCGGCCTGCCCGACTTCCCCCCGCCGGGCCCCGGCGTCGAGCTCGAGCCGGGCGTCCGGTTCCACGAGATCCGGCTCAACGGCTCGGGGGCGCCCGGGCACTCGGGCAAGTTCTGGCTCTACCTGCCGGCCGGGGAGCACCCGTCGCGGTCGCTCCCCTGCGTCCTCATCACCGCCGCCGGCACGAACCTCCTGACCGGCATGAGCCTGTTCGACAGCGATCGGCCCGAGCACCTCCCCTACGTCCGCGCCGGCTTCGCCGTGCTGGCCTTCGAGCTCGACGGGCCGATCGGCGACCTCAAGACCGCGACGATGCCGCAGCTCGCGGCGTCGTTCCGGAAGTTCCAGGCGGCCGAGGCCGGGCTGGTCAACGCGCGGCTCGCGCTGGGCTACCTCTCGGCCCGGGTGCCGCAGGTCGACCCCGATCGGCTCTTCGCCGCCGGGCACAGCTCGGCCGCGACGATGGCGCTGCTCTTCGCGTCCCGCGAGCCGAGGCTCAAGGGGTGCATCGCCTTCGCGCCGGCGATCGACATGGAGGCGAAGTACGGGGCCGAGCTGTTCCAGATCGACGCCGCCATCCCCGGCGTCCGCGACTTCGTCGCCCGCTATTCCCCCAGGAACAACGAATCGACGCTCGGCTGTCCCGTCCTGTTCTTCTGCGCCGAGGACGACCCGGTCACGCCGGTCGCCGACTGTCGCGAGGCCGTGGCACGGCTGGAGGCGATGGGCAAGCCGGCCACGCTCCTGACCGTCCCGGACGGCGGCCACTACCGGCCGATGGTCGAGACGGGTATCCCCCGCGCGATCGCCTGGATCAACGACCGGCTCGCCGACCTCGGCCCCTCCGCGCGGTAGCGACGAGGGGATCCCGATCGATCACGACCCATCGAAATTATCGAGAAATTCCGATGCATTACACCCGACTGTTCGTGGGTGGCCCCGGACGACTCGGGACGACCTTCATCCTGGAGATCCCGGTTGATCCGAGTCGGTGGGCCGTGTACTCAGGTCGGGGATCTTCATCCGATGACTGCATCGATAAGGACGCCGGCCATGGCGCGAGCGGCCCGGAGGCGAGTCGCACTGTGGGCCCTGCTGCCGATGGCCGCGGCCACGACCGCGGTGGCGGCGGACTTGCCGGCGCCGCTCCTGGGGCGCATCCGGACGGCGATCGAGCGTGCGGAGCGCGACGGCGCGGCGATGCCGATCGAGGGGATGCGGAGCTTCGTGTTCATGGAGGCGGGGATCGCCCGCGCCGCGATCGGCGACCGCGAGGCCGCCCGGCGCGACCTGGAGCGGGCGCTTCGCGAAGCGCGGTCGATCCCCGTCCCGTCGCTGAGGGCCACGATCTTCGGGGGTATCGGGGCGGGCCTCGCCCGGGCCGGCGACCGGGACGGGGCCGGCCGGGCGTTCGGGGCCGCGTACGAGGCCGCCCGGGGTATCACGGCCCCGAGCGAGCGCTGCGTGCAGTTGGCGACGATCGCCGCCGATCAGGCCGAGTCCGGCGGCCTCGGGCTCGCCCGCCTGGAGATGGCCGAGGCGGGCCGGGTCGCCCGGTCGATCCCGCCGCCGGCCCGTCCCGGCCGGCCGGCGCGCTGGCGGGCGATCCAGGCGCTCATCGTGCAGCAGTTGCGGGCCGGCTTCGCCGACGACGCGCTGCGGACGGCGGCCGAGACGGGCGTCTTCGCCGCGGACCCGCTGGGCCTCACCGAGGCGATCGAGCCGCAGCGCGTGCGGATCAAGCCGGCCGACCGCCGTCGGCTGCTGGATTGGGCGCGCGATCATGCCGACGAGGCTGGGGACGCGGGCAAGGTGGTCCTGTCCTGGGTCGCCATCAACCTGGCGGACCTGGGGGATTTCGACGCGGCGCTCGCGACGACGCGGGCCGTCGACGACGGCGACGGCCCGGCGCTCGACCGCGTCCTGCTGGCCTGGACGCTCGCCGGGATCGCCGAGCACCGGGCCCTGACCGGCGACCGCGCGGCCGCGCTCGCGCTGCTCGACGAGCGGGTCCGGCCGCTGTCGGAGCGGGTCGGCGAGCCGGGGCTTCGGCCCAGGTCCCAGTTGCTGCTCGCGGTCGCCCGCGCCCGCGCCCGGGCCGGCGATCTGGAGGGGGCCGCGGCGGTGGTCGACTCGTTCGGCCCCCCGCCCGCGGATGAGCCGCCGGGGGCGGGCGTGGTCGTGCTCCGACTGCCGGGCCCGGCCGCCGACCCGAACGCGCCGTTGCGGGCCTCGTACGAGATCGCCCGCGCCCGCGCCATGACCTACCTGGCCGCGGGCCAGGTCGCCGCCGGCCGCGCCGAGGCCGCGCGGCGCGGCCTCTCGCGGGCCTTCGAGATCGTCAAGGACGCGTTCGACGAGGCGCCGGTCGAGGCCCGCAGGGCGATGCAAGAGATCGCCGAGATCCGGGCCGAGGCGGGCGCCGTCGAGGACGCGACCGCGGCGGCCATCTACGTCGGCCATTCGACCGAGATGGGCGCGTATGTCCCCGGGCTGATCCGGCCCGAGCAGATCGCCGCCCTCTGCGCCGTCGCCCGCGCCCGAGCGCAGCAGAACGACATCGAAGGGGCCCGTCGGGCCGCCGACCTCGCGCCGAAGGCCGTCCGACCGATGGTCCTGTCGACGATCGCCCAGGACCTGGCCAGGCACGGCGCGCCGTTCCAGGCCGTCCGGCTCGCCGACTCGATCGACGAGGCCACCCACCGCGCCGGGACGCTCGACCTCGTCGTCCGCGAGATCGAGCGCCTCGAGGCCGCCGCGAAGCGCCCAAAGGGCCGGCCCAAGCCTTGAGCGTGCGGCGGGTCGGGCCGCCGGGCGTCTTCGTCGATCGCCCTTCGCCGATCGACACGTCATTCGTTGGAGGACCATCCGAGATGACCCGATCCGCCCGCTTCGCGATGGGGACGGCTCTGATCATCGGCGCCATGGTGGCGGCGGGGTCGGCCGAGGACAGGCCATCGCCCGACAAGGTGGTGCGCGGACGCCTGGAGGGGACCTGGGAGCATACCTTCCGGGACGCCCCCGAGCATCGCCAGGTGAAGATCATCAACCAGACGCACTTCGTCTGGGTCACCTACGCCCGGGAGGATGGCAGGCCCCTGATCCTCGCCGGGGGGACGTACACGTTCGACGGGACGACCTACAAGGAGACCTGCGAGTTCGGTGGCCCCGGCCTCGCGGCGGAAGTCGTCGGGAAGGAGCAGACGTTCTCGGCGGAGATCGAGGGCGACAAGTGGACACACGTCGGCACGTTGAGCAACGGTTTCCGGGTGAGAGAGATCTGGAGTCGAGTCAAGTAGCCTGCCACCCCGCGGGTGGCCCCGGTCGCTCGCGACCGGGGTCGCGCAGCGACGAGAGGTCCTTGGGACTGCCGAGCATTCCCCGCGACCTCTTGCGGCTGCGCCGCCCCGGTTGGCGAGCAACCGGGGCCACCCGCGATCCGCTCAGTCTGGTAGGGTGCGTCGAGTCCGCGACGACGCACCGAGTCAGCGGCGTCTTAGTCAGCGGAGTCTTAGTCGTACAGCGCAAGGAACTATCCGGTATCTCGCAGCCTTTGTTTCCGGGCCTTCGCGTGGCACATGGCAGCGATGCGGTTCCGCCGCTGACGCCATTCGGACAGCTTGATCGCGT
>DASZMJ010000281.1:0-4509 GCA_035551935.1 Isosphaeraceae bacterium
TCGCGCGCCGCGAGCCTGGGCGCGCCGCCGCGGCCGGTGGGCTCGGCGTCGGCCAGGTCGAACCGCATCAGGCCGGGCGCGACGGTGCGGAGGTCGAGCGCCTCGCCCCAGGCGTCGGTGCCGCGCGGCTTATCGGGCGAGGGGTCCTGGTGGACCCTCACCTCGCCGCGGAGCATCGCCTTCGACAGCTCGGTCTTGCCGTCGGGCAGCCGGCGGAGCGTGGCCCAGGTCCGGTGCGCCGTGACGACCACCGCCGGGTCGGGCGCCGGCTTCCGCGCGGGGTCTTCGGGCGCGGCCTTGGCCTGCGCGACAGGCTGGGGGCCGGCGTTCGCCGCGACCTGACCCGGCGAGGCGGGCATGGCCGCGGGCGTCCCCGTGACGGCCGGCGCTGGGTCGGCCTTGACCAGCGCGGCCACCTCCTCGAACGTGGCGTTCAGCTCGTCGCGGTCCTTGAGCGTCTTGCCCGGCGCGGTCAGGACCACCTGCTCGCGGGCGATGACCCGCTCGATCCGGGTCGACCCCGAGTTGAGCGCGCCGCCGGGCTTCGCGCCGGCCTGGCCCGGCCCGGCCGGCTTCTCCGCCCCCGGCCTCGGCAGCAGGCTGGCGAAGACCGACCGCCGGGCCGCCAGCGTCATCTCCTGCGTGTGGTCGATCAGCACCGGGTCGCCCGTCAGCGTGATCTCCCGGCGGGTCGGCGGGGGCCTGTCCTTGGGCAGCGAGGCGGCGATCTCGTCGAATTGCGCCTTCGTCAGCGGCAGGGTCTTCACGGTCAGCGTGTCGTTCCAGGTCGCCTCGTGGTCCTTCGACTTGTCGCGGTCGGCGCGCGACTCGAGCTTGCCGGGCCCGCGGGCGACGACCGACGACGCCGAGCCGCCCGTGCCGTCGTCGAAGATCGTCGCGTCGACCGCCCAGACGTACGTCACCGACCGGACCGGCCCCGGCTCGGCCGGCGTGCCGTCGCGGTCGACCTTCTGGACGAACAAGGGCGGCAGGCCGTCGGGGCGGGCGTCGGCGCGGAGGTAGGTCTCGTCGGCGAGCCTGGGCAACTGCTTCTTGTAGATCAGCTCGTTGCACTTGGCCTCGATGCCCTGCGACGGCGACATGAGCCAGACGGCGAACCCGGTGGCGTGGGCCCGGCGGAGCTCGAGGCTGCCGAGCGGCCCGTCGGCGTCGCCGCCTCGGGAATCGCGGGGCAGCGCCCCCCCCGCGCCCGGTGCGAAGCACGCGGCGCCGAGGACGACCACGGCCCCGCCCGGCAGCGGCGAGAACTCGGCCCGCTTCTCGGCCGGCGTCAGGGTGATCCGCAGGTTGTCGGCGGTGAGGGTGTCGGGCGCCTCGACCCCCCGGGCGACCTCGACGTTGCGGCGGAAGGTCACGTACGTCGGCCCCTCCTGGTCGGGCGGGCCCTCCTCCCACGGCCGCAGCGCCTTGGGCTTGGGCGGCAGGTCGACGCGCATCGCGTAGTTGCCTGAGCCCTCGCCGCCTTCGGCCTTGACCGTCGTCGGCGTCGGCCCGTCGACCTTGCCGCGCACCTGGCCCGGCATCACCCCGCCCTTGCCGGCGTCGGCGATCAGGATCCGGACGTCCTTCTTGAGGAACGCCGTCTCGGCGTCGAACCCGCCCGAGCCGCCCTGGCCCTTCGGCGGCTTCCGCATGTTGATCAGGAGGTCGGTGCCGGTCAGCTTCAGCTTCTGGTCGACGATCCGGACCCGCGACCTGGTCCGGATCTCGGCCGGGCTGGTCTTCTCCGAATACTCGATGTAGGGCAGAGGGCCGCCGTCGCCGTCGACCACGGTGTCATCCGACTTGTCCAGGGGCGTCCCCTTGTCGTCGCGGAGGATCACGTCCTGCTCCAGCCTCGCCTCGACGACGTGCATCGCCGGCGCCCCGGGCTTGGCCAGGCCCAGCGGCTCGTTCAGCTCGACGTGCGCCTCGGCGCTGGTGGCCGTCTTCAGGCCCTTGCCGCCCTTGTCCAGCCAGATGATCGCGAACGGATGGAACCGAAGTTTCTTGCCCTTCTCCCGCCGCTCGTAGCCGCCAGCATACATGAAGAAGCCACGCTCGGCGTCATACAGGCGGATCTCCAGCTTCGGGTCGGCCGCCCAGTGCTTCGCGCCGAAGGTCGCGACGGCGAGCCGGGTCGCCTCCTTGGCCACCTTGCCCTCGTGCGCGACCCATTCGGTCGAGGGCCGACGGTCGCCGATCCGGTCGGTCAGCAGCGCGAACGCGACCAGGTAGACCTGGTACGCGCCCACGAGCACGCCGAAGGTGACGACGATCTGGAGGGCTTTCTTGAACACGACCGCTCCCGGCGATGGACCGTGCGGGACTCCTCTTCGACCCCTCGAACTCAGCCGTCGCGCCGTCGCGGTGCGGGCGTCTCTTCGATGCCAATCGCATGCCAAGGGCCGGTGCGGCCGCGAGAACGATGTGGGCCGGCCGGCCGTGCCGTCAAGGTCGCCGCAGGCGGCAAGGTCAGGGCCTCCTTGCCCCGGAGACCCTGCCTTCGTCGATGCTGCTGACTTGAAAATATCACCTTTCCGAACCCCCCGACTCGACTCATGCCGGAATCCTTTGCCGCGCGACCAGGTCGTCCCAGAGCCCCTGATGCTTGAGGATCACCTCGACCACCTCGCGGACCGCCCCCCGCCCACCGGGCGTCCCGAGGACGAGGTGGGCCGCCTCGCGGACCTCGGGCGCCGCGTCGCTCGGGCAGGCGGCCAGACCGGCGGCCAGCAGCACGGGCAGGTCGGCCAGGTCGTCGCCGACGTAGCAGACTTGCCGGGCCTCGATCCCCAGGTCGCGGAGCAGGCCGCGGAACGGCTCGCCCTTGTCGCCCACCCCCTGGATCACCGGCGCGATCCCCAGCTCCCGGGCCCGGTGGACGACCGCCTCGGCCTTGCGCCCCGAGAGGATCGCCGCCGGCCGGCCGAGCTTCCGCCAGAGCGCCAGAGCCGTGCCGTCGCGGACGTGGAAGTGCTTCGTCTCCACGCCCCGGTCGTCGATCGCGATCACGCCGTCGGTGAGGACGCCGTCGACGTCGACGAGCAGCAGCGAGATCGCCGCGCACCGCTCGGCCAGCTCGTCCCCGCCGGCCGTCATTCGTCGACCTCGCCCGGGACCAGGTCGATCAGGTCGGTCAGGTCGACCAGGCCGACGGGGCGCCCGCCCCGGTCGACGACCGGCAGCTCGCTGATCTTCTTATCGCGCATCGCCTCGATGGCATCGAGCACGGTCGCCCCGACGACGACCTGGACCGGCTCGGGCGTCATGACCTCGCGGATCGGCCGGTCGAGCGCCTCGTCCCTGCGCTGTTCGAACAGGCGGGCGAGGTCGGAGTCGGTGAAGATGCCCACGAGCCGCTCGGCCTCATCCACGATCAGCACGGCGCCCGATCGCCGCCGCGGCCCGGCCAGGCCCACGAACACCTCGCGCACCGTACGATCGGCGGCCGCGACCCGGCAGCGATGGCCGGTGCGCATGACGTCTTCAACCATCGCCAATCTCCGCCCCAGGCTGCCGCCCGGGTGATAGGCGGCGAAGTCGTCGGCCGAGAACTCGCGGAGCCGGCTGACGAGCAGGGCCAACGCGTCTCCGACGGCCATCATCGCGGTCGTGCTCGCCGACGGCGCCAGCCCGAGCGGGCACGCCTCCTCGATCGGCCCGAGCGCGATGCAAAGGTCGGCCGCGCGGCCGAGCGAGCTAATCTTCCGCTCGGTGATCGCGATCAGGACCGCGCCGATCCGCCGGATCGCCGGCACGAGCCGGAGGACCTCGTCCGTCTCGCCGCTCTGCGAGAGCGCGACGACGATATCCCCCGCCCGAATGCGGCCGAGATCCCCGTGGACGGCCTCGGCGGGGTGCAGGGGAAATGCGGCCGTGCCGGTCGAGGCGAGCGTGGCCGCGAGCTTCTGCCCGACGATCCCCGCCTTGCCCATCCCGGTGACGATCACGCTCCCGCCGCAGCGGAAGATGAGGTCGGCCGCGCGGGCGATCGACGGGTCGAGCTGCTCGCGGACCCTTCCCAGCGCCTCGGCCTCGATCCGCAGGACGTCCCGCGCGAACGCAAGGCCCGAGGCCTCGGTCTCCCAGCCCAGCGACGCGTCGGCGACCGTGGCCATCGTGTGCCTCCTTGCACCCCGACGGGCATCCTACCCCTCCCGCGGCGGGCCGGGTCCGGGCGGAACCATAGCCCAATGTCCCAGGCCCGTCAACGCGGGCCGAGCTTTCCTGTTTTCGGCCGGTGAAGATGGGGGACTTGCGGGGGTTCCTTGAGAATGGGAGTGATCGCCTCCGTGGAGTCTTGTAGGCTGGACACGTCCGATCCGAAGGGAAATGAGAGGAGTCACTCCAAGCCCATGGACAAGACCTCCCAACCCGACGCCGCCGCGATGGCCGCGCCTGCGGCTCCCCTACCCCGGCGCCGACGCCTGCGCATCGGCTTGCGGGCCCTGATGGCGATCGTCCTGATCGTCGGCGGAGGGCTCGGCTGGTTCGCGTATCGGGTCC
>DASZMJ010000282.1:0-9206 GCA_035551935.1 Isosphaeraceae bacterium
CCGGGATTGGGTTCGTTTTGCGTGACGAGGCCCTGTCCGACGACACTCCGGGCCCCGGCGATCGACCCGCGGCCCTCCGCTCGTTGTGAACGAAACCGGACGTCGATCAGGTCCGCCCGGGTCGTGGCGAGGCCGCCGGGGCCGCCCCGGCCGGGGGGTGGAGCCGAGGGATCGAGTGATCCGAGAACTCATCCGAGATTCGCCCCAAGGACAACGCGGCGCGCAGTCGACCCCTCCCGCGACGGACGCTATCTCCTCAGTTGGAATCGGCGCGGAAAACCGGCGGGTTTTCTTGGCCAATCACGGCGGACCTTGATCACGTGATCGTCACCGCGGCGGCCTCCACGAGCCCCGAGCCCTCGACGCTCGTGCTCGGCGGCATCGCCGTGGTCGGAGGGATCGGGACGCGGCTGCGACGACGCCGCGCGGCCTGAGCGTTCGATCGGACAGGCTGAAGACCCGTGGGCCGGTCTTTGGCACGGTCGACGCCCGGGGCCGGCCCGACGACGTCAGGGGAGCTTCTCGACCTCGTTCGCGAGGACCAGGGCCGGCGCGGGGGGGCGATTGGCGGCGTTGCGGCGGTTGACGCCGAGGACCTGGCAGAGGTAGGCGATAACGACGTGCTTCGTCACGTTCAGGCCGAGGATGCCGAGCAATGGGCCGAGTCGGAAGAGCCAGAGGTTCAGGGCGACGCACGCCACGAGCCCCAGCATGCCGGTCAGGCTGACTTGAATGCTCGGCCGTTCCATGGCTTCCATTATGGGACGCGCGACGGCCGTCGGGAAGGGACCGCACCCGGGACATCCGGGCGGCACGCCAATCCGAGGCCGTCGTGGCGCCGTCGGGCCGGCTTCGGCCGACGGGATGGACGCGTGGTGGCGGACATCGCACCAGGCCATTGCCCGGGCGATGCCGGCCGCTTAACCTCTGGGAAGGCACCGATGGCGGGGCCGCCGTCGAGCCCGCCCGTACCCCGATCGCCACGACAGGGAGCACCCCTCGATGAAGGCAACCCTCGTGTTCGCCGCGGTCGTCGCGTCCGCCACGCCCGGCTTCGCCCAGCAACCGAAGTGGGACACGGTCGTCTCGCAGGAGGGGAACTTCATCGTCGAGATGCCCCCGGGAAACCGGTCGAGTCGCTCCGCGTCCGTGTCCACCAGCTCCGGACTGCTGAAGCTGACGATCATCAAGACCGACACGCCCGCGGCCGACTACCTCGTCTACAAGTTCGAGTTCCCGACCGGGATCATCAAGGGGGCCGAGGAGCGGGCGCTCGACGAGCGGCGCGACGAGCTGGCCAAGGACTTCCACGGCAAGATCCTGACCGAGAAGAAGGTCCGGCTGGAGAACGGCGCACCCGGCCGCGACTTCACCCTCCGCGGCCGCCCCGAGGCCGGCGGCGGCATCGCCACGGTCCGCATCCGCGAGTACCTCTCCGGCCGGGCCATCATCGCCCTGATCGTCGTCTCGGTCGTCGACCGCGAGCTGCCCGACGACGCCGGCCGGTTCCTCGGCTCGTTGACGCTCGGCACCAAGGTCGACCCCAACCGCGGCAAGCACGACGCCGAGAAGGTCGCCGCCGGCAAGCCGCTGACGGGCTGGGGCGAGGCCGTCGACCCCGACGGCGATTGCACCTTCACGCCTGACGGCAGCAAGACCCTGACGATCGCCGTCCCCGCCAAGCTCCACGACCTCAACGCCGACATCTCCCGCTGGAACGCCCCGCGCGTGCTCCGCGAGGTCGATGGGGACTTCGTCGTCACCGTCAAGGTCACCGGCAAGTTCGAGCCCGCCAACCCCTCGACCAACCCCAAGAGCATCCCCTTCAACGGCGGCGGCCTGTTCGTCTGGCACGACGGCGACAACTACATCCGCCTCGAGCGCGGCGCCGGCCGTCGCGGCAACAAGGTCAACACCTTCTCGATCTACGAGGAGCGCGAGGGGGGCCACCGCGGCGCCGTCCACAACGGCGGCCTGCCCGTCGGCAGCGTCTTCCTCCGCCTCGAACGCCGCGGCAAGCGGATCGTCGGCGCCACCAGCCCCGACGGCAAGAAGTGGAGCGTCCTCAAGCCGATCGACGTCGACTGGCCCTCCAAGCTCAAGGTCGGCCTCGACGCCATCAACTCCTCCTCGACCCCCTTGACCGTCCGCTTCGAGCAATTCCAGCTCAAGCAGGCGGGGCGGTGACGTCGGGGCGATCGAACAATCCCTCTCTCCCGAACACCGCCCCCCCACCCGGCCCTCCCCCACGAGGGGGAGGGTGAAAGAATGCGAGTATCGGCGCCTTTTCACCCTTCTCCTTCGTGGGGGAGGGCCGGCGTGGGGGGCGGGGCTGTCTCGCAGGCCGTTGCGATTCCCTCGGGCGTTCCGGTGCGATTCGGAGTCGGAGGAGGCCCTGGTCGATGCGAGTCCTGATCGTCGCGGCGTGCGTCAGCCTGTGCGCGTCGGTGGGCCGCGCCGACGACACGATCCCGAGGGAGACGCTGTCGCGCCTGAAGGACGCGACGGTCTACGTCTGGCACGAGGAGGCGCGGCTGCGCGCGACCGGCTCGGGCTTCCTCATCGCCAACGAGGGGACGTCCGGCTTCGTCGCGACGAACCACCACGTCATCGCGCCCGAGCGATCCGGGGAGCGGCCCAGGCTGACCGTGTACCTGCGGAGCGGGACGAAGGCCGAACGCGGCGTGCGCGCCAGCGTCGTGGCGAGCGACCCGGAGCGCGACCTGGCGATCCTCCGGGTCGACGACGTGCCCGACCTGCCCCGGCCGGTGGACCTGAACCGGCCCGCCGACTTGATCGAGACGATGACCGTCTACTCGTTCGGCTTCCCACTCGGCCAGGACCTGGCCCTCGGCTCGAAGCACCCGGCCGTCACCGTCGGCAAGAGCGCCGTCACCTCGCTGCGACGCGACACGCAGGACCGGGTCCGGTCCGTCGTCCTGGAGCGGGGGACGCTGAGCCCCGGCAGCAGCGGCGGGCCGATCGTCGACGCCGACGGGCGGCTGGTCGGCATCGTCGTCGCCGGCAACGAGCGCGCGAACATCGCGATCGCGATCGGGCCGGCCCAGCTCCTCGCGATGCTGCGGGGGCGTCCCGAGGGCGTCGAGGTCAAGGTCGCCTCGACGAAGGACGGGCGGGCCGTGCTCGATATCGCCGTGCCGCTCGTGGACCCGCTCCGCCGCGTCGCCTCGGCCCGGCTGAGTTACGCCGTCGCCGACCGTCCCGCCGGCGCCGAGCCAGATGACCCCGACGAGGCCGGCTGGCCCCCGATGAAGGGGATGACCGGATTCCCGTTGAAGGTCGCGGACCGCCGCGGTGCCGGCCGGCTCGCGCTCGACGTGCCGAAGGGCGAGGGGATGATCCTGTCGTATCAAGCCACCTTGACGGACCTCGACGGCAAGACCCGCCACGCCCGCCCCGGGCGTTGCTTCCTGCTGCCAGGCAAGGGGGCCGTCGGGCTCGAATCGTGGGGCGACGCGATCGACCCCGACGGCGATTGCCTGATCCGGATCGACGACGGCGGGGTCGTCTTCGAGGTCCCCGGCACCCTCCACGACCTCAACGCCGACATCTCGAAGTGGAATGCGCCTCGGCTCCTTCGCGCCGTCGACGGCGACTTCGTCGCGACGGTGAAGGTCGGCGGCACCTTCCAGCCGGGCGAGCCGACGACGAACCCGCGGAGCGTCCCGTTCAACGGCGGCGGCCTGGTCCTCTGGCGCGACCCCGACCACTTCATCCGCCTGGAGCGCGGCGCCACCCTCCGCGACGGCCGCCGCGGCCGCTTCGCCCTCTTCGAGCGCCGTGAGCTGGGCGTCACCAACGCCAAGCACAACGGCCCTGTCCCCGACGGCGACCCCTGGCTCCGCCTCGAGCGCCGCGGCGACCAGGTCCTCGCTGCCACCAGCCCCGACGGCACGACCTGGGCCGATCTCCAGCCCATCGCCATCACCTGGCCCGCCCGCCTCAAGGTCGGCCTCGACGCCGTCAACTCCTCCGGCGAGCCGATGACCGTCCAGTTTCATGAGTATTCTGTGGAAGAACCCTGGCGCTGAGTCGAGAATCGAAGCGTTCGGTCGACGGCCACGATGAAAGTGTTCGACCATGTCCACGATCTCCGTTCGGATCGATGACTCGTTCCGCTGGGACGTTGACGGCAAGGGCGTCTTCGGTCCGCTGGGCTTGACCGCCGAGTCGCGACGGCAATGCGACGCCCTCGGGATACAGTTCCTCGAGCTCTTCGAGCAGAAGGGCCTCCGGCCGATCACATCACCGGATTCCCTCCGCGCGGCGGGTCGGATCATGGCCGAGGTCTGGCTCGACCCGGCCCGTCCGGCGTTGGCCGGTCCCTTGAAATCCTCGGGCCCGCATGAGCTGGTGATCGAGAGCAACGACCCGGCGGTCCTGAACTTGCCCTGGGAGCTGATCGAGCTGGCCCCTGACCTGCCCATCGGCTGCGATGCCGCGTGGTCGGTCTATCGTCGCTTGCCCGACGGCCCGCGCGGCGACGGTACGCCGCGACCCGGGCCGTTCCGCATCCTGTTCGTGGCCGCGGCGCCGACCGATCAAGATTCGCTCGATTACGAGCGCGAGGAGGACGCGATCCTGAAGGTGGCTGCCGGCGTGCCGGGCGTGATCCTGCATTTCGCCGAGACGGGCGGGGTCGAGGAGCTGACCCGCCTGATTGCGCGGTGTCGGCCGCATGTCCTCCATTTCTCGGGTCACGGGGTCGTCGACGAGGACGGACATGGTTGCCTCGCGTTCGAGGACGAGCGCGGCCGGACCGAGCTTCGCCGCGCCGAGGATTTCGTCGCCGAGGCGCTCCGTGGTAGCCCCGTGCGGATGGTCTTCCTCAACGCCTGCCAGACCTCGCGCGCGGCCGTGGCCGGGCTCTGCCAGACGCTCGTCGGCGCCGGCGTGCCGATGGCGTTGGGCTGGGCCGGCAGCGTCGCGGACGACCTGGCGACCGATTTCGCGACCGAGTTCTATCGCCGCCTCATCGACGGCGAGTCCGCTTCCGCCGCCGCGGCCCATGCGCGTCGGGTCACTCGCAAGAAGGGCGAACACCGACGGAACGAGGAGACATCGCAAGACGCGACCTTCGCCCTGCCCCAGCTCTACAGCTCGACGACCGGCTCGGCCCTCCTCGACCGCGAGAAGACGGAGCCTTACGACGGCCCGCGCACCGAATACACGCTCCTCTCCGAAGGGATCAAGGGGCTGAGCGAAGGCTTCATCGGCCGTCGTCGCGAGGTCCAGCGGCTGTTGCCGGCCCTGCGGACCGGCGAGAAGACCGTCGCGGTGCTCACCGGGCTCGGGGGAACCGGCAAGAGCACCCTGGCGACGCGGTTGGCCAACCGGCTCGAAGCGGACGGGTTCCGCGTGGTCGCGGTCCGCGTCAAGGAGGGCATGACTCCGGCCGAGGCCGGGCTCGACGCACGCTCCAGCCTCTCCGGCACGCTGGCGGCGATGCTCCTGGCGGAAGGGAGAGAGGATCTTTACCAGCTCTGGACCAGGGAAAGTCTCCCCTGGAAACACCGCGTCCGGGCGGTCGTCGATCGTTTGACGGACCTCCGCTTGCTCCTCGTGCTCGATAACCTCGAAGAGGCGATGGACCTGAAGTCACGTCGGCTGGCCCATGACGAATTGTCCGAGTTCCTCCAGGCCCTCTCGACCGGCTTGAGACGCGGTTCGAAAGGCGGCCAGATCGGCTCCCGAGCCATCCTCACCTCCCGTCTCCTGCCGGCCGAGACCCCCGATTCCTCGCCCCTCGTCCTCCACGAGCCGTTGTCCGAGTTCCTCGAACGAGACTTCCTGAAGTTCCTCCGGGGCGACGACGCCGTCGAGGACCGCATCGGCCGGGGCGACTTGAATCGGGACATGCTGATGAGCCTTTACAAGGAGGTCGGCGGCACGCCGCGCTTCCTGGGCCAGCTACGCACTCTCCTGCGCACGGCCGACGCGGAGAAACTCCTGGAGGAACTGGAGGGAGGGAGTCAGGGCCTCGTGGCCGACGCCCGGGAGCATTACCTGGAATCGATCCTCGTCGGCCGGCTGTTCGCTGCCCTGTCGCCCGAGGCGCAGGCAATGGCCAGTCGGCTCGCCGTCAGCGTGCTGCCGCTCCCGGCCGATGGCGCCGCCTCGATCGCCGAGTGCGACGAGCCGGCAGCCCGTCTCCGATTGGAAGAAGCCAATGCGTATGGAGTCGTCCAGCGCTTCGACGAACCCGACCTGCCTCCCCTCTACCATCCCCCCGGCCTCCTCCGTTCCTGGCTGTCAGAACCCTCACGCTTGCCGGAGGCGACAGCCCGTACTGTCCATGCGCGCTTGGCGGCCTTCTGGCGTTCGTCCTACGAAGCCGACCGAGAGTCCGCCCTCCGGGTCTCCATCGAGACAGAACTGGCCGTCTGCCGCGACCATGCTCACCTGGGAGGCGACGGGACCACGTTCCAATGGGCAACGGTTCGTCTCGCCAATCGTCTGAGCCGTCGCAGCGAATGGTCCATGGCCTCGACGCTGCTGGAGCAGATTCCCGAAAACGAACGAGAGGCGGCGGCGTGGCACGCCCTCGCCTCGATCGACCTGGATCGGGGCGACTACGGCGCGGCGGCCGAGAAGTTCGCCACGGCGCTGACGATGCTCCAAGCGATCGGCGACCGCGCCGGCGAGGCGGCGACGTGGCACAACCTCGCCACGATCGACCTGAATCGGGGCGACTACGGCGCGGCGGCCGAGAAGTTCGCCACGGCGCTGGCCATGCGCCAGGCGATCGGCGACCGCGCCGGCGAGGCGGCGACGTGGCACCAGCTCGCCACGATCGACGTGCATCGGGGCGACTACGGCGCGGCGGCCGAGAAGTTCGACCGCTCGTTGGAGATCATGCGCGCGATCGGCGACCGCGCCGGCGAGGCGGCGACGTGGCACCAGCTCGCCTCGATCGACCTGAATCGGGGCGACTACGGCGCGGCGGCCGAGAAGTTCGCCACGGCGCTGGCCAGGCGCCAGGCGATCGGCGACCGCGCCGGCGAGGCGGCGACGTTGTATCAGCTCGGGCTTCTCGCGCGAGCGCGCGGGCAGGGTGAAAACGGTGTTCGACTGGTGGCGACCTGTTGGTTGATCGACCAGGCCATCGGACACGGCGATGCCGAGAGCGATCTCCGCAATCTCAGCGCGTTCTGCCAAGAGCTTGGCTATGACCAGGCGCGCTACGACACGATGATGGCTGAGGTTGTCGCGGCCTACCAGGCCGACCGATGCCGAAGTCTGGTCGAGCAAGTCACGAAGCCGACATGACCCTCGAGCCTGGGATGCCAATCATTGTTTCCGGATGGCCCCGACGACCTCGACGCGGACGGGGACGCCGTCGATGAGGTCGGGGAGTGGGGCGTCGGCGTCGGGTGGGGAGCTGAGGTTGACCTTCACGCCGTAGCCACCGTCGATCCGGGTGATGCCGACGCCGACGACGGAGGCGCGACGGCTGAACTCAGCGAGGGCCTTCGGCTTGGCCGCGCGGGCCTCGTCCAGCGTCCGTCCGCTCATCGGCTTGCCCTCAACTGTGCCCGAGACCGGCATCGCGTGGAGGCCGGATGCCGACCCGACTCATACCGAATCGCGGGAATGGATCGTGTTTCGTAGGGTCCGCTGTGCGGACCGATCCCCTTGTGACGGAAGAAGATTGGTCCGCACGGCGGACCCTACGAAAGACGAGCGTTCCGGGCGATTCCGTATCACTCCCCGACATTCTAACGGACCGTCGCCCGGCCGCAAAGTCGCGAGGGGAATCCTCGGCGGTGACGAGCGTTTCGGATCACGATGAAAGCAACTCGACCTTGAGGGCCGAGAGGACCGCGGCGAGGGGGTTGGCATAGGTCAAGCCCTTGCCGTTGGTGCCGCCCAGATCGCTGCCGGCGAAGAGGAGGGCCACGGCGAGGCGGTCGGCGTCGACGATCAGGGAGCCGCTGTCGCCCCCCTGGCTGAAGGGGGAGTCGCCGTCGCCCTCGATCTCGATCTGATCGTTGAACTGGAGGGCGCCGACGTCGTAGGCGACGAGCAGGTTGTCGAGCTCGAAGGTCACGACCTTGCCCCGGGTCGTCGCGGTGGTGCGGCCGATCTTGCCGACGGGTGTCTGATCGTCGAGGAAGGAGCTGCCCGCCCCGGCGAGCTTGCCGCCCAGGCCCGTCAAGGTCCGCGCGTCGTATTCCATCCCCGGATCAAGGGCCGCGACGGCGGCGTCGACGAGGTTCGGGCCGGTCTTCTTCAGGCGGACGAACCGCGCGAGCGTGGCCACGCGATCGGCCGGGTCCTTGCCGTCGTCGTACGGGCCGGGCTGGAGGATCGCGTCGCCGTGCCTGGCCTTGTTCTCGTTGGCCAGGACGTGGTTGTTCGACAGGATCATCACCCCGCCGCCGGCGAGGTCGCGGACGAAGGCGCCGAGCGTGCCGGCGGTGATCCTGAAATGCCCGATCGACTGGCCGATCTTGAGTGGTCGCCCGCGCTTCGCCGGCGCGGCGTACTTCGCGACGCGGCCGATGTAGCGGATGTCCACTTCGCCCTTGGCCTGCTTCCGGATCGTGTCGATGGCCGGGCTGTTCTCCAGTCCACGTTTCTGGACGCGGACCGCCAGGGAGTAATCCCCCTGTGTCTTCCGCGTGATCCCGAGGGCGACCGTCGGGGGGACCTCCCCCGTGATCGACAAGGGCTGCGCCGCCACCCCCAGGGCCGACTTCGTGACGACCGAGGTCGCCAGCGGGCGGACGACCGAATCGTGCATCCTCGCCTTCAAGTCCCGCGCGGAGTCGAGCTTCATCGCCGTTGCATCCCGATTCGGAGTCCAGGGAAGCGTTGCAATCCATGCATACCGGAGAGGATCGCGGGTCGCAAGGACCATTCCCGGCTGCACGCGGCCGGACCCCCCTGGCGACGGTGGGGCGGGGCGTTTAGGATGGGCGCGAGGTCAGCGATGAGTCCCCCTCGGCGAAGAGTCCCACGACGATGGCGACGACCAGCACGCGCCCCGATATCCATAGGCCGGAATGGACGACGGTCATCGACCCGGTGCTCCAGAAGGAACTGGAGCAGCACGTCCTGGTGACGAGCTGGGACAAGCTCCTGGGCATGATCGACGTCGTGTACAACTGGGGGCGGCGGTCGAGCTTGTGGCCGTTGGGGTTCGGCCTGGCCTGCTGCGCCATCGAGATGATCTGCACGGC
>DASZMJ010000283.1:0-8397 GCA_035551935.1 Isosphaeraceae bacterium
ATCGATGACCATGTGGATCGGTTCGTCGGCTACCTCGGGGGCCTGACGTCGCACGAGGCGCTGACGAAGGCCGGTGTCCTCTCGGAGGAATTCTGGCTGAGATCAGTCCTGTGAAAAAACTACTGCGGACTTGCTTAGGACTTGGCCTGGGGCTGGGGCGGCATGGCCTGGAAGTCGGGGGCTTCGGCGGGGTCGGTGCGCTGGCCGTAGGGCTTGCCGAGCGGCGAGGCGGCCTCGATGACCTTGTTGACCTCGGCGGCCGTCAGCAGGATCAGGGCCATCAGCCAGAACCAGAACAGCAAGGCCATCACGCCGGCCAGCGACCCATACGTCTTGTCGTAGTTGCCCCAGTTCTGGACGTAGACGCGGAAGGCCAGACTGGTGAGGATGAACAATGTCGAGCCCATCAGGCTACCGGGGGTGATCCACTCCCAGCGCTGGTCGGCGTCGGGGGCGAAGTAGAAGGTCAGGGCGAAGCTCAGGAGGATCATGACGTAGATCCCCACGAGCTTCACCGTCGTCACCAGCGCCGCGACGAGCCGATTCTCGCCCAGGCCCAGCGCGCGGAGGATCTGCGGCCAGGCGACGATGACCACGAGCGAGCCGATCAGGACCGTCGCCTGCACGATCGTCATCAGGATCGCCGCCAGCCGGAGCCGGAGCAACGAGCGGGTCTCGGTCACGCCGAAGACGCGGTTCATCGCGTCGATGATCGCCAGATAGAGGCTCGACGCCAGCCAGAGCGCGATGACCACGCCGACCGACAGCAGGCCGACCGGCGGGTGCGCCTGGATCCGGGCGATCTGGTCCATGACCAGGCCGCTGACCTCGCGGGGGAAGAGGTGCCGGATCGACTCCTCGAGCTGGTGGACCGTCATCGAGCTCATGCCCTTGCGCCAGCCGGTGACGTCGGGCAGGAGCTGCACCAGGATCGTCAGCATGAGGGCCAAGAACGGCACCGTCGCCAGCATCGCGTAGAAGGCGACGGCCGCGGCGCGGGTCGTGATCTCGTGCTCGACCATCCGCTTCCAGACGCGAATGGCCAGCTCGCGGGGGTGGAGGCCGCCGAGGGAGAGGGCCGATCGCAGGCGGAGCGGCGGGAACATGGGGTCGGCTCCCCGGGCGTTCGGGCGGAGACGGAGCGTCGCCGCCGGATCGAGTCGCATCCGGCATGCCGACCGCACGACGCGGCACGGGGTTCGCGACGTGAAGTCCTCGGCGTCGGGCCTCGCGGCTGTACGGTGCGGGGCCGGCGACGCGGAGGGCCCCGTGCCATGACGAACCGACGACGCGCACTCTCCTTCCCGGCCCTGGCCGCGCTCGCGCTGGCCGGCTGCAACACCGGCCCGCCCGGGGCCGGCGTCACCAACGGCCCACCGGTGACGGCCGAGTCGAAGCCCGCCGTGCGCAACGATATTCCCGTCCCCGCGACCTCGCCCGCCCCGGACGTCGCCGACACGATCCCAGGCAGCCCCCCCGAGAACGGCCGCGGCGGCGCCGAGTCGGCCGACCCGACGCCCGCCGCCCGGACGAAGTCCGGGGCCGACGCGACCCGCGCCAAACCGCAATGAGACCGGCCGATCCGCCCAACCTTCCGACCCGGACGAGCACCCCAGATGGATACGAACCGCACCATCGAGGCCGCCATCAGGCCCGTCGAGCCGTGGATCGACAAGGTCGAGGAGGCCCTCGGCCACAGCCCGCACCCGGCGATCGTCGCGTTGCCATTGGGGGCGGTCGTCGTCAGCAACACCTGCGACGTGCTCGGCATGCTGACCGGCGGCGAGGCGTACGACGACGCGGCCCGATTGGGCCTGGGCATCGGCCTCGTCGGCGCCGTCGGCGCGGCGGTGACCGGCCTGCGCGATTACTCGTTCATCCCCCGGGATCGCCCGAGCCGCCCCGTCGCCACCACGCACGGCATCGGCAACGGCGTCGCCACGGCGCTGCTGGGGGCCAGCTACGTGCTCCGATCGCTCGACCACGGCGCCGGCCGTCGCCCACGGCTCACGGCCCGTTTGCTCGCCCTGGCCGGCGGCGGCCTCTCGCTCTACACCGCCTGGCTCGGCGGCGTCCTCGTCGAGGAATACGGCGAGGCCGTCAAGCCCGTCATGGAGCGGCAAGGGGACGATGAGGAGTCCGGCCGCGACCGACTCGACCCGGACTCGCCGCTGGGTCGGCACGAGTCGGCGGAGGCGTGATCAAGCCTGCCCTCTGCCGGGGCAGGCACGCTCCGCGTGCCGTCCGCCCGCCCACAAGGTTCTGGGGTTAAGGCCGACGGCACGCGGAGCGTGCCTGCCCCGGCAGAGCGGGAAAGACGCTACGCCTTCGCCACGTCCGTCTCGCCCCGCGCGCCGCGCTCGACGAGGCGGTTGAGCCACTGCTGGAGGGCGTCGCGGTGGGCCTGTTCCTCGGTGAGGACGGCGGAGAGCTCGCGGGCGCTCTCGGCGTCGCCGAGGGCGGCGAAGGCGGCCGACCAGGCGACGTACCAGTGGATCGCGTTGGCCTTGGCGGCGAGGTCACCGGCCAGGTCGTGGAGGGCGTCGGCGCCGGAGACGGAGTGGGCGACCTTGTTCTTGAGCCGGGCGATCGTCTCGCCGATGCCCCCGCCCGTAGTACGCGACGGGGTGTGGCCGTAGCGGGTCGCGATCGTCTCGACGATGGCCTGGTGCCGCTCGTCGGCGGCGGCGATCTCGTGGTAGAGGACCCCGAGCGCGGGGTCGGGCGGGCTCTCGCCGCGGGCCCTGGCCTCCTCGGCCATGCCCCGCTCGGCGTCGATGCCCCTGGAGAACTCGGCGTCGATCCAGTCGCGGGCGACGGTCGCGGTCATCGGTGCGGGTCCATCGTGGGTTGGAGGTGGGTCGGCCAGTCCAGGACGATCGCGGTGCGGCCGGCGGCGGCGTCGAGCCCGGCGGTGCCGCCGAGCAGCTCGGAGATCCGCGCGACGATGGCCAGCTCCAGGCCGAGTCGGTCCTGCGGCGTGCCGAAGAGGCGCTCGACGCCGTCGGGCCGCAACGGGGTGCTCCGGACGGTCGCCGGCGGCGGGCGGTCGACCACGACGCGGGTCAGCCAGCGGCCGTCGCGGCCGTCGAGCTCGACGCGGACCGGGTCGTCGGCGGCGGCGGCCAGGGCGTTGGCCAGGGCGTGTTTCAGGGCCTGCCGGGCCCGCGACGGGTCGAGCACGACCCGATCGGGACAGCCGGGCCGGTGCTCCACCCGGGGCCGGGGTCGGCTGGGGGCCTTCGACGCCACCTCGTCGATGACCTCCTCGGCGAGCCGGCGGGGGTCGAACGGCTCGGCCGACAGCGCGATCGCGTCGTCGCCGAGCCGGCAGAAGTCGCTCAGGTGCGCGAGCATCCGCTCGATCTGAGCGACGTTCTCGCGGATGATCCCGACCTCTTCCCCCAGCTCGGGGTTCGCCCCGGCCATCGGCTCAAGGATGCTGGTGGTCAGGCCGATGACGTTCAACGGCGTGCGCAGGTCGTGGACGACCAACGACAGGAATCGCGGCGGGAGTGTCGTGGCCATGGGGCGACTCGGGACCTCGCTCGGGGTCGCTGTGGGAGGGGAAGAGCGGAGGAGGGCGGTCAACCTCGGAGCCTCCACCCAAGGACGATCCCGATGCCCAGCGCCCAGAGCGCCGCGGTCATCGGCCGCTCGCGGGCCAGGCGGCGCCACGATTCCAACGTCTCGTCGACGACGCCGGCCAACGGCCCCCCCGCCCGGCCCTCGGTCGCGTGCTGCATGTCACCAGGAAACATCGAGCGCGTCGCATCCGCCATCGCCCTGGTCTCCCCGAGGTCCGAAAATGGAATCGATCCGGGTCTTTACTGCAATTTCAGTGCCGGAAATCGGCACGGAACCGCGACGTCCCGCGCAGTGAACAACCGATGGGATGGAATGGACTTGCCGACCCAGGGGTCGATTGGTTCCCGAGGGCGCCGAACTGGACCGAACGAGCATTGACTTTCGCGCTGAAATCGGATTTTCTCGAAGGCGAGAACACTCTCGCGCGGCATTGGGCCCGGCAACGAGCATAACCCATGGGTCGAGGACCCACAAATGCGCAAGAAACTGCTGCTCGTCGACGACGACCACTTCAATACCACCCAGTTGCGGAAGCTGCTCGAGTCCGACGAGGTGAGCGTCGAGGCGGTGACCAACGGCCAGGACGCCCTCTCGGCGCTGTCGGCGGGGGACTTCAGCATCCTGATCACCGACCTGCGGATGCCGGGCATGGGGGGGATGGAGCTGATCCGCGAGATCAACCAGCGGCGGATGCCGGTGACGGTCATCGTGACGACGGCGTATGGCTCGATCGACCGGGCCGTCGAGGCGGTCCGCCTGGGGGCCTTCGACTTCCTGACCAAGCCGATCGACCCAACCTATCTGAAGATCGTCATGGACCGCGCCCTCAAAGGGCGCGAGCTCCAGGACGAGGTCCTGAAACTCCGCCAGCAGTTGAAGGAGAACTACAGCTTCCACAACATCCTGAGCAAGAACAAGCGCATGCACCAGATCTTCGAGCTGGTGCGGCACATCGCCGGGACCAAGAGCACGGTCCTGATCGAGGGGGAGACGGGCACGGGCAAGGAGCTGATCGCGCGGGCCGTCCACTTCACCAGCGAGGACCGCGAGGGGAGTCTCATCGCCGTCAACTGCGCCGCGTTGCCCGAGAACCTCCTGGAGAGCGAGCTGTTCGGCCACGAGAAGGGCTCGTTCACCTCGGCCGAGGCCCGCCGCAAGGGGCGGTTCGAGCTGGCCGACAAGGGGACGATCTTCCTCGACGAGATCGGCGACATCTCGCAGGCGATGCAGGCGAAGCTCCTCCGCGTGCTCCAGGAGAAGCGGTTCGAGCGCGTCGGCGGCCACGAGAGCATCGAGGTGGACGTGCGGGTCGTCGCCGCGACCAACAAGAGCTTGGAGCAGGAGGTCAAGGAGGGCCGGTTCCGCGAGGACCTCTTCTACCGGCTCAACGTCATCAAGATCGACGTGCCCCCGTTGCGCGACCGGCCCGAGGACATCCCGCTCTTGGTCACGCACTTCCTGACCAAGTACGCCCGGCCCAACGAGCCGCCGAAGAAGGTGGCCCCCGAGGCGATGGAGCGGCTGCTGGCCTATCGCTGGCCGGGCAACATCCGCGAGCTGGAGAACGCCATCGAGCGGGCCTCGGTGACGACCGTCGGCGACACGATCGGCCCCGAGAACCTGCCGCCGAGCCTCGCCAGCGGCCAACGCGAGGTCCGCCCCCGGTTCGAGATCGACCTGAAGCACCCCCTGCCCTATTACCTGAAGCTCGCCACCGAGGACATCGAGCGCGAGTACATCCTCAAGGCCCTCGAGAAGAGCCGCGGCAACGTCGGCCGCTGCGCCGAGCTCTGCGGCCTCTCGCGGCGGAGCATCTCGGGCAAGATCAGCCAGTACACGATCGACAAATACCCGTTCAAGTCGAACTGATCTCGACGTCGGCGCGGGACTTGCTTCGGTGGTTGTCGAGGGGGGTCGACGCCCGACCCTCGACGACCATCGCAACGGAGCCCGAACCCATGCCCGCGCCGAGGACCTTGACGGCCGCCGACGTGATGACCGCCGCCCCGCGGACCTGCTCGCCGCACAGCTCGGTGCTGGAGGCGGTCCTGGTCTTCCGGGACGCCGACTGCGGGCTGGTGCCGATCGTCGAGGCGGGGGAGGCCCTCGGGGTCCTGACCGACCGCGACGTGGCCCTGGCCGTCGCCGACTACCCCGACCTGGCCAGCCGGCCGGTCTCCGAGCTGATGTCGACCCAGATCGTGACGGTCCGGCCCGACGCCAGCCTCGAGACGATCCGCGGGACGCTCGGCAACGAGGGGGTGCGCCGGCTCCTGGTCGTCGACGGCACCGGCCAGCTCCTCGGCGTCATCGCCTGGGCCGACCTCGTCCCCTGGCTCCGCGTCCAGGAGGTCGGCGAGGTCGTCGCCGACGTCGTCCGCCAGCCCTGAACTTGGGCCATGCCAAGGCGGTCCGCGGTGGGTGGCACGCCCTTACAGGGCATGGCCGGGCCGCGGACCACGCCCTTGCAGGGCGTGCCACCCGACGGACCGATCTGGAGGGCGAAGGGCGGAGGGCAACAGGCCATTTGCCTTTCTGCCCTCTGTCCTCTTGTCCTTCGCCAGGCCGCCCTCACCGCCTGGGCCGGAGCTTGCCGCTCCGGACGAGGACGGTGCGGATCCAGGAGACATTCCGGGTCAATTCCTCGCGCGAGCGGCGGAAGCTCTCGAGGCTGGCCTTGAGCCGGGGCAGCATGAGCCAGGCGGCGACGGCGGCCAGCACGATCGCGAGGCCGCCGACGAGCAGGTACGCCCAGCCGCGGGGGAGCCCGGCGTACTGGACGAGCAACTCGGCGACGCCCAGGAGGACGACCGGCAGGGCCCCCAGCGCCAGGACCGCGCCGACGGCGGCGACGACCAGCGGCATCGTGGCGCGGTCGACGGCCACCTTCAGGTCGATGGCGATGAGCTTGGCCTGGAGCTCGACGAGCGTCGCCAGGTCGTTGCCGAAGTCGGCCACGCCGCCGACGACGGCCTCGGTCGGGGCGTTGATCGGGACCCCTCGGCCGTTGCCGACGTTCACCGTCGCTTGATCAGCCATCCCAGGACCACCCCCATGCCGAGCGCGATGCCCAGGGCCCGCGCGGGTTGTTCGGTCACGTACGCGCGGACCCGGCGCGCCCCGACGGTCAGCCCCTCGCGGGCCGCCGCCGCGGCGTCGAGGGCGCGCTCCTTGAGCTGTTCGGCCTGCGGCCCGGAGAGCATCGCCTGGAGGTCCTGCATGCGATCGGCCATCGCTCGACCCTCCCCTCGTGGTTCAAGGACGCCCGCCCATGCCCGGCCTGGGCCTCGGGCCGGTTGGGGGCGGCGGCGGGGTCGGCTGCGGCCCGAAGGCCATGCCCGCCGCGGCCTGTTGCGCGATCCAGTTCTCGACGTATTGCGCCGCGTAGCTCTGCAAGGCCCGGGTCACGACCGGGACGAGCATGCCGAAGGCCGCGCCGATGAGGCCGGCCTTGCGCTCCGTCTTGACCTCCTCCTTCGCGGCCGTCGCGGCCTCGGCCGTCGGCGCGACGGTCACGCGCTCGACGACCTGCCGCCGCTTCTTGGGCACGACCAGGAAGCCGATCGCGACCGCGGCCCCCAGGCAGGTCCAGGGGTAGAGCCGCACGTACCGCCTCCAGTCGGTGGCGGCCTCGGCCCCGGCCACGACCGTCTGGACGTCCTCGTGCAGCTCGCGCCGGATCTGGGCCATCCGGCGTCGGATCTCGTCGACCTCGTCCTTCGTCGCGTTGACGCTCGCCACGGTCCGCTCCCCGTTGGGCGGTTCGTTGTGCCCCCGTCCCGGCGCCGGGCCGGACGCGTGCTCTGCTTGCAAGCCCAGTGCCAAGAACGTGCCGAACGGCTCTTCGTAGGGCAGGGCTTGCCCTGCCTCTTCGATCGCGAGCGGCGGAGAGGCAGGGCAAGCCCTGCCCTACTTCTTTGCGAGCCGGTTCGCCCAGAGCCGTCTCCCTTGTTTGCCGAGCTGGGAGATGAGGCGGCGGGCCTTGGAGCGGGCGGAGAGGTCGTGGAGGTGGCGGATCACGGCGACGCGCTCGGCGCGGTGCAGGAGCAGGGCCAGGGCGGGCAGGACCGACTCGGCGACGCCGTGCTCGGTCAACTCGTTGCCGTTTTGCCCGTCGGGATGCGACCCCGGCCCGCGGCCGAGGCCGGCGACGGCGACCTCGGCGAACCCGGGCGCCGGCAAGGCGGCGCGGAGCGTGTCGACCCGGGCCCGGACGGCCGACTCGCGGGCACCCTGGCCGCGGGCCCAGTCGTGCGGCGGCTTCCACGGGCCGCCGAGCTCGGGCCGGTCGGCGCCGACGACCACGACGAGCACCGGCGGCGCCTCGAGGCCGGGGTGGTCGCGGTACCACTGCTGCCAGGCTTCGACGAACTTCAGGTCGGCGGCGATGTCGGGGCTGGCCACGTCGACGGCCAGGACGAGAAGGTCGGCCTCGACCGCGTCGGCGACCGCGGCGCGGCGGGTGGCGCGGTCGCGGGCCGACTCGACGGCGGAGGTGACGGTGTAGGCGGACACCTCGACCCAATCGATCGTCGCCAGGCGGTCGGCGAACTCCACGTCCAGGCCGGCCGCCTCCAATCGGGCGCGGACCGGGCCCAGGTCCCGCTTGCGGGCGCGGTCGAGCGCCTCGATCAACGCCTTGCGGCCGACCCCCTTCGCCCCGGCCACCGCGACCCGGAGCGGGCCGACCTCCGCCTCGACCGTGCCGACCGACCGCGCCCCGCGCCGGGTGAGGCGACGATACTGCTCGGCGCCGATGACGAGCCGGTGGCTGTAGAGCTCGATCAGGTGCGAGCCGAGCCGGTTGAC
>DASZMJ010000284.1:0-2662 GCA_035551935.1 Isosphaeraceae bacterium
CGGGCGTCGCTGCGGCTGGAGTGGCATCGCTATAGGGCCGGGGTCAGCTGGGCCGAGGCCGAGGCACGGATCATCCGCGAGGCCGTGCGGGGATACGTCACACGGCCGCTATACGTCCTACCAGGCACCGCGTAACTACTAAGAGCCCCGACCTGAACCCGATCGAGCGGCTCTGGGATCGGATGCGCGAGGGGGTGACGCGGGGCCATTGCCACGCCCGCCTGGCGGCGTTGCGGGTGGCGTGCCAGCAGTTCGGCGCGCGGATCGACGCGGACCCCGTGGCGGTGGTCGATCGGCTCTGGCCCGAGTTCGAGCTCGACCCGGCGTATGAGGCCAAACTCCCGGTCTCAACATGAACTGGGTGTAGTCTGCGCTGGCCCTGGCGCTTCGGGCCGCGGGGGTGCTTGTGCAGGCCACCGGTCCGCACCCGCGCCGCGACCTCCAGGCACCACCGCCAGGATCGGCCCGCCGGCGCCGTCCCCAACGCCCGCCACTCCGCCGCGGCTACCAGCACGTCGACGGCGCGGTCGCCGCCGGCCACCTCGTCAGCCGGGTAGGAGCCCGAGAGCTTCTCGAACTCGGCGGCGCCGTGCGTGACCCGCACCGCCTGCTTGACCACCGCCGGCGCATTGGCCGCCACCGGCGCCAGGCCCATCGCCAACAGCGCCGCGCGGGGCCGGCCCAGCGTCTCGACCTCGCCGCGGAGCACCACCTTGACCAGGGCCAAGTGGCACTCGATCGTCCAACGCTCGCGGTACAGGGCGCAGAGCCGCGCCGCGGCGACGTCCCACAGGTCGCTCAGCAGGACGATCGTCGTCTCCCCCGCGGCGGTCGGCGCGTCGAGCGTCAGGATGATCCGCCGCAGCCGCCGCACCTCGCCGGTCTCGGTGTCCTCGACCGCGATGGCCTGCTCGGCGACGGCGCCCCCCTCGGCCCGGCCGATGGCCCGCGGCTCCTCCAGGGGCCGCCACCGCAGGTCGTTGCTCTGCTCGCGGATGACGAAGTGGGCCCGGGCATCGAGGATGGCGAGGAGGATCTCGGTCGTGCAGGAGTGGCGATCGGCCACGAACGACTGGCCGGGCTCCGCCGCGGCGAGGATCGGCCGGGCCCGCTCGCGCTCGGAGGTGTAGGCGTCCTCGCCGGCGGCCGCGTCGACGACCGGGCCGGTGGCCGGGTCGTAGGCGACCACGAACCGCCCCGGCAGGCCGGCGGCCCGGGTCCGCCGCAGCGGCCGGAGGCGATGCTCGGTGCCGCCGAGGTCGGTGCCGTCGAGGATCGTGACCCGATAGCCCTCCCAGCCGGCCAGCGGCCCGACCCCCGCGGCGGTCAACAGGTCGTGCATCCGCCGGACCGACGCGCGGACGACCGCCGCGGTATAGCGGGGGTCGATTCGGCCGTACTTGGCGTAGAGGGCCGCGGCGGTGGCGAGGATCGTCGGGGCCGCGGCCGCCCGATCGGCCTGGAAGGCGGCGAAGACGCTGCGGCGGACGCCGGCGACGACCTGGAGCATCAGCCAGGCGATGGCCGAGATCGTCAGCTCGCGGTTCCACTGGCGGGGCCGGCACTCGCGGTCGAAGGTCTGCTCGAAGAAGGCATGCGGGCAGGCCCACTCCAGGACGCCGCGGGCCAGGACGCTCAGCGGGCTGACCTCGATGGCGGTCTCGATCCGGGCTCCGTCGGGCATCGTTGCGTCTCCGTGCTCGTGTCCCATGGCGTTCGAGCACAAGAGCTTACGCGATCCCCCGTAAATGTTGAAAGGGATAGTTGCGAGCAACCGGGGCCACCCGCGCTCAGCCCTCGACCCGACCTCGGCCAGATTCCTGGAAAAAGTCCGCCGGTTCCGGCCGCTTTTTCCAACTGAGGGAGAGGACAACCGCGTTCGGGAGGGGCGGAGTGCGCGCCCCGCGCGGGCCTGGGGTCGAGAGGGGAACGGTTTTCCGATGACGCCGTCGCCGCTGTCATTGCCCGGCGCCGAACGAACCCACGGTGCGGTTGCGCTCACAACGGGGCGCGGCGGCGCGGGGCCGCGCGGCGAAGGTGACGGGACCAAGTACGTCGGCCGGGAGCCGGGTCGTCCTCGGTCCTCGGGGGCCGGGCCGGGTCGGCGCGCGAAACAAAGCCACTTCGCGCCCGTCCCGGCGAAAAAACGAACCCAACGGGGCATTGGGGCCTCTGGGCGGAGCTTGCCGACTCGCGGCCGCGACACGAAACAAAGCCACTTCGCGCCGGATGCCCCGTTTATCCGAACGAACCCAAACTTGGAGAAATTGGGAAGTTTTTGAGGTACGATGGGTGCCTGTCGGACGTCGGGCCGATGTCGGGTATGCCGGCGCGGAACGAACCCACTTCAGCCGCGACCGAACGAACCCACGGGGGCCTGGGGAGGACAGGCAAGGTCTGCCGGTCGCCCGCGACGGCGCGAAACAAAGCCACTTCGGGCACGGGCCCCGGCGCGACCAAACGAACCCACGGGGCCCTGGGGTCTCTGGGGGAATCTTGAGGACACCGAGGCGCCGGCGCGGAACGAACCGAAGGGCCGGGGCTTCATCCGCTTTCGTTCACAACGAAGGGGCGAGCCCGCCGAGTAGCCGTGTTGGGTGCGTCGAGTCCGCGACGCCGCACCATCGGGTCGAACGGTTGGTGCGTCGTCGCGGACTCGACG
>DASZMJ010000285.1:0-4048 GCA_035551935.1 Isosphaeraceae bacterium
GGCCCGTCGCGGTCGGTCCACGAGGCACCCGAGGGGAGCGTCGTCGCCCGCCGCCGGCACGTCGCGAGCGAGCCGAACCAGGCCGTCGCCTCCTTGCACTCGCCCCCCAGGCTCACCAGCTCGGTCTCGACCCCCTCGCGGCCGAAATGCGCCTCGAAATCGCTCGCCGGCCCGAGCTTGATCGCGCCACCGGGCGCCGTTTTCATCAAATGATTGAGATATTCCAAATTTGGTTGATACTGGGCGATCTTCCGAGCCCGCGGTCCGGCGCCGGCGCGGCGATCGGGGTCGATGTGGACGAGGGCCGTCGGCGGGAGGGCGACCGATTCGGCCGCCGCGACCGTCGTTTCGAGACGGTCGGCGACCTCGTAGACCTCGGCGTTCCAGCTCGCCCGCCGCGTCATCCCCTCGTCGCGGTCGACCGCCACCACGCGGCGCGCGACGCCGGCCAGGGCGAGGCCGTCGCCGCCGATGCCGCAGCAGAGGTCGAAGACCTCGGCGCCGTCGAATCGAGCCGCCTTGTGCCGCGCCACGGCCTCGGCCGTCGCCTGCTCCAGCCCCGTCGGCTCGAGCCACATCCGCTCGGCCCTGGCGAACTTCGCCCGCCCCCGCCGCCGGCACTCCGCCAATCGCACCGCCGCCGCGACGACCGCCGCCGTCGCTCCGCGCCGCCATCGCGTCAGGTCCGCCGGCCCCGGCCGCTCGACGTGTCCCGCCTCGTGCAGCAGCGCGCGGCCGGCCGGCGTCGTCAGGACGTGCCACTCGGCCTCGACGTCGGCGCGCATGGGAGACCTCGGAGAAGACCGGGAGGGAGGCTATCCGCAGATGACGCTGATGAGAAATATGATAAGTATAAAAGAATAAATGATAAATGCATCTATCAATTTTCTTCGTCTTCTTCCATCTGCGTCATCTGCGGATAGCCTCCCATCCCCTCCCCCGATTAGAATAGCCTCATGCTCGACGCGACGACCACCCGGATCGACGACCACCCCTGGCCGACTCCCCCGCCGATCGTGCGCGAGCCGCTGGCGATCGGCGGGGTGGCGATGCCGTCGCGGTTCTTCCTGGCGCCGTTGGCGGGGTATACGAGTTTGGCGTTCCGGCTGGCGATCCGCGAGCGCGGGGGGCTCGGGCTGGCGACGACGGACCTGGTCAACGCGCGGTCGATCCTGGAGAATCGGCCGAAGTCGTTCGACCTGGCCGCGACCTGCCCCGACGACCGGCCGGTCGCCGTGCAGCTCTACGGCCACGTCCCCGACGAGATGCGCGCCGCGGCGCGGCGGGTGGTCGAGCTCGGGGCGACGTTGGTGGACATCAACATGGGGTGTCCCGTCCGCAAGGTCGTGCGGAGCGGGGGCGGGTCGGCCTTGATGTGCGACGTCGTCTCGGCGACGGGGCTCGTGGCGGCGGTGGTCGACGCGGTGGCCGTGCCGGTGACGGTCAAGATGCGGCTGGGCTGGGACGACGACCTGCTCACGGCCCCCGAGCTGGCCCGGTCGTTCGAGCGGGTCGGGGCGGCCGCGGTGATCGTCCACGGCCGGACGAGGGAGCAGGGGTTCCGGGGCGCGGTCAATCGCGACGGCATCCGCGCGGTGGTCGAGGCGGTCGATCGCATGCCGGTCGTCGGCAACGGCGACGTCCGCACGATCGACGAGGCCGCGGCGATGTTCCGCGCGACCGGCTGCGCCGCCGTCTCCATCGGCCGGGGTGCGCTCGCCAACCCGTTCCTCTTCCGCCAGCTCTCGCGCTGGGCCGAGCACGGCACGCCCGGCCCCGACGCGACCTTCGAGGAGCGGCTCGACCTGATGGAGCGGCACTTCGAGCGGCTCGTCGCCACCCGCGGCGAGCGGATCGCCTGCCTCCAATTCCGCAAGCTCGTCAAGTGGTACAGCCACGCCACCCGGCCGCCCAGGGCGCTGGCGCAACGGCTCATCAACCTCCCCAGCGCCGCGACCTTCCGCGACACCCTCTCGCTCATCCGCGCCGCCGGCCCGATCGGCCCCCTGCCCGGCGTCTTCGACTCGAAGATCCCCGTCCCCTCGGGACCGATCGACAAGTGGTGATCGGCTATTCTTCGCGGATCGAGGACCCAGCCGCCCGGAGCGCGGCGACGGCGCGGTCGAGGTCGCTTGCGCGGACGAGCAGGTAATCGGTGTCGAACGTCGATACGACGCAGATCGCGACGCCCGCCACGGCGAGCGGCCCGGCGAGCCTCGCCAGGATTCCGACCGCGGAGAAATCCAGGGTCCCGGCCACTCGCAACGCCCGCCAGCCGCGCTCGCAACGCACTCCCTCGGGGACCGCGCCCTCCTCGCAGATGATGGAAAGCTCGTCACCCGTCCTCGTGACGGAGACGAACCCTCCCCCGGTCGCCCAGATCGGCGTCGGCTCCTCGGGGCCGAGGCGGGCGATGGCATACGGGCCGTCGAGGACGAGCAGTTCGAGCGTCATCAGAAGAGTCGCAACTGGCCCGAAGTCGGCCGAGGGGGGCGGAAGCTCGTGCCGTCGAGCGGCGGGAGGTCGATATCGAGGCCGTGCCGGGCGCGGAAGAGGCGGAAGAGGTCCCTGATGCGACGGGCCACGTCGCCGGTGCCGACCATCCGGCTGCCGAACGTCGACTCGTTGAACTTGCCCCCGCGCGCCTCCAGGACCCGACGTCGGACGCGATCGAGGCGGTCGGGGAACGACCGTTCGAGCCACTCCCAGAAGACCGGCCCGACCGACAGCGGGAGCCGGAGCATCGTGTAGGCCGCGTGCCGCGCGCCGGCCTCCTTGCTCGCTTCCAGGATGGCCGGGATCTCGTCGTCGGTCAGGCCGGGGATCACCGGCGCGACCAGCACTCGCACCGGGACCCCGGCATCGGCGAGCCATCGGACCGCCCGCAGCCGCGCCGCCGGGGTGCTCGTCCGAGGCTCCATCGACCGGGCCAGCTCGCCGTCGAGCGTCGTGATGCTGACGTTGACGTGGATCAGGTTCGCGGCGGCCAGCTCGCGGAGGATGTCGAGGTCGCGGAGGACCAGCGCGTTCTTCGTGATGATCGTGATCGGCTGCCGCGCCTCGGCCGCCACTTCGAGGCAGCGCCGGGTGAGGCGGAATCGTCGCTCGCCGGGCTGGTAGCAGTCGGTCACGCCCGACATCGCGATCGGCTCGACCTGCCACCGCTCGCGGTTGAGGAACTCGCGGAACAACTCGGGCGCGTCTTCCTTGACGAGGATCTTGGTCTCGAAGTCGAGGCCGGCGTCCCAGCCGAGGAACTCGTGCGTCGGCCGCGCGTAGCAGTAAGACCAACCAGAACAACCAACGTCTTTGGATTGAGTTGAGCGTGAAGGAACTCGTGGAACGCGATGGACTTCGGGCCGCGGGCCGTGCCGCCCCGTCGGCGCGCATCCGGCCCGACTAAGTCCCAACACAGTCCCATGAAGTCCGTCCACCGGATTCGCTCCCTATGTTGGTCGGGGAGGCACCCATGTCAGACTATCTGTCCATCCCGTGGACGGGCTATACCCTCGGCCATAACTTCGCCGCCGTGCTGGCCTCGTTCCTATTCGGGGTCGCCTACGAGAGGAAGCTGATCGCGATAGGGCAGAACTCGGCCCAGAAATGCAAGCGGGCCGGCCACATCCCGGAGGATGCGACCGGCCCCGCGGCTCGGGCTCGGTGATGAACCTCAGCCGGCCATGTCCTCGATCGACATGCCGTGCGACATCAGGTTGGCGAACATCTTCGCCAGGATCTCCTCGGTGAGCACGGGGATGACGGCGGGGTCGTCGTCCTCCTCGGCCTCGACGTACACCGGCTCGGCGTCGCCCTCGTCCTCGGGCTCGTCCTCCAGCTCCGGCTCGGGGTCGGCGTAGACGTGGAGCGTCGGCGACTCCGGCTCGGCATCGGGGTCAGGTGTCGTCATACTGTACTTTCCGGGACTTCATCCATTTGATGGAGGATCGATTCCCTTCGCCGATCTCTCTGGGTGAGGTTAGGTGTCACATGTCTGGCCGGAAGATGCGGAACTCCGACTCCCCCGGCTTCTTCCACATGAGACGTCCGC
>DASZMJ010000286.1:0-6885 GCA_035551935.1 Isosphaeraceae bacterium
CGCAGAGGGACAGGAGGAGCCGATTGGCCATCGGGCCATGCTCCTGCCCATCCAAGCCGATGTGCCGCTCCAGGTAATACTTGAAGTCCTCCAGCCCGCCGCCCGCTGCCACGTTCAACTCGTCCACGATGCGCTGAAAAACGGCGGGCAACAAGTCTTCCCGACCGAACGTGAACGCCGAGGCGATGGCACAGAGGTTGCCGCCGTCGATGACGTGGAAGGTCTGTCGGACGAAACGGCTGACGCATTCGGCTATGCCGACCGATTCGAGGGCGGCTGAGACTGGCTTGCCTTGACGGAGTTCTCCCAGGAAGCCGTCGATGGGGGCGCTGTCCGCCCCGCAGCGGGTCATCGCCCGGTGGTAGAGGTCGAAATGGCTGGCAAACCCACCCCGCCCGTCGTCGTCACTTTCCTCGGCCAGCACGATCTCGTTGACGAGCCGACTGCCGAGGGGGTCAGCGGCGGGCAGCCACGGGACTTCGACGCAGCAAAGCCGCCGTTGCAGGGCCTTGAGCAAGGACATGAAATCCCACACGGCGAAGGCGTGGTGTTCCATGAACAGGCGCAGCGAGTCCAGCCGGTCGATCTCCTGGTAGATGGGATGGTTCAGCAGTGCAGCCTTTTGCGACATGAGGCGTTCTTGAATGTGTTGAAGTCGATCCACCGTGGCTTTCTCTTTCTTCGAAGAACAGTCTCAACGGGGCCTCGTGCGACCCTGCTTTCCCGGCAGCGTCCCCACGAACTTCCACGCCCTCTCGATCCAGCCCTTTAACTGGCCATCGTCCTCGACGCCTTGCGGCTCGACCAGCGCCCAGGCCTTCATCGGCGTGCCGGTGACGTCGAACTCGGTGACGTGCGTTTCGAGCAGCGCACCCTCAGGCGCGTTCATTGAGAGGCGATGGAACCGCCGCAACGATGAAGCAGCGATGAAGCTTCAGGCTTACTGGCGGGTGATTTTATCTTGCCACCAATGAATCGGCGAGTACGTCCAAGCCGTTTGAACCGTCGAAAGAGTAAAATCCGCCGTGGGTTACGGCAAACCCCTATTCCAGATCGGAGCGGATTGAACTCGGCTCGACGTACGAAAAGAGTCGGTAAATCAAGCACAAAAGCCCTTTGACTTTCTGGGCCGAAGGGCTTTCTGTTTTATCAAAGTCGGGGCGAGAGGATTTGAACCTCCGACCTCACGGACCCGAACCGTGCGCTCTAGCCAAGCTGAGCTACGCCCCGTCAATCATCGGCAGTGGAGGGATTCTAGCCGAAGGGGGCCGTCGCCGTCAACCGCGGGCGGTGAGCGATCACGGGCCCGGCTTGTCGGGCCGGGAGCCGGGGTCTATAGTACGAGCTTGGCACCCCGCGGGGGCGGGGCGTCGGGAGTCGGGGGCGGAAGGAGGGTCGAGGGATGGCGATCGCCACGAAGGGCCGCGGGAGGATCTACGACGACATCACGCAGACGATCGGCAACACGCCGTTGATCCGACTGCGGCGGGTCGCGGCCGGCTGCGCCGCGGAGGTCGTGGCCAAGCTCGAGAACTTCAACCCGCTCTGGTCGGTCAAGGACCGGATCGGCGTGGCGATGATCGACGCGGCCGAGGCCGAGGGCAAGATCGGGCCCAAGACCTTGATCGTCGAGCCGACCAGCGGCAACACCGGCATCGGCCTGGCCTTCACCTGCGCCGCCAGGGGCTATCGGCTGATGGTGACGATGCCCGAGAGCATGAGCCTCGAGCGCCGCCGGCTGCTCAAGGCCTTCGGCGCCGAGATCGTCCTGACCCCGGCGACCGAGGGGATGCCGGGCGCCGTGCGGAAGGCCGAGGAGATCGTCGCCGGCAACCCCGACGCCTACATGCCGCAGCAGTTCAAGAACCCGGCCAACCCCGAGGTCCACCGGCGGACGACCGCCGAGGAGATCTGGCGCGACACCGAGGGCAAGGTCGACATCCTCGTCTGCGGCGTCGGCACCGGCGGCACGATCACCGGCTGCGGCGAGGTCCTGAAGGCCCGCAGGCCGTCCTTGCACGTCGTCGCCGTCGAGCCGGTCACCTCGCCGGTGATCACCCAGGTGCGGGAGGGGGCCCCCATGAAGCCCGGCCCACACAAGATCCAGGGCCTCGGCGCGGGGTTCATCCCGGAGAACTTGAACGTGGATGTCATCGACGAGGTCGTGACCGTCCGCGACGAGGAGGCGTTCGAGATGGCGCGACGCTTGGCCCGCGAGGAGGGGATGCTCTGCGGCATCTCCTGCGGCGCCGCGGCCAGCGCCGCCGTGGCCTTGGCCCGCCGCCCCGAGCATGCCGGCAAGCTCATGGTCGTCGTCCTGCCCGACCTCGGCGAGCGCTACCTCTCGACCCCGCTGTTCCCCGAATGACCGACCCGGACCCCAGGTCGATGGTGGTCCCGGCCGACGTCCTCGAGGCGATGGTCGAGCATTGCCGACGCGAGGCGCCGGTCGAGGCGTGCGGCCTGCTGGGGGGGCTCGGCGAGCGGGTCGAGTCGTGCCACCCGCTGCGGAACGTCGCGGCGAGCGAGTCGCGGTACGACGCCGATGGCGCCGAGGTGATCGAAGTCAACCGCGCCCTCCGCGAGGACGGCCGCGCGATCCTGGCGATCTACCATTCGCACCCGCGCTGGCGGGCCGTGCCGAGCCGCGTCGACCTCGACGAGAACCACTGGGGCGAGATGCCCCGGATCATCGTCTCGCTGCTGGAGGCCGAACCCGAGGTCCGCGCCTGGCGGCTCGGGCCCGACTCCTTCGAGGAGATCCCCTTGCGAGCGATCCCACCCGCCGGGCCTTGATCCGGCCGGCCCCAATGTCAGGCGAGGCCCCCTCGGCCCGACCCATCGAGGAGGGACGCCTCGCAACGGCCGGCCTTCGAGGGAGGACGCGGGGGGCCCGATCGACCACGGGAGGGTGGGCATGAACCTCGCGAGGAGGGCGGCGCCGGGCTTCTGGGCGGCCCTGTCGCTGCCATTGTTCGCCGTCGGGGCGCGGGGGGGCGATGCCGTCGAGCGGACGCGGTCGCCGGTCCTGTTCGTGGCCGACGGCACCACCCTGGTCGTCCGGCTCGACGGCCAGGCGCGTCGGGTCCGGCTCGAAGGGGTCGAGGAGGTCGACTCGGGGCCGTGGGAACGGCGGTCACGGCGGCTCGAAGCGACCCGGTTCCTGCGGTCGCTCGCGGCCGATCGGGAGGTGGCGCTCGAGTTCGGGCCGGGCGACCGCGCGGCCGGCCGGGCGCGAGTCCGTCGCGTCGATGATGGCTTATGGATCAATCGCGAGGTCGTCGCCCGCGGCTTCGGCGTGCCGACGGCCTCCTCCGAGGGCGAGGCAGACCTGCTCCGGCTCGCCGCCGAGGCTCGTTCGGGACGCCTCGGCCTCTGGGGCGAGCCGCCCCCCCCGTCGACCGCGGCCCAAACCACCGGGGTGAGCCGGCCCGCGGGTCGTCGGCAGTCGGTCCGGCGCGCGCCCGGTTGCTCGGTCGCCGCCCGGCAAGCCTCGGCCGTCGCCGACCAGCAATTCTGGAATGCGTTTTCCCTGATGATGGCCAGCCTGCCGCCGCCGGACGTCTGAACGGACCCATGACCCGGCCGCGGTCGCGGCCTTCTCTGTTATCAAAGATTCATCCTATTTTGGTCGATTCAATCCGCCCTCGCGGTCGAGGCCGGCGGGCAAGGGGGAGCGGCCGGGGGGGCGGTTGCCGAGGTGCTCGGCGTCGCGGGTCATCTGGAGGAAGCCGATGCACATCTCGTCGGTCGTCTGCTCGCCCCAGCCGACGGCGACGGGGGGCTTGCTCGGGTTGGCGGGGTTGGCGGCCGAGTTGTCGAAGTGGGCGATCAGCTCAATCCGCGTCCCGCGCGGCAGGGCCACGGGCTCGCGGAATTCATATGTGTCCTGCCAGTTGAAGTCCCAGCGGTCGACCCGGATCAGTGTCCGCGAGGTCCCGTCGGGGGGGATGGCGTCGAGGCGGAAGTCCTTGCCGAGCCAGTGCATGTGCGGGACGATCGCGAAGAGGTGCGAGTCGTCGCGGACGGTCAACGAGCCGCGGACCTCGTAAGCCGGGTCTCCGGCCGGGATGTGGAGGTCGGGCCGCGCCAGGATCGACCGCCGCGGCGGGACGACCGCGCCGGGGTGGACGACCTTGTCGATGGGCGTCTTCGCGAAGTACAGGCCGATCGAGGTCGCGTCGCGCTCGACCTTGCCCGAGCGGTGGTAGTGGGCCTGGATCAAGATATCGGCGCCCGACGGGATGTACCGGCCGACGCCCTCGGGCAACGGGTGCGGGGCCTTGCCGGGGGCCCAGCCGCCGAGGCCGCCGACCTGGGCGCGGGCGATCCCCGCGAGCATCGCCGTCGGCGGCAGGCCGAACCCGGCCAGCGACGCATACCCCGGCTTCGGGTCCGCCGCGTCTCGCTTCCGGGCCGCGCCGGTGGCGTCGAAGGCGGCCAGGACGTGGTGCACGACCTTCCGGTTGCCCGGCCGGAAGTCCACCGCCGCGACCCACCTGCCTTCGGCGAGGCCCGTCGGCACGACGAAGACCCGCAGCTCGTCCTTCCCCTCGGCCGCCAGCTCATAGGGCTCGGGCATCGTCAGGACCAGGTCCGGCTCGCCGAGGGCCCAGTCCGAGGCGAAGGTCCGGGGCGGGGGCGCCTTCGATCGGTCCCCCTCCGGGCAGCCGGCCTCGACCCAATCGGCGAGCGTCTTGATCTCGCCTTCGGAGAGGACCCGGACGTCGCGGAATGGCCCCCCCTCGGTCGTCGACGCGTGCCACGGAGGCATCGTCCGGGCCTCGGTCACGGTCGCGATGTCGTCGGCCCGTTTCCGGACCTGTTCATACGTCAGGAGCGAGAACGGCGCCACCTGGCCCGGCCGGTGGCATTCCTGGCAGTGTCGCCGGACGATCGGCTCGACTTCGCCATGGTACGACGGACCCTCGGCCCGGACGGGCCCCGGGCCCAGGCAGGCGATCGCGGCGAGCGGTGCGAATCGGAGCAGTCGGCGGCGCATGGTTGGTCCTCCGGGCGGCGGCGAGTCGCCTCGACTCTCCCCCCGAAGATACATAGCGTACGCGGCGGCTGTTTCGGGCCGGATCGGGGCCCGACGTCCCAGGCTCAGGGGGTGACGAGGTACGGGTTGGCGGGGCCGGCGGCCCCCTCCTCGACGATCCGGGCGGCGTCGACCAGCACCGTGTCGATCGTCGTCGAGGCGGCCTGGGCGGCGTGGGCGAAGGTGGCGAGCATGGAGATCGCCCCGTCGGCCTGGGCGATCGCGGCGGCCCCGGAGTTCGCCAGGATCGTGCCGGCCTCGGCCTTCAAGGCCGACAGGGCCGCGACGGTCGGGGCTCCACCCGCGAACGCCGACCCGATGGCGGCGTCGAGCTGGTCGATCGCCCCGCTCGTCGCCCGGGCCTCGGCCAGTTGCAGCCGGTGGATGCCCCCCCGCAGCGCCCCGGCCTGGGTCGCATTCGCCCCCGAGGCGGCCACGAGGGCCTGCTCGTCGTCGGCGAGCTGCTTCCGGTCGGCCCGCGCCCGGGCCTTCCCCCCTTGCACGAAGCCGGTGAGGTGCTGGGTGTAGAAGACGTGGGCGTCGGGGAGGCTGTTCAGGTAGTTCAAGCCGTAATAATAGGAAAGGTTGTGTTCCGAGGACTTGTAGGCGTTGATCGAGACCGACAGGCGGTAGAACTCGCCCTTGGAGACCCCCGCCGAGTCGGCCAGGGCGCGCATGTCGGCGATGGTCCGGGTGACGAGGTCTTCCGAGACCCCCAGGCCCGCGACGAGGTTGTCGAGCTTGGTGCGCTCGTCGGCCCAGCCCTGGTCGGTGAACCAGCCGTCGATCGGGGCCGAGTCGAGCAGGCTCGAGATCGTGGCCTCCTTCGCCGACGCGACCTTCGGGTCGACCCCGGCCGCCGCGATCGCCGCGCCGCTGGCCTTCGCGTCGTCCCGCAACGCCAGCGACTCCGCCGCCGTCGCCTTCGACCTGTGCTCGATCTTCGCCAGGACGGTCGTGTACTGGTCCAGCGCGCCGATCGCCGTCATGTAACTCCGGTATTGATACGAATTCTGGTACGACGACGGGCTCCCCGCCACCGGCACCGGCGTCGTCGAGGCCGCCAGCAGAGTCCTCGCCTCCAAGGCCTCGCACCCCGGCCCCGTCTTCCTCGCGCCCCGCTTGGCCCTCGACTCCGCCATCGCCCGACCCCCTTCCCCGGCAGGGCAACCCCGCGCCCGGCGCGGCCTTATAGCAGAAGACCTGCGATCCGGGAACGGCGCTTCGACCGGCCGCGCGAGGGGTCAATGGACCGGGAACCTGCGGTTCGTTCCGCGCCGGACCGGACCGCCGGTACGCTCCGCCTGGATTAGCCAATGCCCCGTTCGGTTCGTTCCGCGCCGGTGCCGAGGGCCTGCAGGGTCGGCCCCGGTTGCCCAGGTCCACGGCCCAATCGTGACTCTGGGCCCCGCATCGGTGGAGTGATCTCGCGGGCCTCTTCCCGAACCCGAAGCGCCAGCATGGGCCTCCCACCCGCGACGTGACGGTTCGGCCCATCGAGGGAGGAGAGGCGTTCATGCTGGCGCTTCGGGTTCGGGAGGAATGGTCGGCCGACATCGGGCGAGCGTGAACCCGGTACGCCCCGAGCTGCACCGAGGCGCGTTGGGTCCGTTTCGCGAGACGCGACGGGACGGCCGTCCTCGCCAACTCCCCGGCCCGGATCTGCACGACCTCGATCGTCACCGCGATTGCAACTCCGGAATGTCTGCCATCATGCCATCGAGGCATCAGGGAGGCGGACCATCCCCCTCCCGGGCCGTCCTCCCCATCCCTTAAGTTGGAAATCGAGCGGAGAACCGGCGGAAAAAAGACCGCAGGGTCCGCCGTGTGGACCGATCTCCTTA
>DASZMJ010000287.1:0-4758 GCA_035551935.1 Isosphaeraceae bacterium
TGCCCCGAGGGCGTCGCCGGGGTGCACGGTTTCGAACCCGAACCCGTGGCACCCGAGGACGATTCGCGTGAGGAATTCTGCATCAACCTGCCCCCTCGGCGGCGGGGCCGTAGGAGGTCCCGCGCCAGGTGACGCGGCCGGTCCGGCACATGCCGACGGCCCGCAGGCAGAGCCAGGCCGTGACCAGGCCGGCCAGCGGGTAGAGCAGCGCGTAACGCGCGGTCCGGGGCGAATTGAGGCGGTACATCCGATAAAGGAGAGCTTGCTTGAGCACTTGATGAATGAGGCTCAACCCCAGCAGCCAGCCCGCGAACGCCCCGCCGCGGCCGGCGGCGAACAGGCCCAGGGCGACGAGCAGGGCGAGGTCGCCGGTCTGGCTGAAGACGAGCGGCTCGAGCACCTTGGCCAGCAGGGGCCAGGGCCGTCGGCCGAGGGCGTCGTAGAGGATGCGTCCCCAGCCGCGGACGATCTGGCCGAGGGTCGTATACATCCGCGTGGAGCCGATCTCGGTGCCGATCGCCGTGCGGCTCGACAGGCCGAGGGCCTTGACTCGATACGCCATGTGAATATCTTCGACGAATTTATCCCGCACCGCCTCGTGCCCCCCGGCGGCCTCGTACGCGGGGCGCTCGATGAGGATGTACTGGCCGTTGGCGAACGCCAGGCGGCGGGCCGGGTCGTTGGCCGTGTGGAGCGGATACGACCGCATCAGGACGATGCCGGCCAGCGGCTGGACGAGCTTCTCCCAGAAGGTCTCGCAGCGCATCTCGGGCAGGAGGCTCGCCATCGCGGCGCCGTGGACGCGGGCGTATTCCATGACGATCGCCAGGCTGTCGGGGTGGTGCCTCGTGTCGGCGTCGACGAACCAGAGCCAATCCCCCTTCGCCTGCGCGGCGGCGACGTGCAAGGCGTGCGTCTTGCCCGTCCAGCCGGCGGGCAGGTCGCGGATCGTGACCACCCGGACGCGCGGGTCGGCGGCCTCGAACCGGCGGGCGATCGCCGCGGTGCCGTCGACGCTGCGGTCGTCCACGACGATGATTTCCAGGTTGGAATACGTTTGTGCGACGACCGACGCGAGGCAGTCGGCCAGCTTGTCCTCCTCGTCCTTGGCCGGGATGATGGCCGTGACGAGGGGCGCGTCGGGCTGTGAGTAGCGCGGCGAGCGGAGGGTCAGGTAGTCGAGCCGTCGGAAGACCCACGCGACGACCGCGAACCGGATCGGCCAGGCGGCGACGATCGCGGCATAGGCCCCGAGGACCAGGCGCTGGGTCGGGCTCATGGCGACGGGCCCGGGCCGTCGTCGAGCCCTTCGAGCTCGACGGCGCGGGGGAAATTGATGGCGCCGAGGGCCAGCGCGGCGACCCAGAACGGGGCGACGGCGCCGAGGGTGGGCCGGATCCAATACCCGTACGCGAACCCGAGCGGCACCGCCAGCGCCCCGAGCGCCGCCCCGAGGACGTGGGCGCGATAGAACCGGCCCGGGCGCGTCGCCGGGTCGCGGAGCCGGGCCCGCGCGCCGAGCACGCGGCGGGCGAGGAAGCCGGCGAAGATCAGGGCGACCAGCGCCCCGCCGCCGATCGCCTCGGCCTCGCGGCGCGGCCAGGCCGGGACGCGGACGACGCGGCGGCCCACGACCACGCCGCTGACGGCGATGCCCAGGCCGGCGACGACCATCACGTTCAGGACGGCCGACCGGGTCCGCTCCAGGAGGGCGAGGTCGGCCGTCGAGAGGGTCGTCATGTCATCCCCGCTCCCTCGGCCCGACCGACAGTTGCCGGCGGAGGCCGAGGACCAGCTCGACCTGGCCGATCGGCTGGCCGGTCCGGCGGGCGATCACCTCGGGCGAGGCGCCGTCGTCGGCCAGGGCCCAGATCGTCCCGAACCGCGCCGCCAGCTCCGCCGCGGCCGCGCCGCCGCCCGAGCCCGCGGCGCGGGGCAACTCGGGGACCTCGATCAGCATCGGCCCGGCGATCGCCGACGGCGCCGGCGGGTCGGCCCGGTGCCGGACCGTCGGGGCAGGGATCGGCTCGGCCGGCGAGGGCCGGGCCTCCAGCGCCTTGAGGCGCTCGGCGAGCTCCTCGGCCAGCCGCAATGCCCGCGCCCTCGGCCAGCCGTGCACCTGGCCCCAGATCGCCCCGGCCAGCGCCGAGACGCCGACCACCAGGCCGAGCGCCGTCAAGAGCACCAAGAGCTCCAAGGTCTGCGACATCGTCGTCCTTCCCTGGTCCCACGCGGGCCGGCCCGCGCGATTCCTTGACGCATCAATGCCCGTGGTCGTGAGGATGATGGCCGTGATCGTGGCCGTGGTCGTGCTGGTGCCCGTGATCGTGGGGCTCGTGCTCGTGGGCCGGCTCGGGGCGCGAACGGGCGTAGGCGTCGTGCGCGGCCTGGTAGACCTCGCGCAACGGGACGCCGCGCCCGGCGGCGACGCGGGCGCAGTCGTCGTACTCGGGGCTGAACGTCGGCGGCCGGTCGGCGAGCCAGCCGAGCTTCCCCTTGATCGGGCCGAAGGCCGTCTCGACGCTCGTGGCCTGCCGCTTCAGCTTGTGCCGGCTGACCGGGTAGCGGCGGACGCCCAGCGTGGTCGTCTCGCGGAAGAGGACCTCCTCCATCGCCGGGATCTTGCCCTCGTCGCAGAGCACGCTGACGATCACGCCGGGCCGGTTCTTCTTCATCAGGATCGGCGTGACGAAGGCGTCCAGCGCGCCGGCCTCGAGCAGCTTCGTCGTCGCGTAGCCGACGACCTCGCCGGGCAGGTCGTCGAGGTTCGACTCCAGGACCCAGACGCGGTCCGCGCCGGCGGGCAACGCGACCTGGCCGATGAAGAGGCGGAGGATGTTGCCGAGGTCGGGCAGGTCCCTCGTGCCGGCGCCCAGGCCGATGGCCTCGACGGTCATCGCCGGCAACGGGCCGAAACTCTCGGCGACGGTCGCCAGGATGGCGGCGCCGGTGGGAGTGGTCTGCTCCATCTCGGCGGTCGACTCGGCCAGCGGGACCCCTTTGAGCAGCTCGGCCGTCGCCGGCGCCGGCAAGGGCATCCGGCCGTGCGCCCCCTTGACCGACCCGCGCCCCGGCGGCACCGGGCTGGCCTCGAACCGCTCGACGCCGAGGAGGTCCAGGCCGACGGCGGCGCCGACGATGTCGACGATCGAGTCGACGGCGCCGACCTCGTGGAAGTGGACCTTCTGGATGTCGATGCCGTGGACCCGCGCCTCGGCCTCGCCCAGCCGCCGGAAGATCCGCTTGGCGAGGTCGGCCTGTTTCGGCGGCAACGCCGCCTTGTCGATCATCGCCTCGATGTGGTGGAGGTGCCGGTGGGCGTGCTCGTGCGGGGCAACAACCTTCGCGTACGTCGCCCGGAAGCCGCCGCGGCGCACGGCCTCGAAGCCCAGCTCGCAGGGCAGACCCAGCGCGGCCACGGCCGCCTTGATGGCGCCGGCGTCGACCCCGGCGTCGACGAGCGCGCCGAGGGTCATGTCGCCCGAGATGCCGCTGAAGCAGTCGAAGTACGCGATGCGCAACGCCGAACCCCCCGGACCTCGCCCCCGCCCGTCGCCCATTCTATCCGCGCGGGGCCCGGTCGCAAGGCCGGTTCCACGGCCTCGACTCCCCCGTAGCAGGCACGCTCCGCGTGCCGTCCGCCCTCCCATAACAAATGGGAGGGCGGACGGCACGCGGAGCGTGCCTGCTACGGGGAGAGGGTTACTCCGCCGGTCCCAGCATCTCGAGCCGCCCTTTGGCCTCGGCCGCGCCGGCGCCGGGGACCTCGGCGAGCCAGCCCCAGAGGAGTCGGGCGCGGGCCGTGTCGCCCTTGGACTCGGCCTCCTCGGCGCGGCGGCGGAGTTCGGCGACGGTCGCGGCCCCTTTGAGCTTCGGGGCGCGATCGCGGACGCGCCCGACCTCGTCCTTATTCAGCAGCGTGCCGGTGGTGCCCGAGGCGAGCAGGTTCGTGCGGTCCTGGCGGTGGGGCAGGCCCAGCGCGTGGCCGAGCTCGTGGGCGGTGACGCGCGGCAAGGGCTCGTCGATGCCCCCCTCGACCTCGCGGAGCCGCGCCGTCTCCTGGACGATGGCGTAATCCTCGCCCATGTAGATCCCATTGACCGAAAACTTGTGGATGTAATAGACGTGCAGGCCGTCGAATCGCCGCGACTCCTCGGGCAGGAGGACGCGGAAGAGGCCGATCGGCGCCGCGCCGTCGAGGTCGCGGACCAGCCGGAACCGTCCCTGCCGCGCCGCCGGCTCGCGGGCGATCGACTCGAGCCCCCAGTGGATCCCCGCGACGTGCCAGATCCGGTTCACCTTGCCGACGATCCGCCGGATGTCCTCGTCCTTCAACGCGCAATCGACCTCCGGCAGGTCCTCCGCCTTCAGCACATGGACCCGCAGCGGGATGACCACGAATTCCCCGAACGCCGGCGGTTCGGTGGCGTCCCTCGCCTTCTCCTTCGGCTCGTCGGCCCGCGTAGTCGTCGCCAGCAACGCCAGGACGACAAGGACGTGACGATTCGGCACGAACACGGTCGGCACCCTCCCCTCGCCGCGCGAGTCCGGACCTTGCCGGGCGCGGCGGACACTATTATGCGGGAACCGGGGCCGAGACGCATCACTTGAATTGAGAAGGGCGTGACCCGCCGCCCGCTCCCCTGGACTTCGTTTGCTGATAAGGAGTTGTGGCGGTAGGGGGTGGGAAACGAGGCCCCCCTGGGGCAGAACATCGGTCTCTACGCATCCGATGAGACCGCACCCAGGGGACCCCGC
>DASZMJ010000288.1:0-27409 GCA_035551935.1 Isosphaeraceae bacterium
AGGGGGCACAGGCGATGCTCCACGTCCGGGCTCTCTACCTCAACGACCAGTGGGAGGAGTTCCACGAGCACCGTGTGGAGAGGGAGCAAGCCCGACTGTACACGAGACCTGCGGCATAGCGCTCAGCGGGTTACGCCCAATCCAATTCATCGGGTTTCTCCGATCGCGGCGGGATGGGTGTCCGTCGACAACATTCAGGGCCGGGGGGTGCGGGCGTCGGCCGCGTCGACCTCGCGGAGGAACAGCCCGATCTCCAGGTCGTCCCAGAACTGGTCGGGCCCGCTGGACGTCGGCCGGCGGGCCAGGCGGTCGATCCAGGGGCGGGCGGCGGCGCGATCGCCCTTGGCGAGCCGGGCGAGGGCGAGGAAGGCCCAGTCCTGCGGGCTGCCCTCGCCGCCACCCCTCTCGATCCCCTCCTCCAGCCGCCGGATCGCCTCGTCGTGTCGCCCGGCGCGGTGGAGGGCGGCGCCGAGGGAGTTGAGGATCGCGGGCGCCTGATCGGGCGGGAACGCCGCCAGCGCCTGCTCGGCGAGCTTCACGGGCGCCTCGGGATCATGGACCGCGCCGGGGCCGAGCACGCAGTCCCAGGCGACGGCGTTGGCCACCATGGGGTGGGGCCTCGGGCCGGCCTTCCGCAGCAGCGACTCGCACGCGACGCGGTAGCCGTCGAGGTCGCCGGCGCGGACGCGGAGCAGGGCGAGGTGGTGATGGCTCGTCAGCTCGTCGTCGCCGAGGTCGACTGCGGCGGCCAGGGCGGCGGTGGCCTCGGGCCAACGCTCCAGCCGGGCGAGGGCCTCGGCCTGTCGCCGACGGAGCCCACCGGCCTCGGGGTGGTCCGCGACGAGGCGGTCGAGGTAGTGCGCCGCGGGCGGCCAGTCGCGACGGCCCTCGGCGCCATACGCCTGGTGGTCGCACCAGTCAAGCAACTTCTCCTTCGTGCCGACGGCCAGCGCCCGCTCTTCCTCGCTCGTCGCCTCGTCGATGTCGCCGAGTTCGAGGCACGCCAGGGCGCGGCGGGCGTGGACGAGCCAGTCGTCGGGGCGGGCGGCGGCCAGGCGGCCGAGGTGCCAGCGGGCGCCGAACCAGAGGCCGTCCCGCTCGCACTGCGCGGCGTTACGGTCATGCCAGGCGAGGAGGTCCGGTCCCGAGCCCGGGCCGGTCGTCTCCCCACTGGGCGGATCGTCGCCGCGCCTCAGGACGTCGCGGCGGCTCCGCCAGGTGTCGGCGGGGAGGATGCGGATCATGCCGTCGTCGCCCAGCTCGAGGGCGGTGCGGGCCTGGGCCCGCAGGGCGAGCCGGAGGTCGGCCCCTTCCCAGGGGGCGGGGAGGGCCCAGACCTGGGCCGTCCGCGACGCGGTCAGGACGGCGCGGCCGTCGGGCCGGAAGGTTGCTACGACGACCGGGTCGCGGTGGGAGAGCGGCGGGCCGAGCGGCTTGCCCGTGGCGGCGTCCCAGAGCCGCGCGGTGTGGTCCCCGCTGGCGGTGAGGAGGGCCATGCCGTCGGGGCTGAACCCGACCACGTTGACGAAGTTCTGGTGTTCCAGCGGCGGGCCGAGCGGCTCGCCGGTCACGGGGTCCCAGGCCCGCGCGGTGTTGTCCTCGCTGCCGGTCAGCACCGCGCGGCCGTCGCCGCGGAAGGCCACCACGCGCACCGGCCGCTGGTGCGGCAAGGGCGGGCCGAGCGGCTCGCCCGTCGCGACGTCCCAGAGCCGCGCATGGGGCTTCGACCCGCCGGCCAGGAGGAGAGACTTGCCGTCGGGCCGGAACGCCATCGCCAGACCCTCATCCTTCCAGGGCGGATGCAGCGGCTTGCCCGAGACAGGGTCCCAGAGCCGGACGCGGATCTCGCTGTCTCCCACGGCGACGACCTTGCCGTCGGGGGAGAACGCGACGTTCCAGACCTCGGTCATGACCCGGGAGCCGGGGCGGAGGTGGCTCAGCGGCGGCCCCAGGGGCCGGCCGGTGGCCGCCTCCCAGAGCCGCGCGGTCCCGTCCGAGCTGCCGGTCAGGTACGCCTTGCCGTCGGGCCGGAACGCCACGGCCATGACGAAGGCGGCGTGCTGCGCGGGGCGGCCGACGAGCGTGCCTTTGGCCAGGTCCCAGGCCCGCGCCGTGCCGTCGTCGCCGGCGGTCACCGCGAGCCGGCCGTCGGGGCTGAAGGCGACGGCGCGGACCCCACGCGGGTGCGGCATCGGCGGGCCGATCGGCCGGCCGCTGTCGGCGTCCCAGAGCCGGGCGGCGCCGTCGTCGCCGGCGGTCAGCACCGACTTGCCGTCGGGGCTGTAGGCGGCGGCGAGGCCCGGGATCGTCGTGGCCCGCGCCGCCGTGGCGAAGTCGCGGACCGCGGCCCGCTGCGCGAACGGCCGGTCGTCCGGCCGGGCCTCGGTCACGTCCCAGACCCGCGCCTGGCCGTCGGCGCAACGGGTCAGGACCCGCGTGCCCTCGGGGTCGAACGTCGCGTCCAGGACCGATCCGGGGTGGGGCAGCGACGGGCCGATGCGCTCGCCCGTGGCCGCGTCCCAGAGCCGAGCGGTGCCGTCGGCGCTGGCCGTCAGCGACGTCGTGCCGTCGGGGCTGAACGCCACCGCGTGGACCTTGTGCTGGTGTGCGAGGGGAGGGCCGATCGGCCGCCCGTCGGCGACGTCCCAGAGCCGCGCCTCGGGCTCACCGAACGAGCCGCCGCCGACGAGCAGCGTCTTGCCGTCGGGGTTGAACGCGGCGGCGAGGACCCAACCGCGGTTCCGCAAGGGCGGCCCGACCGGCTGGCCCGTGGCAACCTCGTACCGTCGCGCGGTGAAGTCGTACCCGCCGCCGACGACGGCGAACTTGCCGTCGGGGCTGAAGGCCACGGTAACGAGGTCCCCCCGGTGCGGGATCGGCGCCCCGAGGCGTTCGCCCGATTGCGCGTCCCAGAGCAGGACCGTCGGCCCGCGACCCGGCCAGGTGGCTGCGACCTTCGCGCCCGGGCCCAGAGCCACGACCGGGCCCTCAAGCCGCCGCGACTCCACGTCCGGCTTGACGCTCGCGATAACCCAACGGTGTAGCGAGCCGTCGCCGCACCCCGTCACCAGGGCCTTGCCGTCCGTCGTGAACGCCGCGGCCGTGACCTCGGCCGGGTAGCTCATGGCCGGCCTCGTGCGCGTGCCCGTCCTGGTGTCGTACAGCCAGGCGGCCCCGTCTCTGAAGGAGACGATGTACGTGCCGTCGGGGGCGAACAGCGTCGGGCCGCCTGGCGAGTGGAAGGTCGCGAGCAGCGCGGGGGCGCGACGCTCCCAGGCCGCCAGGCCCGCGCGCGCGGCGCGGCGCAGGTCGCGGTCCTCGGCAGGGGCGAGCTTCAGGCTCTCCGCCAGCCATTGCAGGGCGCGGCCCGCCTCGCCCTGCTCGCCGAGCGCCTGGCCCCGGTCCAGCGCGAGCCGGGCGGACCCCCGCGCCGACCGCCGCGACGCCGCGACCGCCTGGCCTCGCGCCGTTTCCTCCGCCGCGCGGGCGACCTCCTCCGACCGGGCCTTGTCCAGCGCCTGGAGCCAGAGCACCGTCATCCCCACGAGGCCGCCGCCGACCGCCAGCAGCAGCGCGGCCGCCAGCGACGCGACCGCGGGGTTGCGCCGCGACCAGCGCCAGGCACGCTCCAGCGGGCCGACCGGCCGGGCCCGGATCGGCTCGCCGACGCCGAACCGCCGCAGGTCGTCGGCGAGCGCCTCGGCGTCTTCGTACCGCTTCGCCCGGTCCTTCTGGAGGCATTTGAGGCAGATCGTCTCGACATCCCGAGGCAGCCCCGGCACCAGCCGACTCGGCGGCAACGGCTCCTCGGCCATCACCTGCATGACGGTCTCCAGCGGCGTCGCGGCCTTGAACGGCGGCCGGCCGGTCAGCAGCTCGTAGAGGATCGCCCCCAGCGCGTACACGTCGGCGGCCGGGCCGACGGCGTCGCGACCGCCGCCGGCCTGCTCGGGGGCCATGTAGCTGGGCGTGCCCAGGACCATGCCGGTGCGGGTCTGGCTCGAGTCGACGTCGAGCCGCTTGGCCAGGCCGAAGTCGGTGATCTTGGGCCGCCCGTCCGCCGTCAGCAGGACGTTGGGGGGCTTCAGGTCGCGGTGGACGATCCCGCGCCGGTGCGCCTCGACCATCGCGCGGGCGAGCGGCTCGACCATCGCCGCGGCGCGGCGGGCGGGCCAGGGGGTGCCGTCCAGGGCCGAGTCGAGGCCGCCGCCGGGGACGTACTCCAGCTCGACGAAGGGGAGACCGTCGACCTCGCCGATGTGGTAGATCTGGACGATGTTCGGGTGCTGGAGCCGCGCGACCGCCTCGGCCTCGGCGAGGAATCGCGCGGTCGCGTCGGCGTCGGCGTGGGCGCCGCCCAGGATCATCTTCAGCGCACAGGGGCGGTTCAGCTTCCGCTGGCGGGCCTCGTAGACGACCCCCATGCCGCCCCGGCCGAGGATGCCGAGCACCTCGTAACCCGGCACCTCGACGCGCGGGGGTACGCCCGGATTCTCGAGCGCGACCGTCCGATCGCCGCGCGAGGGCTCGAGCTCGGTGGGCTCCCCGGGCGCGACCGCGCCCGGCACGGCCATCGTGACGGTCTCAGCGGGCTCGTCGCCGACCGCGTCCTCGCCCGAGGGCAGGAAGTCCCTCGACTCGTCGACCTGGCCCGCACCGCCGGCCACCTCGTTCCCAACGGTTGGATGGCCGGGGCGACCGGCGACGGAGGGGGGGGCGAAGCCGGTTTCGTCGTCCGCCGGGATTCGTCCGGCCGCCTCGTCCTCGGGCCGGGCCGGAGCTCGCTCGTTCTCGGGCATCGGTCCACCCCGCGGCGCTTGTCTCGACCCGCCTTGCCCCGGGCGCATTGTCCCGCCGTCGAGTGCCGCGGGTCAACCGGCGGGCCGGGGCAACGCTCTCGAGCCACTCGGCCGGGGAATCTGGATGCCGACCGCGTGAGGCGACACCCCCGGCCCCGATCCCGCTGGCGGGCGGCCTTGATCTCCAGCGCTCGACTGCGCGGGCCGCAAATCGTGTTCACTGAACATCTGGCGGAGCGAACCCGGACTCGTTCGTCGTACCTTCCCGCCTCCGTCGCGACCTGTCCGACGCCGTTTGATCCGTTCGAGGTTTGTGGCAAGATAGCTCTTGGAGTGCCCGGCACCGCAGGGGCCGAGGCGCCGGGAGCCGCCCCGATGTCGCTCTTCCCCCAATTCGACGCCGATCCGCCGGCTCAATCCGCTCGACTGGCCCCCAGGCTGCGGACGCTGGCCGGGCAAGGGATCTCTTTCGGGACCAGCTCCTGGAAGTACGAGGGCTGGCTCGGGTCGATCTACCGCAAGGAGCGGTACACCACGCGCGGTAAGCACTCGAAGAAGAAGTTCGAGGAGACCTGCCTGGCCGAGTACGCCGAGACGTTCCCCACCGTCTGCGGCGACTTCGCCTTCTACCAGTTCCCGACGGCCGAGTCCTGGGCACGGCTCTTCGACGCGACCCCCGCCGACTTCCGCTTCGCCTTCAAGGTGCCCGAGGAGATCACCGTCGCCGTCTGGCCGGGCCACGCCCGATACGGGGCGCGGGCGGGTCAGTGGAACGAGTCCTTCCTCGATGCCGAGCTGTTCGACCGTCACTTCGCCCGCCCGCTGCGCCGTTATCAAGACCGGTTGGCGACGCTGATCTTCGAGTTCGGCACCTTCAACAAGGCGACGTTCCCGACCGCGGCCGACTTCATGGCGCGGCTCGACCCGTTCCTCGGGACATTGCCCGAGGGGTTCCGCTACGGGGTCGAGATCCGCAATCCCGAGTACCTGTCGCTGGAGTATTTCGGCCTCCTTGCGACCCACAACGTCGCCCACGTCTTCAACGCCTGGACGCGGATGCCGGGCCTCGACGAGCAGGCCACCGTCCCCGAGGCGTTCACGGCCGACTTCGCCGTCGTCCGGGCGTTGCTCCAGCGGGGCCGCCTGTATGAGCAGGCGGTCCGCCTGTTCGAGCCGTACCGCGAGGTCCAGGAGCCGGACGAAGGGGCGCGGGCCGGCATGGTGGAGATCGTGAACCAGTCGCGGCGGCGGAAGAAGCCGGCCTTCCTCTTCGTGAACAATCGCCTGGAGGGCAACGCGCCCGGCACGATCGAGGCCGTCGTCGGCGCGATCGCGCCGTGAGGATCGGAAGACATCGTCTCGTGGACGTCGCGGATGCAGCATGCGCCCGGGGCGGCTCGGCAGGACCGGCTCCCCGTTACGACTCCCACCAGGGGTCCTCGCCGGTCGGCGCGGGCAAAGTCCAGGCATGTCCGGACGCTCCCTGGCAGCCGGCGTCGCTCCCGCACCAGATCGGCTCAGTAGAGGAACGGCAGCAGTCGCCAGGTGCGCCGACGATAGGCGGCGAAGCGCTCGCCGAATTCCGACTCCAGCAGGGCCTCCTCGGAATTCATGCGCGCGACGAGCGGCGGGAGCAGCAGGAGCGAGACCAGGACGCCGATCGCGCTGCGGAAGACCAATGCCCAGCCGAAGAGGCCCAGCAGCAGGCCGAGGTAGCTGGGATGGCGGATCACGCGATAGAGGCCGTCGGTCACCAGTTCGTGGCCTTCCTGGATGGCGACCAGGCCGCTGAACCGACGCCCGAGCACAAACACGGGCGCCAACCGGAGGACGCTCCCGACGACGTACAGCGCCAGCCCGAGGTAGCGCACCGTATCACCGTCGATCGTCCCGATATCGCGTCGGTCGGTGTACGCCGGCAGCCACGCCAGGACGAATCCGAGGAAGAAGAAGGGCAGCAAGATCCAGCGATTCTTGGTGTCCTCGCGCCGGCCGCCCGAGATGTTGCCGCTCGTGAACATCGCCGCGACTCCGCTGACCACCGTCGCGACGACGGCGCCGACCCGCGCGGGATGCGCCACGAATGCGGACCAGCCACCCCAGCCCCAGGCGGCGAGCCCGATGTAGAGCGCCAACGACGCCGCCGTAAGGAGCACCATGCCCCATTTCGGCAAAGCCTTCATGATTCCCGACCTCCGTGGCCTGGTGGATGGCCGCCCGAACTCGGGGCGCACCCAAAGGCGCTTCGCCCGCCGAGAGTCATTCTCGGGGAGAGGGAACCCGGGAGCAAGAACGAGATGTACATTACAGACGACACCTCCCGCGTCTTTCTTCATGCACCTTAACCCTGGACCCGGGTATCCGGCCCGGCTCCAATATGTGTCGCGGAGACCCAGGCCGGTTCCTCACTCCGTCGGGAAGGCCCGGCTCGACTCGCGGAATTCCCTGGGGAGACGCCTCGTGGGTGACACCGAATTGCGTCGATCGCTCCCCCTCGCAGGGTGGGCGGTGCCCACCCTGCGAAGAGCAACAATTCCAGGCAATCTCGTATGACGTATGCGCCGGGTGCCCCTGGCGGGCCAGCCGCCAAGGTCACTCGGTGTCAACCGGCACGGTCGAAGGAAAACCGCTTGGGCGGCCGCCCCGGGCGATCGCCGGACCCGACCCCAGGAGCTTGCGATGCGACGACGCGACTTCCTCGCCACCACGCTGGCCGTCGCCATGCCTCGGCCCGCCGGGGCCGAGGCACAGGAGACGCCCGGCCTTGCCGTCCTCGAGAGGGCGGCCGAGGGCAGGCCCCACGAGGGCAAGGTGCTGCTCGCGGTCCAGGCCCATGCCGACGACATCCCGCTGATGGCCGCCGGCACGGTCGCCAAGCTCATCCGGGAGGGTTACACCGGCCACCTCGTCCGCGCCACCAACGACGACATGGGCGACGCCCCCGGCCTCGGCACCCCCGGCACCGTCGGCCAGAACGTCCGGCGCAACGAACGCGACAACGACGAGGTCGCCCGCGTCCTGGGCCTCAAGCGCGTCTTCAACCTGAACTACGGCAACCATCGCATGGCCGACGTCTCGCAGAATGAGCTGCAATGCCGGCTGATCTTCCTGATCCGGCTGCTGAAGGTGGACACCGTCGTCTGCTGGGACCCCTGGGCGCACGACGAGGAGAACCCCGACCACGCGGCGATCGCCCGCGGCGTCGAGGCGTCGTGCTGGATGGCCGGTCGCGACCACGACTACCCGGAGCAGTTCGCCGCCGGGCTGGCGCCGCACGCGGTCCGCGAGAAGTACTACTACGCGCGGCGGCCGGAGGTCACCCGGGTGGTGGACACGAGCAGCGTCGTGGACCGGAAGGTCGAGGCCAACCGCGCCAACCGGGCGAAGGGGCCGGGCGGGCGGCACGGGTCGCAACTCCGGGCGGAGCTGGCCAAGCAGGGCCGTCGCCTGCCGTTGCTGGGCGACGACGACGAGACGGCGGAACGCAACTACATCAAGGAATTCCTGCTCGCGGGCGACCGCGAGCTGGGGAAGAAACACGGCGTGGCGTACGCCGAGGCGTTCCACTACATCGGGCCGGGCGGCTCGCGTCGGGTCGAGGACTACGTCAAGGAGCACGCGGTCCCCTCGAAGTAAGCGGACGGTCGCCCTCGACCCAGGCGGCTGACCGGCCTGGCCGCCCGAATGACACGAAGCCGCGTCGACGACAGGCCGCTCATTCGAGGGGGAGGAACTCGAGCCGCAGCGTGCCGGGCCGGTAGCCGGGCGCCGTGGCGTTGATGTCGACGGTGACCGTCTCGCTGGCCGCGCGGAGGGTGACGGTGGCCTTGCCGTCGGCGGAGGTCTTCACGGTGCGCTTGCTCAGCGAGCCCCGGGTGGTGCGGAAGGTGACATCGACATCGGCCTTCGCGCCGTCGAGTGCCGCGGTCACCTGGGTGGTCGAGGTGCCGTCGGCCGGCAGGTCCGGGATGCCGTCCTTGTCGCGGTCCGGGGCGTCGCAGCTCAGCGCGATCTTCGTGGAGACTTCGATCCCGGTCACCGCGCCGTTCTCGTCGCGGCGGAGACGGTACTGGTCGGCCCCGAATGCCAGGAAGCGCGGCTCGTCTTTCAGGTGGATCGTCTCGAGTTTCCGGTCCAGATAGTCGGGGCAGATCTCGTCGGCGGTCGGCTCGCGCCACTTGCCGCCGTCGAAGACCCGCGAGGCGTGACCGACGATCTCTCCGCTCTTCGGGTCGTAGATGATGATCATTTCACCAGCCCCCCTTCTTGGCGATCGCGATGCCGGTGGCCAGGATCCCCTGTCCGGCGCCCTGGACGGACGCCTTCACCGTGCCGTCCTCGGTGGCGTAGACCTGGAACCCCAGGGTCTGGCCCGCCGACTGTTGCGGATTGGCGGTCCAGATCTTCACGAAGGCGAAGAACTTCGTCTCCGACGCTTGGAAGCCCGCCGGGACGGGGATCTTCATGCCGTCGGAGAGCGACATGACCAGCGACAGGCCGATCGCGGGCGATGCCCCCTGGAGGGTCGCCACCGCAGTGTCGACCGAGGAGAACGCCGCGGAGATGAGGTCGAACTCCGACTCGAGGGCGTGGAACCGCTCGTTGAAGCCGTTGTTGCCGCCGGCCTGCACCGGGTCGACGAAGTCGACCCAGTCCTGGTGCTGGAACTGACGGTTGTATCCCGTGGGCGCCATCGCCGCGACGACCAGGGTGGCGCCGGCGTTGACGGCCTGGACCAGCACGCCCAAGTTGGCCTGGTTGACCAGCATCCCCTTGTCGACAAGATTCGTGAGCTTGATCGTCGGATCAATGGCCATCGGAGGGTCCTCGCAACGTCGGTCCGGGTCTAGCGGTCGACGCGGTAGCGTGGGTAAGTCGCGGGCGCGGCGAGCCGGTCCCAGCGGGCGGTTCGGTGGAATCCGTGGACGAAGCGGCGGATGCCCCGCGCGACGGCGGCCACGCCGACGGGGACGAACGCCTCGAGGAAGTTCATGATGTCGTCGTACTGGTCCTTGGTGATGCGCGGCTCCGGCGCCGCCCCGTCCGATGGGGCGGGCCGGGCCTGGAGGAGGAACTGGTAGGGCTCGGCCGCGTCGCGGAGAGAGAACGTGGCGATCAGGGAAAAGCCGCCGGGGACCGGGCCGCTGAGGGTCTTGCGCGGCGGGCCCGGCTGCCCCGGATCGGGCGGGGCGGTGCCCAGGACCGGCGCGGAGGCACCGGGACCGATCAACCCCCAGTCGAGCTGACCGGCCACCGAGGGGACCGGGCGGACGCTCACCAGCGTCACGGCGTCCTGGATCAGGTCGTCGGGGCCGGCGATGTTCAGCGGCGGCCCGGCGTTCGGGTACGCCGCGACGTAAGCCGCCGGGCCACCCGTCGCGTTCGGGCGGTGCTGGATGAAGCCGAATCCCGCCTGCAACGCGTACCCCGAGAGGCGGTCCGCGGCGACCGCCGGGTGGCGGATCAGGAGCGCGCGCCCGACGCCGGCGAGGGTGTTCGCCTTCGGGTCGAAGCCCGACAGGACCTGGATCTGTCCGGTCGCGCCGGCGGCCTGCAACGCGGCGATCAGGGCGTTGAGCGCGGTGGCGAGGCCCGCCTGCATCGCGTTGCTCACGCCCGTCGCAAATGCCACGGCGGGGTTGCTGAAGGGCTGGACCATCGCGGCCGTGAAGCCGGCATCGGGCGGACCGGCGGCGACGAACTCGTCGGGCTCGAGCACGCCCAGGCCGCTGATCCGGGCGTTCGGCCAGAGCCGTTCGATCGGCCCGCGGACGATCGCGAATCGGTCGCCTAGGGGGACCGAGACGTAGACCGAGGGCGGGTATCGCCGCCGCTCGATGTAGGAGAAGCCCGCGAGGAACGCCAGCGCGCCGAGCCGAGCGGCGGTCAGGCCGGCCGCCGAAGGCGTGACGATGAGGCCGCGGCCGACCCGCTGCAAGTTCGTCGCGGCGGGGTCGTACGCGGCCACGACCCGGACGCGCGGTGCCCCCGGCTCGGCGTCGGCCAGCGCGGCGAGCCCGAGCAACGCGGTCTCCAGCGGGAGCTGCATCCGTCGCGCCGGCTCCGAGGCGTAATCCACCCGCGGGTCGGCGCTGCGGACCAGGTAGGCCTCCTGGAAATCGCCCTCGGGCTGGCCCGAAGTCTCGGCCTCGCTGACGTCCTCGCGGCCGTCGCCGCCGATCACCTCGCAGCCGTCGAGTACCGTCGGCGCGACGACGAGCCGGCATACGCCCCGCAGGAACGCGCCGCCGGCGAGGGGGTAGCGGACCTGCACGATCACCGCGCCCGCCGTATCCCCCGTGAACTGCGCCGTGTTGCCGCTCGCGGCGAGTCTGCCGTTCCCCTGACCCGTGTAGATCACGTCCCACGTCAACGCGCCCGGGTCCTTCAGCGCGGGCCGCGTGACCGAGAGTGTGACCGCCTTGCCGGGCGGGGCGACGTCGGGGCCGGTCAGGTCGAGCTCCGGCCCGGCGGCGACCGCGACCTCCACGTACGCCGCGCGCGTGAACAGGTTGAAGCCGTGGAGCACGAACGCGACGCCCACCTGATGGGCGAGCGCGGCGAGCAGGCCGGTATCGAGCCGCGGATCGGGCGAGTTGAGGGTGAGCTGGAGCGCGCGGCCGAGGGCATGGACTCCCCCCGCGATCGTGCTCCAGGCGACGTGCACGGCGATCGTCGCCGTCGCGTTCAAGGCCAGCACGCGGGCCGCGAGCCGCTCGGCCGCCTGCGCCGCGGGGAGCACCATCCACCGAGCGCTCTCGTTGACGAACGTGAGCCCGGGGGTGTCGCCGAGCCGCAACAGGGCGTCCGGATCGAACGGCCCGAGGCCCGCCGAGGTCGACTCGTCCGCCGGGCTCGTGCCGTCGGCGGCGATGCTCTGGAAGAACGCCAGGGTCGCCGGGATGACGCGGAACTGCCGTCCCGCCTCGAACCGCTGGCTATCGGTCTCGACCACGTCGAGCTGGCCGAGGTCCGAGACGGGGCCGTCGTCGAGGAGGAGGCCGGCCGACTGCGACGGCGCGGCCGGCCCCGCGGCGGCGGGAAGCGACAGGGCGCGAACCCCTCGGAGCATCGTGGTGAAGGTCGGCAGCCGTCGCGGAGTATAGATCGCCAGCCGCTGACGGTAGCGGTCGTCGCTCTCGCCGAGGACGGGATGGAAGGTCCGCCTCGGGACGCTGGAGAGCCTGACCTCGTCGAGCAGGCCGGCGTAAGGGGCGTCGAGCGCGGGGTCGTTGCCGAGGAAGATGCTCCCCGCCGCGTCGACGGCCCCGAGGCCATCCAGGGTCGTCTTGTCGACCTCGACGCCATCGACATAGAGGAGCGCGAGGCCCGCGTCGCGGTCGAGCACGCCGGCGACGTGGTGGAACGCACCGTCGGCCAGGCCGAAGCCCGCGCCGACCGTAATCCACTTGCCGGTCGCGTCGCCCACGACCCAGCGGAGGTTGTCGGGGATGCCGTTGAAGCGCCCCAGCACCAGGGCCCAGCCCGCCTCCATGCCCGGGGGTTCGTCCTCGCGGAGGCCCGTCGAGCGCGTCGCCGCGATGGCCCTGGGGTAATCGTCGGCGATGGCGGGCGGCTTGATCACGGCCTCGACCGTGAGGCCGGACGAGGCCCCCAGGACCAGGCCGGGCGCCGCGGGGACCTCGACGTACGTCGGATTCGGCGGGTCGGCGGGACAGGGCTCGTGGGTCGCGGTGATCTTCTGGGCCTGGTACTGCTGGGTGAAGAACGACTCCGGCTGTCCCTGCCACTCGCCGAAGTAGTCGATCGCCTCCTGGATCGTTCGGCCGGCGTCCTGGAACGCCTTGATGGTCGTCGGGAGGTCGGTGGGCGCGAAGCCCGCATTGGCCGAGGTGACCAATCCGCGCGCGGTCGGCCCGACGCCGGCCTGATCGTTGACGAGGACCGGCTCCGGCGCGCCCGTGAGGCCGGGCAAGGAGATGGCCCCCTGGCGATAGCCGTACCGCGCGTAGGGGCCGGTGACGACCCGGGTGGTCCCCTGCGTGCGGTCCCAGGTGCCGGTGATCAGCCGCCGCTGGAACTCGCGCTCGGCGGCCGAATCGGGCCGTGGCAGGGGGTCGCCGAGGAAGCGGAGCCCCGCGTCGAATCGCGCGGGGACGCCCCGCGTCGCGCCGTGGTTCACGCCGTAATGAAGGCCGAGGTCCTCGTCGACCCAGTCGTCGGTCTCGTCGAGATGGTAGAGCGCGATCGTGGACGCATCGGGCGTGTAGGGCTTGCCCGTCGTTCCCAGGACCGCCGAGAAATCGGCGCGCGCCACGCTCGAGAACTGCACTTCGTCGAGCGAACCCGTCAGGTGGGACTTGCCCTGGCGGTCGCCGCCCAGGCCGATGTCGGCGTAGTTGACGACCGCCCCCAGCGCGTCGGCCGCGACGGCCGCGGCGAGCTTGCCGTTGAGATAGAGCATGACGCGGCGGGTCGCACGATCGAGCACGCCGGCGATGTGGAACCAACCCTCGAACAGGGGGACGGGATCGCCCGTGGCCGCCTGGACCACGGTCCCCTCCTGGTCGGTCATCGAGAAGGCGAAGCGCAGGGAGCCGGCCGCGAGGTAGGTGGCCGAGAGGAGCCAGCCGGAACCCGCGACGCTGTCGAACTTCGGGCGCTTGACCGCGAGCACCGCCAGGGCCTCGGCCGGGACGGGGCGGGGCAACCGGACGAAGGCCTCGACGGTGAACGACTGGTCCGCCGCGATCTCGAAGGCGGTCGCGTCGGGGATCGTGATCGCGCCGGCCGGGCCGAAGGTGCAGGCGTTGCCGAACCGGCCGGTCACGCCCCGGGTGGCGCCGAGGTTGTCGCCGGGGTGGTCATGCGTGGCGTCGAGCACCGGTGCGACCGCGTCGTCGAGGTGGTAGAGGGCCAGTGTGTCGGTGTCGAGGTCGAGCCGATAGGGGGACGGCAGCCGGCGCGGGACGCCGAGCGCCTCGCCGAGCCGGTCGAGGCTGGCCCCCCGGGCCGTCAGCACATGATCCTGCGCGGCGACGTCGGCGGTCGTCGCCGACACGACCTGGGGCTCGTTCAGGAGGAGCCAGAGGAGCCGCGCGGTGTTCCCCAGGAGCGCCGTGAGCGACCAGCGGTCCGCCCCGGCGGCCGGCACCGGGTGCTCGCGGAACGCTTCGAGGAAGACGAGCCCGTCCTCGACGGGGATCGGCACGACGAACGACTGGCCCGGCAGGGCATCGGCGGGCACCAGCAACCGCGCCGGCGAGCTCGGCCCGGTGTGGTCGATCTCGACGGCGGCCGGCCCGCCACCCAGGTCGGCCTGGAGCATCAACACATAAGTCACATCCAGGTCGGCCGCCTGGATCCCGAACCGGGCCTGGAACACCGCGAAGCTGTATCCCTCCACCTTGGATTGGCCGGCCAGGGACGGGTCGGGCTCGAGGCCCAAGGGCTGGCTGGAGGCGCCCCGCGCGTACGGCGCGGTGATGTAGCGCGTGGCCAGGACGAAGGGGTCGACGACGGGAAGGCCGGGCGTCTTCATGACGTCACCACCTGCATGTCCAGGAGCGGCGAATCGGCGGCGAAGACGGCGACCTCGCGCGGCGCCAGCACGAGGTTGCCCCCGCAGGAGCCCTCGATCATCGCCAGGTCGACGAGGTTGCCGAACGACGCCGGGGCGCCGAAGACGACCTCGCCTTGCAGGGGCGGACTGCGACGCAGGTGGAGGTCCTGCACGTCGCGCACGCCGGGCGTCTCCGCGAGCAGCCGGAGCACCTGGGCGTAAAGGACGGCGTCTTCGAGGTGTAACGATCCGATGTACGCTTCCAGGTCGGAGCGGGCCGACGCCACGACGCCGTCGCCGTCGGCGCCCGGCTGGAGCACCAGCTTGACCCGGAGCGCCACCTCGACGATGTCGGCACGGTTGATGCTCGGGAAGATGGAGATCGGCCGGATCGGCTGGAGCGCCTCGAGGATCTGGTCGTGGAGGCCCTGGATCGTGCCATCGCCGTCCCAGAGCACGCCCTGCTTGGGCGCCACGGTCACCGTGAAGAAGTAGGGGTTCGCCAGGTCGCGGGGCGACTGGAAGGTCGTGCCGGAGAAGGACGACTGGCCGAACGACAGGGTGGCGTTGTCGATCCCGCCGTAGGGGTCGTAGACCTGCGCGTCGCGCACCCCGTCGAGCGCCATCACGACGGCCCGCACGGCGTCGGCCGTCCAGACCGAGCGGGGGAAGGAGTAGAGCTGGCGTCGGTAGGTACTGTCGTCCTCGAAGAGCTCGCCCCCCGCGAACGGGTCGTCGTTGCTGACGTCCACCTGGGTCGGGTCGAAGTTGAGGTAGCGGCTCGCGAACGTCGCGTTGATCCGCCGGAGCTGCTTCGCCGCGATGTTCCCCGCGGGACCGGTCACCAGCGCGGTGACGGTCGCGAGGGCCTGCTCCGAGCCGTCGGGCGGGTCGTGCTTGACCAGGGTCAGGCCCGCGGCGAGGCGGAACCGCGGCGGCGCGACCCCCGGCGCGGGCGGATCGGCCTCGACGATCGTGCCGACGGGCAGGCGGTAGATGGCGTTGCGCGGGGCGGCGGCGTTCAGCTTGAGCTTCGCCGTCCCGGTGGCGGCGAGGTTCGCCCGGCTCAGGCCCAGGTCGCTCCCCAGCAGGTCGAGGGCCAGGCCGCTGGACGACACCATGAACCGGCTCTGGTAGACGTCGTCCAGGGTCATCCACTGGAGGGCATCGGCCAGCGCGGTCAGCTCCAGCAGCTTCCTCACGGTGCTGGTCGAGCGGAGATCGACGTCGGGGCCGAAGACCAGCCGCGCGCGGGCGAAGGCCTCGTCGAGGATCGCCTTGAACGGCTTGGTGAGGAAGCCCTGGTCGGTCACGCCGTAGTCGAGGCTGCTCGCGGTCGTCGTGTTCCCGTTCGCCATGATTACGACCCCACCCCTTCGATGCCGGCGGTCAACTGGTCGCCCAGCCGGGTGTCGAGCAGGACGTCGAGCTTCCACTGCCGTGAGACGCGTTGCGCGCGGGCCAGGTCCGCTTGCTGGGCGGGCGTCAGCTCGGGATGGATGGTCAGATACCCGGCCTCGTCCACGAAGGCGACGGCCTGGATCTGCCGGATCCGCGGCTCCTGCGCCAGCGCCTTGACGACACAGAGCCGGACGAGCTCGCGGAGATCGGGCAGCGCCTTGGGCTGGGCCAGCGTCTGGAGCAGGTCGAACCCGAACGACCGGTTCACGATGTCGCTACCCATCGGGGTGCCGATCAGGACCTGGATGCCCTGCGCGAGCTCGTCCTTGCCGGTCACGAGGGTCAGGTCGCGCGCGCCCTCGAGCCCGCGCTCGAGCAGGAGGTCGCCGTCGGACAGGGTCAAGGTGATGCCGTAGGGGTCGGCGGGGGCGTGGCCGTCGGCCCAGTCGGGGGTCTGGAGCGCGGCCAGGGCATCCGCGAAGTCGGCCTCCGCCTGGGCTCGCGCCGCGAGCTGGATGGCCAGGTTCGCGCTCGGTTCCGTCATGACCGGGTCTCCTCGCTCGGGGCGCCTGCGGCGCCCCGTCCTTTCAGTGATCCACGTCCAGGAGCGATTGCCCCGGGTCCGACACGCTCCACTTCGCCGCCGGGTCGTTGGCGTTGGTCGCCAGGCCGGTCGCGTTGGCCAGGAGCACGCCCTGGCCGCCGACCGTCCAGAGCGTGGAGACGCCGGCAGTCGCCGCCACGGTCGCCGTGCAAGGGATCGTGGGGGGCGGCGGCGTCTTGTTGGGGTTCGGGCAGGGCGTCACGAGGCCGGGGCTCCCCGTCGCGAACGAGACGCCCGCCTCCTGCCCCGCCGTGATGGCCGGCCGGCCGCTCACGGTGAGGCGTGAGTCGCCGCCGCTCAACTTGGCCTGGCCGCCGTGGCTGCAAGCGAGGATCGCCCCGGCAACGACCACTTTCGGCATGACGAACCCTCCCGTCGCTCGTGGATCTGGATGTCGGCTAGCTGACGCTCACCTTGCCGTTGCCGATCGAGAGGGTCACGCCCCCCGCGCTCATCTCGATCGTCTGGCCCTTGATGGTGACCTTCGCCCCCTTGTCGGTCTCGATGGTCACCGATTCGTCGCTCGCGGGGGTCGGCCTCGTGCCCACCGGGTTGAGCAGCCCGGCGCCCACGGTGATCCGCAGCCCCTTGACCTGGATGACCCGCTCGCCGCCCTGGTCGGTCAGGTCGTCGACGCCGTTGCCGGTGGGCAGGCCGTCGCCGTCGAAGGCCGTCGGCAGGCAGAGCCACCAGTCGCCCGCCTGGTTGGCGGGCGGCGTCATCTTGTCGGTCCAGAGGAAGCCGTCGATGACGGCGTCGTTCGGCTCGTTCCAGCCGTGCACGAGCAGCGTGCGCATCTTGGGGTACACCGGCACGACCAGCCCGCACTTGTGGAACGCGAACGGCGAGGCCATCGGCTTGTCGGGCAAGGCGACCGGGTCCTTGCGGAGCGGCGCCTGGGTGGTCGGGTTGACCATCGCGGGCGTGGCATCATGGCCGACGTCGACGGTCGTGGTGTGCTGGCCGGGGGTGTATTCGTTGACCTCGCCCGCGGAGACGGCGGGCCGCTTCGCCTCTCGCTGGGCGGCATTCTGCTGCAATTGCCGCGCGACCTGCGCGGGATTCCCCTTGGCCGCCGCCTGGATGTCGTCGTGCGAGGCCGAGGCGCTCAGCGCGCGGCCCTTGCACTGATACCCCCCCTCGCGCGCCAGCACGTGGGTGACCGACTCGACGCGGTAGTGGCCGTCGGCGATCTGGATCAGGTCGGACGGCCGCAGCGCGGGGACGCCGGCCACCGCGAAATCGAACCCCTCCAGCGCCGACGCGCCGGGGGTGGCGCCCCGGGCGGTCACCGGCCGGCCGGTCGCCCCGTCGTCCAGCGGCGCGAGCCTCGTCTCGCCGAGCGTCGCCGGGTCGCCCATCCAGAGCTTGCCGTCCTTCGCCTGCAGCGCGAACCCCGACCGCCTCGCCAGGTCGCGGAGCGCGTCCAGGGGGGTGACGTCGTTGAACGTGATGCTGTCGAGCGTCGGCCCGTCGGCCTTGATGTTCGGGGACACATTGGCCTGGCCGCAGATGTCGCCGGCGGTCAGCTTGACCGCCTGCTTCGGGTAGGTCTGCTTGATGTTCTTCGGCGGGTTGAGGAGCTGGTCGAAGACGAAGTCGACGCCCGAGAGGTGGGCCTCGTAGAAGCTCTCGCCGGCCTTGAGGCTCTTCTCCGTGAGCAGGCCCTCGATCACCTCCGAGGTGTCGCCGTCGTCGTAGCCGAGCGTCAGGTGGACGACGGTCTTCTGCGGCTCCAGGAGCGTGAAGATGTCGTTGCCCAGGCCGTAGATCGTCAGGTCGAACGTGCTCCCCGACCCGGTGGAGTTCATCCGCACGGTCGCCTCGGCCTCGAAGAAGCTCCGCGTGATCGGCACGATCGTCGGCAGCGGCAGGGTGGTGCTGCCGAGCGGGGTCTTGAGGAGCTTCTCGAACGTGACCTTGAAGGTCGTGCGGAAGCCGAACGAGCCGACGAGGAGTTCAAACATCGGTCACCGCCACGTCCGCGACGAGTTCCGAGCCGAACTTGCCGGGCTGCACGAGGTTGCCCCGGGCGACCCTGACCCGCGAGAATCGGAGGCGCAACGGCCCGAACGCGATGGGCATGTCGAGCACGACGCGACGGACCCCGAGCAGCCGGCCCGGGTCGGGCAGGTCCTCCCGCTCGACGCGGAGGTCGAGGTACAGGCCGAGGTCGGGGTCCGGGAGCTCGTACACCGCACCCTCGTAATCCGGGTCGAGGACGTACGCCGGGTCGGAATAGATGACCGTGAGCGTGATCCGGTAAACGACCCCCTGCATGTCGATGAGGAACATCTGCGGGAAGCCGTCGTCGCCCGACACCGGCAGGGGCGCGTAGTCGAGGGCGTCGTCGGGCCAGGGTGCGAGGATGTAGGCGGCCGTCGGTCCGTCCATCGGGCTCCCTCGACGCGGGGTTTCGTCACTTCGTCCGGACCGAGGCCGAGGCCGACAGCGACGCCGAGCCGCTGGCGACCGCCGCGGCCTTCACGATCGGCCGCGGCGACGAGCCGCCCGAGAGGCCGGCCGCGACCCCGACGACGGCGGTCGCGGCGTTCGTCGCCTCGCTCAGCAGCGCCATCAGCCCCGGCCTCGGGCAGTGCTTCAGCGCGATGCTCGCGGTGAACACGTCCTTCTCGTCGGCCGACTGGCTGAAGCTCAGGCTGTTGATCTGCATGTCGAGCAGGGTCGTGAGGCCGGCGACCATCGGAATCCCCGAGACGAGCGAGCTGAGCGCCGGGAGGGTCTTCGAGAGGTCGGCCATCGCCTCCAGGCCGAGGCGGACCAGGTGCCGTTCGGGCCCGATCAGGGCCGCCTCGATCTGCACGCTGCGGTTGATCTTGCCGGTCGACTGGCTGAGGCCCTTGTCGCCGACCGGGGGCAGCTCGTAGGTCTCGTTGAGCGTGATCCGGTTGACGGCGAACAGCGGCACCGCGCCGATGAGCACCGAGACCTTGTGTCGGACCATCTGGGACATGGGCCACCCCATCGGCACCCGTCGATCGGCCGTCGCGCGGGGCCGCCGTCACGGATGCGCGGCGATCTCGCGCTGCAACGCCTGGGAGATCATCTCCCAGAGCGCGTCGAGATCGCCGGCGCCGACGACCTCGATCTCGACCGGGAAGTAGTAATGGACGGCGTTCGCGTCGCCCGCGCCGAGCCAGGCCTTCGACCCCTCGGCCGCGATGATCCGCTCGTTCTCGTGCACCAGGGCGATCCCGGTGCGCTCCACTTCGACGCCCTCGGCGGGCGGCCCGGGGCTCGGGTTGTCGTCGCCGGTCATCATCACGACGGCTCCACGTCGAGGCAGAGGCCGCTGAAGGTCGCCGTCGGCGCGTCGTCGAGCGTGACGTTGCTCGGCGCGGCCGACGTGAAGAAGCAGTTGTTGAAGGCGACCTGGTTGAAGGTCCAGTCCGAGCCGGTCTGCTCGGTGATCACGATCTGGAACGCCGTGCCCGCGAGCGCGAGCTGGGTGAGCAGGGCGACGGCCGCCCCCATCGCGCGGACCGTCAGGCTGAAGGTGAACGTCTGGGCCTGCGTGACGACGCCGACGTTGTCGGCCTCGAGCGAGTGCTGCACCCGGTGGCCGACGTTGAGCGTCGGGCTGAAGCTCTCGATCGGGCTGATGATGGTCCCGTTCACGGCCACGGCGAGCCGCGTGTTCCAGTTCAGGGGCATCGGGGGTCATCTCCCTCGGGACGGTCAGACGAATTTGAGCGTGACGATGAGCTGGTGGATCGCCCCGGCGTACGTGATCGAGATGTTCAGCGCGAGCTGGCGGCCGTTCTGGACCTGCTCGAGCTGCTTCTCCTCGTCGGCGGTCCGGTCCTTGGGGGCCTTCTCGGCGATCGCCTGGATCGGGATGTCGATCGCGTAGTCGTCGATCTCGCCGTCGGCGACCCGCTCGTTCAGCATGGCGCGGAGGATCGACTGGAGGATCCGGAGCCCGGGCCGGTTGACCCGCAGCGTGCCGATCACCTGCGGGCTGGTGAGGGTGGCCTTGACCCGGAAGGCGATGTCGTCGATCGTGCGGACGATGTCGATGTAGAGCCGCTCGCCGGTCCCGTCGGCGGTGAATCCCTCGCCCATCACCAGGCCCGAGCCGGCGAGGAAGTCGGGGTGGGTGATCGGGTTGACGTGCGGCTGGACGAGCCCGACCTGATCGGGGTGGAGCAGGCCGAGCAGGTCCTGGTCGGAGAAGTCGCGGACCGAGCGGATGCCCGTCACGGGCTTGAGCACGAGGCTGACCCAGGGGTCGTAGCCGGCGATCGAGCCGGCGACGGCCGCCGCCGCGTCGTCGGGCGAGTTGTGCGCCACGAAGACCATCCGGCTACTCGCCCAGGACATCGGCGAGGTGGCCTCGCCCGTCGACTTCCAGTCGGAGAACTTGTTGGAGACCTTGCCGCCGGCGCCCACGATCCCCCCCTCGGGGAGCATCGCCACGCCGATCCGGGGCCGGATGCCGCCCCCGCCGGCGTCGTTGGGCGAGCTGGACTCGACGTGGCCGCGGAGCACGGTGATGTGGTCGGGGTTGGAGTCGGACGAGAGGCAAACGATGTTGATCTGCCGATTGGCGAAGTCGGCCAGCGCCGGCGACGTCCCGTCGAACGAATCCCAGCCATCGATCTGGTACGCCCAGACCTGCAAGGCGCCGTTGGTCAGCGCCAGGTTGATCGACTTGGCCAGGGGGCAGATGTCGAACGTCATCTTGTGATAGATCGTGCCGTCGGCGGCCTTCGGCTTGCCGGTGCCGCCGGCCGAGCTGGCGAGCACCCCGTCGACCGTCAGCGCGTTGCCCCCGAGGTCGACGAACGCGGCGGATGGGGCCGCGTCGGGCTTCATCAGCAGGTTCGGCACCGGCTGGCCCGCGCTGTCGAGCGGCGCGCCCCAGAAGGTGGCCGCCCCGGAGACGGTGCGGGCGACGACGGAGAACGCGTCGATCACGATGACGGCGTTGGCCGTCCCGACCTGGAACGCCGCGCCGTTGCTCCGCCTCAGCGTGCTCGTGGCCGGGTCGACGCTCAGCGGCTCGAAGCTCGTCGCGGCGGTATCGACCAGCGTGAACGGCCCGATGACGTTGTTCTTGCTGTCGGTCGGCTGCTTCCACCCCACGTTGGCGATCACGGCCCCCGTCGGATCCACCGGGGCGTTGGTGCCCGTCGCGGCCACCCGGAGGACCGGCACGACCCGCGCGTACGGCTCCCCGGACACGCCGGTCAACGCCCGGGTGAACAAGGTCGGGTTGGTGAACCCGGGCCCGGCCGCCGGCGCGGGGCCGATCACGCCGACCACCCCGACCGCCGCCGAGAGCGGCTGGTATAGCCCCGAGGTGTCGACCTTCACCGTCACGTACTGGATCCCCATCTCGCCAGCTCCTTTCCCGGCCGTGAGCGACCCGATCACCGAGCGTTGCGGTCAGACCGCGGGGATGTCGAAGAACGCGGCGAGCATGTCGGCCGCGTCGAAGAGCTGGGCGACCCCCGCCTGGCCCGGCGCCGCGCCCCCCGCGGCACCCGCCGGGTAGACCTGCACGAACAGATAGGGCCGCTGGTCGGGCGGCCCGTCCAGCGACGCCAGGAACGACGGGCTCGCCTCGAGCGTCCGCCGCAACGTCAGGACACGCCGCAGGTCATCGCGGGGCGACAGCTCGGCCGACGCGAACAGGTACGTATTGAGCACGTAGCTCAAACTAAACGCGTCGGTGCCGAGCGTGGCCAGGAACTTCAGGCCGTAGCCCCCGGACTTGCCCGTCGAAGCCACGCCGGCCGGCACGACGTCGGCACCCGGGCCCAGGGTCAACGACCCCGGCACCGCATGGAGGGCGAACTGCGCGGGCAGGCTGAACGCCGCATCGACCCACCCCGGCTCAGGCGCGCGAAACCGGAAATCATAAGCCTGCCGATCGGGCCGCTCGCCGCGCTGCTCGCGGGTGCCGACCAGGTGGGCATCGTCCTGGATCCACTCCTGGAACCGCAAGCCGCCCGGGGCGCCGAGGGTCACGCCGTCGACCTGGAAACCGCCTTGCCCGTAGCGCCGGGCGAACGAGGTCCCCGCGAAGGCCGCCAGGCCGACCGCGTCCAGGAACGGCCCCTGATTCGCGGGCGTCGCGAGATGCGCCATGAGCAGATCGACGAATCCGATGGCCATGCGCGCACACCGAACAGACCTGCCCCGCCACCAGGTCACGCGCCTGGCACCCGGAGCAGAGTATCTCCGCAGACGACCCCAGACTTCGATCAAGACACGCGACGACGCCGCTCCACCGGGGCACGGGCCGGATCCCGAGTCGTGAACGGACGCCGCGCGCACCACGAAACACGGGTCGCCAACGGTCCGTCACGACCATACTTCCGGAATGGCACCCGGGGCGACTCGTCCCACTCGCACCCCGAGGGAGGGACGCAGCGCGTCCTCTCCCGGCCGAAGACTTGGAACACCCGCTGTTTTAAAGCATCCCAAAGGACAGTCAAGAAAAATCCTTCCAGTTTTTTAAGCGACACAACAATGAAAAGTGTTTGCCCCGCCCTTGCTCCGGTCACGACGGGTCGAAGACGAGGCGGACGGGAGCCAGGAAGGCCCGTCTCACGGCCACGATCCGCACGTCGTGTCCCGACCGCCCGATGGCGTCGCGGGCCGCAGGGCGTTCATTTCGTCCCCGGGGCGGGCTTGTTGGCCGAAGCGGCGGGCTTGTTGACCTCCACCTTGAAGCCGAGGGATTCGGCGACGGCGATCGCGTCGGCCTCGGCCGACCCCACGCGGATCACCATGTCGGGCGGCGGGATCCTGCCCGGCTGGCCCGAGAGCCCCTTGAAGGCGTTGAGGAACTGCTCCGCGAAGATCTTCGCAGCGCGAAGTTTAATCATCTGAGCAAATTTGCGTCCGCTCGGGCTCGACTTCTCGAGGGCCCTGAAGTCGATCTCGCCTCCGCTGGCGGTCGACTTGCCCGGGACGAGGTCGTTCAGCTCGGGGGGCAGCTCGAGCTTCTGCGTGGTGACCTCCTCGACGACGATCTTGCCCTCGATCGTCTGCTTCCCGACGTCGATCTGGACTTCCGCGTCGACGGGCGCGTTCTTGACGACGAAGCCGCGAGTGAGTTTGAACATCGCCGGGTCGATCTTCAGGCGGACGTCGGAATCGGGGACGCCTTCGACCTTGATCGGTTTTCCGGAGGCGAAGATCTCGGCCCCCTGCTCGAGGGCGGCGACGATCGTCTCGATCTCGCGGCGGAACCCCGCCGCCCGTAAGATCTCCCCCTCGATGCTCTTGGAGACCTCCTTGGCGTTCTTGATCTTCTCGACGCTCTTCAAGTACTCCCCGACCGTCTTCTCGAACACGGCCCGCTCGCCGGCGTCGCTGAACCGGCCCCCGCTCGTCTTGGCCAGGTTCTCGACGGCCGCCACGGCCTCCGGCGGCGTCATCTGGAGGAGGCTGAGGCCCGGCGCGAGGGCCGGCCGGTGCCGGTCGAGCACCGCCTCGTAGGCGCTGAGGCTCGGGTCCTTGATCGGGCTGGCGGCCTCGAGCGCCTGGAGGCGGTTCTTCACGACGGGGATCTTGTCGAGCCGGGCGGCGATCTCTTTCGGGACGTCGAGTCCGTCCGCCCTGGCCTCGCGGACCCAGCGGAGCAGGCCCTGGATGGCCTTGCGGGACATGCCTTCGGGCAGATCATAGTTGGCCCTCCGCAGGGCGTCGAAGAGGTCGATGAGCTCGACCGAGCGCTCGGGCGGGATCTCCTCCGAGACGAGGTACTCCGAGCCGGGGCGGACCCCGGGATTCTTCGTGATCTTCTGGTACTTCCCGAAGAGGTCGGTGAGCTGTTCGGGCTTGAGCGTCTTGAAGAGCCGGCGGATCGCCGCGCGGGTCACGCCGCGCTCGAGCTTGAACATCTCGGCCAGCCCGCGGATCGAATCGATGGGCCACCGCTTGGGGAGGTTCGCGCGCTGCTCGATGAGGAGATCCAGCGTCGCCAGCGCGGTGTTGCCGCCGAACTCGCTCTCGAGGACTGCGGGCAGGTCGGGGAGGATGCGGTTGAGGTCGGCCACGAGCTGCGCCATCTCGGCGGGGGGCCGGTAGCCGGCGGCCCGCTCGAGCAGGGGCCGGTCGAAGGCCGGGGCGCCCGGCTCCGCCGCGGGGAGCAGGAGGATCGACTGATCGGGGGCGGACGGCAGGCTCAGGCGGAGGACGCCGCCCCCCTCGTCGGTCACCGTGTAGCCCTGGCCGCGGAGCCGCGCGGTGACCTCGGCCGTGCTCTGGCCGGCCGCGCCCGGGTTGTACTCGTAGGTCCCCGCCCCGGTCGCGACCAGCTTCAACGACTGGCTCGGCGCCGGCAGCCCCGCCGGCTTCGTCGCGACGTACTTGGCGCCGGCGATCAGGTCGGCCGCCTTCTGGACCATCTGCGCCAGCTCGCGGAGCTGGCCGCGGTCGAGGTTGAGCTTCTTGAGGACGGGGTCGGTGAACTCCGGCCCGGCGAGCCGTTCCAGCAGCTTCCGGAACTCCGGGAAGACGTCCTTGACCCGGTCCTGGAGCTTTGCGAAGTCCTCCGGGGGGAGGTCGGGGCTCTTGATGAACGCGTCGAGCTGCTTCAGGAGAGCGTCCGCCTCGGCGGAGCTCTTTCGCAGCGATTCGAGGATCTTCAGGCGGTCGGCGAGCTCGGCATCCGTGAGGTTCTCGAACCCCTCGGTCAGCTTCGGGCTGCCGAAGGCCATCATCACGGCGCTGACCACGACGTTGATCACGAGCATCGCCTTCGAGTCGTCCGACATCGCCGTATGTTCGAGACGCCCGATGATGATGGGCACGCTGGTGACGACCGCGGTGTTCGCGCCGAACACGAAGAGGACCTGGAGGAGCGTCTTCTCCGGCGCGATGAGCTTCGCCGCCGCGGCGGCGAAGCCCAGGTTCAGGACCTTGAGCGCGCCGAACATCAAGGCGTTCTCCCCGAACTCCACGGCGACCTCGGCGGGGTTGAGCGGCTGGCCGAGGAGGGCGACCTTGCCGACGGTGGTGATCAGCGTGAAGGTCCCCGCCTCGGCGAGGATGACCTCCAGCGCCAGCCCACCCCCGAGCGCCGACCCGACCCCGGCGGTCACGACCATCGCCACGACCGTGAGCCCGAGGTAGGCGTAGAAATTCAACTTCATGTAGAAGTTGATCCATCCCTGGATGCTCGAGATCTGGGCGTTCCAGCGGTCGTACGACGCCTTGAGCTTGTCGTAGGCCGGCGCGTCGTACTGGAGCTTCGCCTCCTCCTGGATCGCGAAGAGCGCCCGACCCCAGTCGCCCTGCTCGTTCCGCGAGCCGACCAGCGGGTTGTCGGTGATGACGTCCCAGACGTCCAGGCTCAGCTTCCAGAACTGGAGCAACTGGAAGTGCGTGACCACCAGCGGGACGTCCTGCTCGAGTTTCGAGACCTCGCGCAGGTAGGCCTCGCGGGACCAGGCGTGAGAGAAGAAGTTGATGGTCTGGAGCCTGCCCGACAACCCGAGCTCATCGCGGTAGAAGGCGTCGAGCCTCGTGTTGTAGTCGGCGGCGCCTTTCGAGACCCGGCCCTTGTGCGACGACTTCTTGAGGTCGACCTTGTTCACGAGCTTGGAGAGCCCGTCGAGGATCTGCCGGATCTTCTCGAGCCGGCGGTCGGCGGCCTTCTTGCTCCAGCCGTCGTACAGGTCGTTCGCCGCCTTCATCACCTCGGCGATCCGGGCCGTCGTCGGCACCGGGTTGTCCCGCACCGGCTTGAGGTAGAGGTTCCGGGCCTCGCGCAAGACCATCACCTCTTCCATCTTGTCCATCGCGGCCGAGAAGAAGGTGCGAAAGACGCCGAGGAGCGAGTCGATCTCGCGGACCTTGTCGGTGACGGCCAGGATCCAGCGGATGTTCTCGGTGAGGTCTTTCAGGAAGTCGGGGAGCAGGGCCTTGGCCTTGTCGGTCCCCGATGCGGCGAGGAAGTGGCCGACACGGAGCGGGAGAGAGTCGGTCTCCGCCTTGATCTGCATCAGGAGGTCGGAGTCCGTCGTCTCGGGGCCGTTCCAGAGGTAGGCGAAGAGCTTCCAGCGGGTCTCCGCCAGGGCCTTGCTCAGGCCGATAAGCTCCATGATCCCGGGGGTCTTCTGCGCGCGCTCCCGGAGGACCGTCTTCGCCGCGGGGAACGTCTCCAACACGACGTCGAGGCGTCGCTGGTAGCCCTTGAACATCGTCTTGCCATAGAGGTCATCGGGCCGACGCTCCAGGTCATCCGCGATATCCTTCGCATTCGCGTCGATCACCGATCGGAGAAACTTGAGGAACTTCGCCGGGTCCTTGGCGGCCATCCGGGTCAGCACCGAGAGGCCCTCGTCCGACCTGTCGGTCATCAGGTCGCGGAAACCCTTCAGATCGCCGGCGAGCAACAGGCGCAGGGCCTCCGCCTGCTCCGCCTCGGTCGCACCCTCCATGTTCGAGAAGTGGACCTGAATTCCCGCCCCCGTCGACGGCTGCAAGGGGACCGCCGTCGGCGCCCCCGGGTTCGGCCGGGGCTGATAGGACGGGATGGCGTAGGTGTTGGTCGCCGGGTCGAAGCGGCTCGGATCGAACGGCTCGCCCACCTCGCCCGGCGGCGGGCCGTCCTGCGGCATGTCGTCCCGGGCGGTCCCCTCGAGGCCCAGGCCGGCGGCGTCCACGGCGCGGGCCAGCGCCGCGCGGAGGAAGTCCTCGATCGTCCGGCGGTCGGCCGGCAGGACGTCGTCGACACGGGCGCCGGTCCAGGTGATGTCCGGGGTATGGACGCGGACCCGGACGCCCTCGGCCTGCTTCTCCAGCACCTCGCCGCGTGATCGCGCCAGCGCCCGGCCGACCGCGCGGAGCAGGGCCGCCTCGATGTCGGGGCGGCGGTCGCCGAACCCGGCCGCGTCGGAGCGCACGCGGGTCTTGATGATGACCGAGACGGGCATCGCGCACGTGCTCCCCGGCCCGACCGAGAGGCCGCCTGGAGAAAGGAGGCTCGAGGGCTCGGCGCCGGGGACCGTGTTGCGACGGGGATCGTCCCCGGCCGATCCATCCCTCGCTCCCGAGGATAATCGCGCGGAGAGCCGAACGCGAACACCCGTCCTGCCG
>DASZMJ010000289.1:0-28051 GCA_035551935.1 Isosphaeraceae bacterium
AGGGGGCACAGGCGATGCTCCACGTCCGGGCTCTCTACCTCAACGACCAGTGGGAGGAGTTCCACGAGCACCGTGTGGAGAGGGAGCAAGCCCGACTGTACACGAGACCTGCGGCATAGCGCTCAGCGGGTTACGCCCAAAGGATTTGACTCAGCACTCGTGACTCAGCACTCAGCACTTTTTCCCAGGTGATTACTGATGGATTTCAGGATACTTACATCCCACCCATGTGTCAACGGAGGGCGACATTCCTCCCACCCCTGAAGGGGAGGGCCTACTGCCGCCATTTCCATGAGCAAAGGCGGTCGCCCCAAAGCCCCCTGACCCTCAGCGACGACGAGCGGCAGACGCCGGGTGCCACGGGTTCGGCTTCGAACCCGTGAGGATCCGGTAGTGCCGGCGGAGCACGGGTTCGAAGCCGTGGCACCCGGCGGTGGTTCATGACGTGCCTGACAAACCGCCCGACGCTTCTACACCACGAGCAGTGGGTTACTTCTTCGGTGTCGGACCGTTGGTCGACACGGTGCCGCTGCCGAGGCCGGCCTCGAGCTGGATTTCGCTGGCCTCGCGGGCGCGGTCCTCGGTGATCTGCCACGACCGGTAGATCAGGAACGTGACGACGGCGATTGCGGCGACGATGAGGCTGACGTTGATCAGGGATCTCTTCACAGGTCGAGTCCTGAATCGTCGGGCTCGTCCTTGACCGGGGCCTTCGAGTTGAAGTTGTCGACCAGGTGGGGACCAGGGCCCAGGTGGGCCCGCAGGCCGTAGCCTTCAAACTGGCAGCCGTAGACGAGCGTCGGGTGGCCGGGGCATCGCTCGCTGACGCTCGCTCTGCCCCAGTCACCCCGCCGAAGGAATCGAAGGACTACGCACGTTGCTCCGGCGTGACCCGGACCTCCAGGTTCAACCGGCCGGCGATGGCGTCGAGGCCGCTTTCCCAGCCCGACCCGGCGAGCCCCGGGGGGACGAGCACCTCGGCGGTCATGGCGAAGAGCGGCGAGCCGCTGACCGGGGCGGAGGTGGTCTCGGAGTCGGCCGACTCGATGGTGATGCCGAGGCCGGAGAGGTAGTGGGCGACCTCGTGGATGATCCCCTCGTGGTCGGCCCCCTCGACCTCGATCCGGAACGGGAGCCAGCCGGCGTGGGCCCCGGTCGCGGTCGCCCTGGCCGGGGAGGTCGTGACCTTGAAGCCCTCGGCGGCAAGGGCCCCCAGCTCCCGCTCCAGGCCGGCGAACCCTTCCTCCGGCATGGCGACGAGCATGAGCACGGCGAACTCGCCGCCGAGCCGCGCCATCCGGCTGGTCGCGACGTTGCCGCCGCGGGCCAGCAGCAGGCCCGTCACCCGTTCCACGATGCCGATCCGGTCGGGACCGGTCAGGGTCAAGACGAAGGTCGACGGCATGGGGTCCGCTCCGCCGGAAAGGTGGTCTTTCGACAGCCCATCGTAATACGTCGGCGTCCCTCGGGCAAACGATCCGGGCGCCAGCCAGGGGGATTGTCGCGTCGACTGCGCCGGCCCCTCGACCCCCCACCGCCGCGAAGGTCGGGCACGAAGACCAGGGGGTTGCCCGCGCCGTCGTCGGCGCAGCAGAGGTCGGTGCCGTCGCGGCCGAAGGACGGCACCGCTCAGATCCGCGCCAGCACGAGCGAGGCGTTCTGGCCGCCGAAGCCGAAGCTGTTGGAGAGGGCGGTCCGCAACGGGACCTCGCGGGCGGTGTTGGGGACGTAGTCGAGGTCGCAGGCCGGGTCGGGGGTGGCCTGGTTGATCGTCGGCGGCACCACCCCGCGCTCCAGCGACAGGGCCGTCGCCGCGGCCTCCAGCGCGCCCGAGGCGCCGATGAGGTGGCCGACCATCGACTTCTGCGAGCTCATCGGGATCGACGGCGCCCGGTTGCCGAAGACGCGCTTGACGGCGACGGTCTCCATGATGTCGTTGAGCCGGGTGCTCGTGCCGTGGGCGTTGATGTAGTCGACGTCGGCCGGGTCGAGCTTCGCCTCGCGCAAGGCCGACTTCATCGCCAACGCCGCCCCCTTGCCGTCGGGCTCGGGCCGGGTGATGCCGTAGGCGTCGAACGACGAGCCGTAGCCGGTGATCTCCGCGAACAGCCTCGCCCGCCGCCGCCGCGCGTGCCGCAGGCTCTCCAGCACGAGCACCGCCGCCCCCTCGCCCAGGACGAACCCGTCGCGCTCGCCGTCGAACGGGCGCGAGACCTCCGACGCGGGCCGCGTCGAGGTGCTTACGGCCTTCATCGCCTGGTAGGCGACCATCAAGAGCGGGTCGAGCCGGCTGTCGCAGCCCCCGGCCAGCATCACGTCGGCGTCGCCGCGGGCGATCAGCCGGAACGCCTCGCCGACGGCCTGCGTCCCGGCGGCGCAGGCGGTGACGACCGTGTTGTTCGGCCCCATCGAATGATGAAGTATAGAGATGTGAGCCGCAGCCATGTTCGGCAGGTGCTTCAGGAGCCAGAGCGGGAAGATCGACTCGGCCTGCGCGACGGTGAACTTGCCGACGTCGAAGAGGCCGTCGGGCCCGAGCCCCTTGGCCATCGGCCCGGCCAGCTCGGCGACGTCGACCGGGGTGATCCCCGTGCCCATGCAGACGCCGAACCGCTCGGGGTCGAGCCGGCCGGGGTCGAGCCCCGAGTCCTCGACCGCCAACGCCGCGGCGCCGACGGCGAAGCCGACGGCGCGGCTCATCAGCTTGGCGTTCTTCTTGTGCTCGCCGAGGTACGGGGTGACGTCGAAGCCCTTGACCTCGCCGGCCACCTTGACGGCCTGGCCGCTGGTGTCGAAGCTCTCGATCCGGCTGACGCCGGACCGCCCCTCGACGATCGCCTCGCTGAAGGCGCGACGGCCGATCCCGTTCGGGGAGACGACCCCGATGCCCGTGACCACCACCCGATGCATCGCAATCCCCCGCCCCAACTCGTGCGGCACATCCCGGTTGTCGGTGCGTGGACACCCGCCTCGCGGCCCAGCCTGAGAAGCATCGGCCGCATGGCGTCGCCACATACACTCTATATGCCAAATGCTGGGCAGGCAAGAAAAAATGGTCAAGGTGGGCAATCAAGGCGGCTAAGGGGGATAATTCCGATTGCGCCCACTGGCGGGTCTGGTGGGACAGCGATCATTTCGACCGGGCGATCGCCCGGCGGAGGAGGTTGTGGGTGATGCGACGGACGCGGTCATCGGGGCCGTGAGGGCGGGTCCAGTGCGACCAGGGGGGGGTGTGGCCGGGGGGCGAGGAGAGCCCTTGCGACCAGAAGATGGTCGAGGCATTGAAGACGAAGTTGCCCTTCGGGCCGGGGTAGATCGTCGCCGCCCATCGCTGGGGCCTCGTCCCGCCGACGAGGGCCGTGCCCGCGCCGACGACTTCGAGGCCGGGGAGGTCCGTCGGCGGGTCGCCATGGTATTCCCAGCCGACGAGGCCGGGGATGCGGTCGCCCTTCTTCAGGCCCGTCCCCTCGAAGATCCAGTGCTCGGGCTTGACGCAGGTCCAGTCGCCGGCCCCGTTGACCGGCTCGACGTTCCGGGCGCCGATGAGGTAGCCCTCGTCGGGCCCCCGGTGCGGGAACGGGCCGTGCAGCCGCTCGCGGAGCTTTGCATAGGGGTCCTCGCCGCCGTACGGGCCCCCCCGGAAGAAGATCCGAGCCGGCCGGCCGTCGCCGGAGGGCCGCAACGGCGCGACCCAGCAGACCGCGTTGCCCGAGAGGAACAGCAGGCTGACGCCCGAGTCGCGGAGCTTGACCACGCTCTCATATTGGCGGATGTCCCAGTATTCGTCGTGGCCGACGCTGAGGAAGACCTTGCATTTCAGGCCACGATCGGGGGTGAGCATGTCGCTGTTCGACACATACGAGACGTCGTAGCCGTGTCCTTCGAGGAAGTAGGCGAGCGGGAACTCGAACGGCAGGAACTCGCCGGCGCCGAGGGTGAGGGGGTCGTTGACGATCCCCTGGTACTGCGCCTCGCGGGCATAGGGGCGGTCGAAGCTGACGTCGGCCCAGGGGCCCTGTTCCCCTTTGGGGTGGGAGTAGACCGAGTAATGACTCGGCCAGCGGTTGTAGGCCTGCCACGTGTTGTCCGAGCACTGGAACAGGATGTCGGCCGGGCGGTCGTCGCGGACGATGAAGATGACGTAGCTCTGCCAGGCGCCCTCGTCCTCGTTCGGGGGGATGGTCGTCAAGCGGCCGAGGTACACGCCGCTGGGCCAGTCCTCCGGGATCGTCAGGGTCGTCGCCGGCTCCCAACGGCACTCGTGCAGGTCCTTCGGCCCCGGCTTCGGCGTGGCTTGCGCCTTGCCCTCGAACGGGCCGAGCGTCTTCAGGAGTCGGGCCCCCTTGCCGCCGTAGTAGCCGGTCCGGTAGACCTCGATCGTGAACGGCCTGGGCGGGTCGGTCGAGACGTGGATGGCGATCGACTCGCCCGCCTTGACGCTCTGTTTCGAGCAATACCCCTCGATCCACGGCGACCGATAATTCGTCCCGTCGACCCTCGGCCGCGTCAGTTGCCAGTCCGTCGCGCCGGGCTTGTCGTTCTCGCGCCGGATGGGCGACGGCTCGTCGGCCCGGGCGGAGGGGCCGGCGCCGAAGAGCAGGGTCGCGAACGTGATTCGAATTATGGATATACAATTAATTTTCATATATTTACTTCTTATCAAATCATTCTTGCGGCGCTCAGGAGCACGCCCAGCCGAAGGCGACGACGTCCTCGTGGTCGGGGCACTGGGTGACGTGGCCGCGGCCGACGTCGCCGAACATGAACGGGACGTCCCCCTCCTCGACGACCGGGTCCCACGCCGGCCGCCGGTGCCTCGCCCGCCAGGGCTCCAACCTCTTGAGGACCTCGTCGACGGTCATGGCTCGCCCTCCGAGGACCTTGACCTCACTCCTCCCGTCGCGGGCCAGGATACCGGCGCCCGGGGCCCGTTGCGAGGCCCCGACGTGGTAGACTCGCGTCCCGGCGGTCGACCTTCGAACCCGAGGCACATTTTTATGAAGATCACCTGGTATGGTCACGCGGCATTCCTGATCGAGACGGCCGGCCGTCGGATCATCATGGACCCGTACCGTTCGCCCGACTCGGGGGGATATCTCCCGATCGACGAGCCGGCCGACGTGGTGGTCGTGAGCCACGAGAACGACCGCTACCACAGCCACCTCGGCCAGATTCGGCCGCCGTTCGAGGTCGTGCGCGGGCTGGAGGTGCCGCCGGGGGGGACGGTCGCGGCGGGGGTCCGGTTCGAGGTCGTCCGGGTGTTCGAGACGCCCGAAAAGAGGCCGGGGGACGAGGTCACGATCGTCCACTTCGAGGCCGACGGGCTCCGCGTCGTCCACCTCGGCGACCTCGGCCACCCCTTGACCGACGACGAGCTGGCCCCGATCCGAGGCGCCGAGGTCGTCCTCGTGCCGGCCGGCGGCCCGCCGACGATCGCGCTGGAAGAGATCGCGCCGTTGCTCGACGCGATCGGCCCGCGGCTCGTCGTGCCGATGCACTTCAAGACGCCCGGGATCAACCTCGCCATCCGCCCGCTCGGCGACTTCCTCGCCGCGTTGTCCGGCTGGCCGGTCGAGCGGCCGGGGACTGGGACGATCGAGGTCGCGCGCGGTTCGCTCCCGGGGCGGCCCACGATTGTGATTCTTGAGCATATTCGATAAAGCGAACCAATGGCCCTTTCGCACCCCGTAGGGTCCGGCGTCGTCGAAGGGGCGCCCGATCGGGGCGACGGCGCCGTTGTCGTGGACGAGGGCGCCGGTCCAGCCGACGAAGTAGGTGGCGGCGCGAGCGACCTCGAGGTTGAAGACCGGCCGGACGCCCGCCGGCTCGACGCGGCGGACGGTCGCGACCCCTCGGTTCGTGCGGACCCTGTCGAACGCCTTCAGCTCTCGGGCCATCGTCCAGCCGCGCCCCACGCGCCAGAACCGATGGATCGGCGTCGCCACGATGGGCTCGTCGCGGCCCTCGTCGTCGAACACGACGCGGAGCGTCTCGTGCGGCGTGTTGTGGATGACCGTCACGATCGGCTCGAACGCCAATGCCCCCGTCTCGACGTCCTGCGCCAGCACCACGTCGCCGACCTTCAGCGACTCGATCGCCCGCAGTCCCTCGCGCGTCCGCACGAGCGTCCCGGCGGCGAAGCAGCTCTGGTAGCGCGCGACATGGTAGCCGACCGCGGTGGTCGGCGGCACGACGACTTGCTTCGCCGCCTTCGCCTCGACGATCACCGGCTTGGGCGCCGGCTCGGGGTGTTGATAGGAGTAGCCGAGTTGATCCGACCACCAGGCCGCCCAAGGTTCACGGTCGCCGCCGAGGTCGGCGCCGGTGAGCGTCCCGAGCACGCGCCGGACGCGACGGTTGTGGCGTTCGATCCGCGCGTTCTGCTCCGCGATCGAGGCCACGTCGTACGCGAGTTGCCGATCCATCTCCCGCGTCTCTGCTCGCAACGCCCCCGCGAAGTCGCCGGGGAGGGTGACGGCGTCGCGGACGAGCGTGGTCCGGGGCCCGACACCGCTCGGGTCCACGATCGTCCGCGACGAGACGCCGGGCTCGCCGCCGGAGACCGGCTCGGGCACCTCGTAGAATCGCTCCAGGATCGACCGCTCCCCCTCGACCACGAGCAGGCCCGGCGCCCCCGGCCCGCGCGCCGGCCGTGAGCGATAAATATAGGATTCACGGAACATATTAATGATAAAGCCAATATACCTGCGAGGATCGCGGCCCTTCAGGTGTCCGATGGCGCGGTCGCGGGCCTCGTCCTTGACGGCGGCGACGGCGAGGATGGCGAGGGCCTGCGACGAGTCGGGGGTGTCGATGTGGCCGAGCATCCAGGCGGCCCAGAGCTGGGCGGAGGGGGAACTTTCGGCGAAGACGCGCCAGACCGCCGGCACGGCGCGGGGGTCGCGGACGTCGGCCAGGGCGCGGGCGGCCTCGTCGTGGCGGGCCGGGTCGGCGAGGCCGCGCTTCAGGTCGGCGAGGCGGGGGCCCCAGAGGCGGTCGGCGCGGGCCTGGGCGCGGGCCTCGGCGCGCTCGGCGGCGAGCCGCTCGGGGCGGACCCAGCGGTCGCCGTCGCGGACGCAGCCGAGCTTGATCCAGGCCGCGTCGATCGACGGGTCGAGCCGCGTGACCGCGACGAGGTGCGCCTCGGCCTCGGCCGCCAGGCCGTGCCGCTCGCACCAGAGCGCCAGCCGCCATTGCTCCCCGGCCGTCTCCGGCGTCGTCGCCCGCAGCCGGTTGTACTCGGCCAGCGCCTCGGCCTTCCGCTCGTCGGCCCGCGCCCGCGCCGCGACCTCGTCGGCCCGCTCCCAGCCCGTCCCGACGGCCATCTGCCCGAGCAGGCCCCGCGCCTTCGGGTCGTCCGGCGCCAGGGCGACGGCCCGCTTCAGGTGTTCGAGACGTTCCTTGTCCTTCCCCTCCGCCTCGGCCCGAAGGGCCAGCCGGACCTCCTTCGCCGCCTCCTCGACCCGATCGCCCCTCGGCAATGCCGCCACCAGCGCCAACGCCCACGCCATGCCGACCATCGCAGGACCTCCCTGGAGCAAGCCGAAAGGGTCCTCTCGGCACTCATCCGACGCCTCGAATCGAGGCGCATGCGGGGGGGATGACCTCCACTCTATCGATCGCACCGATGGGATTCCAGGGGCCATCACGAGCTTTCCGAAGGATGACGAAGCGGGTACGATGACAACGAGGAGGTCTCCGCCATGCCGCTCCGCGACCACTTCCGGCCGCCGCTCTCGGACCGTAGGCGTTGGGACGGTGTGTTCGTCGGCTGGCCGGCCATGATGGTGATTGGGCTGAATCGGAGGCTGTCGCAGCGTTATGTCGCCGAGCCGCGGATCCACCCTGGTTCATCCATTTCGGACCCCGACGCGTTCGAGGTCCGCGTCCTCGACGCGAGGAACGACCATCGGCTCGTCGCGGCCGTCGAACTCGTGAGCCCGTCGAACGAGGACCGGCCCGAGCACCGGCGTGCGTTCGTCGCCAAGTGCGTGGCCATGCTGCAGGATCAGGTCTGCGTCGCAATTGTTGATATTTTAACAACATGTCCATTGAATTTTTATCAAGAATTGCGAATCCAATCCGAGCCGACCGATTCGCCGGCGATCTACGCCGTCTCCTGTCGCCACGCCCGACGCGGCGACGGAGGGCGGTTCGATGCCTGGTCGCATCCGCTGACAGTCGGCCAGCCTTTGCCGACGCTGCCGTTGTGGCTGGCGGACAACATCGCGGTGCCGCTGGAGCTAGAGGCGAGTTACGAGGAGACGTGCCGAATCCTCCGCCTGCCGTGATTCCGGCTAAGCCGGGAGCGGCCGATGGAATCAGAGTCGGATCCTCGAGATCGGCTATTCTCTTGGAGGTACGATGACAGTCGTGGGCATTGCAGGCTTGCCGGGGAGCGGTAAGAGTTGGCTCGTTCGTAACTACAAGGACAGGGGATTCGAGGTCTTTGACGACGTCGGAAAGGGTAATCGTGAACAAAGCATCGATTCAAGCAGCGATCGCATCGAAAAAGGACGTCGTGATTACGGATATTGAGTTTTGTAGACATGAGGAACGAGAAAAGATAGAGAATCAGATCGGCACCTCAATCCATTGGGTATACTTGAAGAACGCGCCATGGCAGTGCGCAAAAAATTGTTTATTTAGATATATTCTTGAAAAAAAGAACCGACCTCTCCAGGAAGAGATCGATAAGATCAAGAGACTTTCGGAGGATTACACTCCGCCTGATGATGCGTTACCTGTCGTTGTCGCTGATTCACAGATTTAGGGATGGCTGTCAAGCGAGGACCCCCTCGATGGGCTTGCCGTGGGGGACGACGGTCAGGGGGCGGCCGAGCTGGTCGTGGAGCTCGAGGTCGGCGGGGATGCCGAGGCAGCGGTAGACGGTGGCGACGATCTCGGCGGGCGTGACCGGGTCGGTCTGCGCCAGGGCGCCGATCTTGTCGGTGGCGCCGTGGACGTGGCCGGCCCGGATGCCGCCGCCGGCGAGGAAGAGGCCGTAGCCGAAGTTCCAGTGGTCGCGGCCGGCGCCGCCGTTGACCTTGGGGCTGCGGCCGAACTCGCCCATCACGACGACCAAGGTCCGGTCGAGCATGCGACGGGCCCGGAGGTCGTCGAGCAGGGAGGAGACGGCCATGTCGAGTTGAGGAAGTAACGTATTTTTTAATGATTGAAAATTGTTCCCGTGCGTGTCCCAGGTGGCGTTGGCGTCGGGGGCCCAGGAGATGCCGGCGACGCGGACGCCGGCCTCGATCAGGCGGCGGGCGAGCAGGACGCTCTGGCCGTAGATGTTGCGGCCGTAGCGGTCGCGGGCGCGGGGGTCCTCGCGGTCGATCCGGAAGGCGCGGGCGACGGCCGGCGCCGTCAGCATGTCGAAGGCGCGGGCCTGGAAGCGGTCGAAGTCGCGGAGCCGGCGGTCGCCGCCGAGCCCCGCGGGAGGGGCGCCGAGCCGGGCGCCCAGGCCGCGGCGGCCGTCGAGCCGGGCCGGCCCGACGCCCGGCGGCGGCGAGAGCTCCGACATGGAGAAGTCGGGGGCGTTCGGGTCCTTGAGCACGAAGAACGGGTCGTGCGACCGGCCGAGCCAGCCGCCGAAGAACCCCGGCTGCGGCGGCCCGCCGGCCCCCTCGGCCGTGATGTAAGGCATCGAGACATAAGGTACCACCGCCGACTCCGGCGGCCGGCAGAGCCCGACCACCGAGCCGATCGCCGGGTTGTCCGTCGGCGTCGCCCGGCCGCCGACCTCGCCCCGGTCGTGCCCCGTCAGCGCCGTGTAGACGGCGGCCCCGTGCGAGTTGTTCACGCTATGATGCGCCGATCGGATGATCGTCCCGAGGTGGACCCGCCGCGCCAGGCGGGGCAGGTGCTCGCAGAGCTGGACCCCGGGCAACGTCGTCGCGATCGGCCGGAACTCGCCGCGGATCTCCGCCGGGGCCGACGGCTTCATGTCCCACATGTCGAGGTGGCTCGGCCCGCCGTCGAGGAAGATCAGGATGCACGCGTCCGCCGTCGGCTTCAGGAGCCTGCCCGACCCCTCCTCGGCGCGGAGCAAGGCCGGCAACGACAGCCCCAGCGCCGCGCCGCCGCCGACCTGCACCATCTCGCGCCGCGTGACCTTGCGCGGCCCTCGGCAAGGCTCGGGGGATTGACGTGGCACGACGGCACTCCGGTCGGGGACGACATCGACAGTGTTCAACAACTCTTGGAGAATAGTCCGGGCCTCCTCGGGAAGTCAAGTCACGATGGGACCTCCGCCCGAGCGATCCTCTCTCCCTCGTAGCAGGCACGCTCCGCGTGCCGTCCGCCACACCATCTCGTCCTTGTGGGAAGGCGGACGGCACGCGGAGCGTGCCTGCTACGAGTGCGCGAAGTCTGCTCTACTCCTCCGCCCGCTCCAGGACGTAGAGCCGGTGCCCGGAGGCGAGCTTGGTGGAGAACTCCTTGGGACGGTCGGTGCCCTTGGGCAACGTCGTGCACCACTTGAGCTTCTTACCGTCCTTGGCGTAGATGCCCAGCAGCTTGTCGCCGGCGTGCGGCCCGTCGGCGAACTCGAGGTCGATGGTCTTCGGCTTCGCCGAGGCGTCGAGGGTGACCTTGCCCTTCATCGTGAAGTCGTCGCCGTGCTGCAAGGTGAAGGTGTCGTCGTCGTCGAAGGTCACGCGGATGTCCTTCGCGTCCGCCTGCTCGACGCCGTCGGACTCGCCGGAGACGACCTTCCACTTCCCCTTGAGCATCTCCTTGTCGGCCTTGTCGGCCTTGGCCTTGTCGGCCTTGTCCTTCTCGGCCTTGTCCTGGTCGTCGGGGCCGAAGTGACGGGCGAGGACGTTGTGGACGAAGTGGACGAGGGCCCCGTGCGGCGTCTCCACGGCCGGCGCGGCGGGCCCCGCTGGTGTCGAGGCCGGGTTTCGCGGCGGCCGGGAACCCGGCGCGTGGAGGACGACGAGACCGGCGCCGAGGAGGGAGACCACCCCCGCGGCGGCCGCCAAGGGCCATTTGATCGTGAACATCGTCTTCAGCACTCCTTTCGCGAGCGCGACGGCGCGCGGGGGGACGGCCCCCGACGCCGCCCCGCCGGTTGCGAACGCGGTCGCGGCCCGGACCAGGGGATCGACGGACAACCTCGCGGCGGTGCTCGTCGCCGAGGCGACCCGCAGGCCGGCCGTCGCCGCGAGCAGGCCGGCCGGGGGGGCGAGGCCGCGACGCAGGAGCCGGGCCCGCAAGCGGCCCCGACCCCGGGCGAGCCGGCTCTGCACCGTGCCCAGCGGCCAGCAGAGCCGGACGGCCGCCTCCTCCTGCGTGCAGCCCTCGAGGTCGATCAGGAGGATCGCCGCCCGGAACTTCTCCGGCAGGCGATCGACCTCCTCGAACAGCTCCGGGCAGAATTCGGGCGGGGCGGTCGTCGCGATCTGCCTCGGCACCATCTCCGCGCAGCGACGCTCGAAGGTCCGGCGGCGGAACGCCTCGCCCTTGGCCTTCGCCGCGACCCGACGGGCGACGCCATAGAGCCAGCTCGCGACCGACTCCCGGCGCCGGATCGAGCGGGCCCGGAGCGCCAGCACGAGGAACGTCGCCTGGAGGGCGTCCTGGGCGTCGTGCGCATCGCGCAGGATGCCCAGGCAGATCCGCTCGACCATCGGCCCGTGCCGCGCCACGAGGAGGGCGAACGCCTCCTCGCCCGCCTCGTCGCGGCGCGCCAGGAACCGCTGGATGAGCTGCCCATCCGACGATCGCTCGACCACCCCCGCGCCACCCCGCGAGCCAATCAGCCCGACGGCTCGCCCATCCCGACGTCCGTTCGCCATCGTCTCGACCTCGCGACCAGAGGGTCCGCGTCCCTCGCGGGCTCGCACTGTAGTGCCGACCTGGGCCGGGAATCATTCCCGCATTTCCCCCTTTTTCTCCAGGAATGGCCCGCCGCCCTTGTGAACGAAACCGGCCGGTCGGTTCGTTCCGCGCCGGCTCGATCTCCCGGCACGCCTTACCTACAGCCCCCAGTGCCCCGTTCGCTTCGTTCCGTGAGGACGCCGGGCCGGGGGCGAAGTGGCTTCGTTTCGCGCTCGGTGCACCGACCCCAATCCCCTCGATCCAACCCCCATCTCCCCCGAAGGCCCCCCGATCTTCGCCGTGATTGGGTTCGTTTTGTCGGCGCCGTGGCCCGGATCGGGTCCGTTTTCGGCGCCGGACGTCGCGCCGTGGGTTCGTTCGGCGCCGCCTCGGTCCTGCGGCAGACCTTGCCCAATCCCGCCACTGCCCCGGTCGGTTCGTTCCGAATCCCGGCCGTTTGCCGGCACGATCGCCCCAGCTCCCCCAATGCCCCGTTCGGTTCGTTCCGAACGACGATCGGTTCGTTCCGCGCCGGCGCATCGCCTCGCGGCCGACCTCGTCCCCGGCCCCCGACCCCCATCTCGAATTGGGTTCGTTTTGCGCCGCGACGCTCGCCGAGGTGGCTTCGTTTCGCGCCGCGCCGACCTCATCCTCGCTTTCCCCGTCCCCTGGCCCCCGGCCCCTCCGCCATGTGAACCAAACCGTTCCGTCGGTTCGTTCCGCGCCGGCCCTCGGCCGACCTCGGGGACGAGTCGAGGGATGATCTGGTCGTCATGTCGATCGTTTCGGAGAGCCATGGGGGCCTGTCAGGTCGATCCCTTGCCACCTCGGCGCGGACGCTGCCCCTCCCGCGAGGAGCCGCTACCCCTACAGTTGGAATCGCGGGCGAAAACCGGCGGGGATTCTCGAAAGAATCCGACGCGGCGCGGTCACGATGCAGGATCGTGGCCCGTGCAGCGGTCGAGGGCGTCGCGGAGGCGGTCGAAGGTGGAGGGGGCGTCGCGGTCGAAGAGGAAGCGGGGGGGGAGGCCGACGACGCGGGAGGCGCCGAGGCGGAAGAGGGGGCGGGTGCAGGGCGCGAGGGCGTCGGCGGCGATCCGGGCGGTGACGCGCCAGCAGGGGGCGTCGCGGTCGTCCCAGACCTCGCCGCGGGCGACGTGCCGGGCACCGCGGTCGCGGAGGAACGCGGCGACGGCCGCGGCCGTCTCGGGCCCGTAGGCCGGCCCGCCGACGACCTCGAGATGCAGCCAGCCCGACGACGCCCGCGCGCCGTCGATCGCGTCGAGCAACAGGGCCAACGGGCCGGCGTCCCCCTCGGCCACGAGCGATCGCAAGCTCGGCGCGTGGCCGATCAGGCAGGCGGCCGAGTCGAGCACGGTCCCCTCGTCGATCTCGCGGAGCCGGTTGTCCTTGAGCGTCGTCCCCGAGCTCGTCAGGTCCACGATCACGTCGGCGATGCCGAGGCTCGGGTGCAATTCCAGGGCGCCTTCGGCATCAACGAGGTGATAGTGATAGATGCCCCACTTCCGGAAGTGAAAACGAGTCAACGCCGGATACTTCGTCGAGACGCGGAAGGTGCGGCCGCTGGCCTTGAACTCGGCGGTCAGATCGACGAGGTCGATGACGTGCGCGACGTCGACCCAGCTCTCGGGCACGGCCACGACGAGCCGACAGCCGCCATATCCGAGGTCCCTCTCGATCACCGCGACCTGCTCGGCCTCGCCGGCGCGCTCGGCGAAGACGTCGAAGCCGGTGACGCCGAGGTGGCAGCGGCCTTCCTGCGTCTGGGCGACGATGTCGCTCGGCCGCATGAACACGACGTGGAACCGCGGGTGGCCGCCGATGGTCGCCTCGTACTGCCGATCGCTCGCGCGCCGGACCTTGTAGCCGGCCGTCTTCAAGAGGTCGACGATCCCGTCGTACAGGTGGCCCTTCGAAGGGAGGGCGAGGCGGATGGGGTCGATGACGGTCATCGGCGGCCCTCCGGGTCGCGGCGGGCCAGGAAGCCGATCTCTTCGTCGTTGAGGCCCACGAGGAAGTCCTCGGTGTCATTGGCCAATCGACGAACCCAGGCGAGGTCGCGCTCGGGATAGGCCCAGGAGGCGACGGCGGCGAGCCCCAACGACCGGGCGATCGCGACGGCCTCGTCGGCGTTCCGGGTCGAGTCGAGGACGGCGCGGCCACCCGTGGCCCGGATCGCCTGAGCGAGCCGGACCGCCTCGCTCGCGTCGAAGCGGCTGAACCAGACCAGGACGCCCGACGCCGGCCACGGCGGCGGCCGGAGCCCGCGCGCGTCGAGCACGCGCAGCAATCGCTCCAATCCGAACGCGAAGCCGACGCCGCGGTCGTCGCGGTCGCTGCCGAGGACGCGGGCGAGGCCGTCGTAGCGGCCGCCGCCGCAGACCTCGACGGGCCCGCCGGGCGTGGGGACGGTCCACTCGAAGATCATCTGAGAATAAAAGCCGATGCCACGGCCGAAGCCGAGGTCGAGCGTGACGCGATCGGCCCGGACGCCGTACGCCTCCAGGCAGGCGAGCAATTCCCTCAAGGAAGCGATCGACGACGGCGCCAATGCCCGGAAGTCGCGGTCGAGGCGGTCGAGGACGTCGGCGGCGGGGCCGCGGAGCGACGAAAGCTCGTGGACCTGGGTGCGCACCCCCTCCAACACGCCGAGCAACGAGTGGCCGAGGTCCCACTTGCGGCGGAGGCGGCCGAGGATCTCGCGGCCGGTGCGGCGGCCGGTGATGACGGGCATGAGCGTGCGGAAGAGGCGATCGACGCCGGGGTCGTCCCCCTCGGCCGGCAGCGGGATTTCGGTCCCCTCGGTGGTGCGGAGCCAGGCGGCGAGCTGGTCGAGCCCCTGTTCGAGGGCCCCCACGTCCCGCCCCTCGGCCGCGGCTTCCGAAAGCATCTCGACCAGGGCCGATCGCGCCGGCGCCGGCAGGCCGGAACGTTCCAACATCTCTAAAATCAAGCCGACGTGGCCGATCCGGACCGTCGCATCCTCGATCCCGACGGCGCGGAGGGCCGAGTCGGCGAGCCAGATGGCCTCGCCGTCGAACGCCGGGCCCGAGGCGCCGAGCAATTCGACGCCGACCTGGTGGAACTCGCGATAATGCCCCGCGCGCGGCCTCGGCTCGTGGCGGAAGACGGGCCCGGCCATGCTCACGCGCCACGGCGACGGCGGCGCGTCCTCGGCGGCGGTGTAGGCGCGGACGATGCTGGCGGTCAGCTCGGGTCGGAGGCAGAGCGGCTGGTCCGAGCCGTCGGCGACCTCGTAGAGCTTCGACACGATCCCGGCCCCGCTCTTGCGCTCGTGCAGCTCGGTGAACTCGAGCACCGGCGTCCGCAACGGCTCGTAGCCCGCCATTGCGAAGCGGTCGAGCAATCGACCTTCGAGCACCGCCAGCGCGGCGAAGTCCGATGGCAGCCAGTCGCGCGTGCCGCGGACCTGGCCGATGGGCCGTTCTTGGGAGGGGACTGGGGGGTCGGCGCTCATGCGGTCACCCCGATCGGGATGCCCAGCGATTTCGCGACGGCCGATTCCAGGTCGGCCAGCGGGAGGCCCTTGGTCTCGGAGCGGGTGGCGAGGTCGCGGAGGTTGAAGGCGCCGCGGGCGTGCTCGTCCGGGCCCACGATCACGGCGAGCCGGTGCCCGCGCGCCGAGCCGTAGCCGAGCTGCTCGCCGAGGCGGACCGGCTCGGGATAGACCTCGGCGCCGATTCCGACCTTGCGGAGGCGCGTTGCCAGCGGGACCATGGCCGTCGGCTCGACCCCCGGGAACTGGGCGACGAGCACCGGGGCCGTCGTGTGACTCGTCCCGAGTTGCTTCGCCTCGTCGAGCAGGGCGAGCAGGCGATCGAGGCCGATCGAGGCGCCGACGCCGGGGAGGCGACGGTTGGTGAAGAGGCCGGCGAGGTCGTCGTAGCGGCCGCCGGAGCAGATGCTGCCGAAGCGCTCCCAGCCGTCGACGGTCGTCTCGAAGACGACGCCCGTGTAATAGTCCAACCCGCGCGCCAGGCCCAGGTTGATCCGCCAGGCCGACTCGGGGACGCCGCCGGCCGTCATCAGGTCGAGGACGGCACGGAGCCGAGCGATGCCCTCGACGGCCCTCGGCTGCGACCCCAGCTCGGCCTCGGCCCGCGCGAGCACCTCGGCCCCGCCCCGGCCCGACTCGGCGAAGTCGAGGACGCGGCGGGCCTGGTCGTCGTCGAGGCCCGCGCCGCGGGGCTCCTGGGGCTCGTCGGTGAGGTCGGCGAAGTCGGCGAGGTCGGCGAGCTGGGACCAGAGCTGGTCGCTGGGCAGGATGGTCGTCGGCGAGGCGCCGGGGTGCCGCGGGCCCTCGCACGGGTGGGTCAGCTCGGCCCGCACCTTGTCGCGGCCGGCCTTGGCCAGCTTGTCGAGGGCCCGGAGCACGGCGCCGCCGCGATCGGCCAGGCCGAGGGAGTCGAGGAGGCCGTCGAGCAGGCCGCGGTGGTTCAGGGCGATCGTGTACTTCGGGATGCCGGCGGCGCCGAGGGCGTCGTGGATGACCTGGGCGGTCTCGGCGTCGGCCAGGGGTCCCACGGTGCCGACGGTGTCGAAGTCGCACTGGACGAACTCGCGGAACCGCCCCTTCGCCGGCCGCTCGCCGCGGAAGACCGAGCCGATCGCGTACCGCTTGAACGGCACCCGCAGCTCGTCGACGTGTTTGGCGATGAACCGGGCCAGGGGGACCGTCAGGTCGAACCGCAAGGCCAGCTCGCCGCGGGTGCCCCCCGTGTTCGTGACCTCGAAGATCTGGCGGAGGACCTCGTCGGAGCCGGCCCCCTTGCCGGTGAGCACCTCCATGCGCTCGATGTGCGGGGTCTCGATGGGGACGAAGCCGAAGCCGGCGAAGGTACGTCGGAAGGTCGCCAGCAGGGCCTCGCGCGGGATCGCCAGCATGGGGCCGAGGTCGCGCAGGCCGGCGGCCACGCGGGGATCGATCATGACAGACGACGCCTCGAACAAGGGAAGCTCGCGCCCCCAACACTTGGGCGCCCGGACAGGCCCTCCATCCTAGCAGACCGCCTCCCCGCCCGCCAACGCCGGCCCTCCCCGCACGGGTGGAGGGTGAAAACGCGTCGATGTCCGCACTCTTTCATTCGATCCCCCTGGGCGGACCGGCGGTCACTCTCGGGGCCACGCCGTCGGCCCGGCTTCGTAGCAGGCACGCTCCGCGTGCCGTCCGCCGAACACACAGCCCTTGGGTCCGGGCGGACGGCACGCGGAGCGTGCCTGCTACGAGGAAGAGGGTCGGTCGGCCCGGCTTCGTAGCAGGCACGCTCCGCGTGCCGTCCGCCCGAACACAAAGCCCTTGGGTCGTGGCGGACGGCACGCGGAGCGTGCCTGCTACGGGGAAGAGGGCGGTCGGTCAGTCCCATGGGGGCGAGGACCGAGGCGGGGGATGGCCTCAGGGGATGGTGCCGGTCTCGTCGATGCTCTTGTCCTGGTACATCGTCTCGAGGATCAGGCTGCCGGTGGTGGCGACCTCCTCGCCGGGTCGGAGGCCGACGCCGTCGGGGGTGGGCGGGGCGAGGATGACCAGGGTGTCCCCCTCCTGGAACGGCACGACCGGCCGGCGCTCGTAGCGGTCGGGCTGGCCGCGGGAGCCGGGGTGGCGGACGAAGACGTAGTTGTCGCGGTCGACGGAGACCATCGCCGTGCGCTGGATGACCGTGCGCTCGGAGACCGGCCGGATCTTGACGATCGCCCGGGCGTACATGCCCGCCTTCAGCCGGCCCTCCGTGTTCAGGAGGGTGACGCGGAACTTCACCGAGCGGGTGTCGGGTTCGACCTGGTTGGCGACGTACTCGACCTTGCCGTCGAACTCCATGTTGCCCAGCGCGGGGACGCGGACGACGACGTCCTGGCCGACGCGGACCTTGTCGGAGTCCCCCTCGTTGACGTTGATCCAGACCCAGAAGTGGTCGAGCGGGGCGATGGTCATCAGGACGTCGCTCGGCTGGTAGAGGACGCCGGGGACGACGTCGCGCTTGATGACGAAGCCGGCGGCCGGCGATCGGAGGGTCATCTTCGCCTTCTGGAGGCCGTCCTCGTTGCGCGAGGCCTCGATCTCCTTGTCGGAGAGGCCGAAGATCAGCAGCCTGTCGCGCGCGACCTTCTTGTTGGTCCGGCTCTGGAACTCGTCGCGCTTGTAGTCCTCGAGCAGGTTCTTGGGGATGGCGCTGGTCTCGGCCAGCGGCCGCTTCTTCTCGAGGATGGCGTTGTCGCGGATCCACTGGGCGTAGTTGGACTCGTAGGTGCTCTTGGCCTCGGCCAGGACGGTGCTGAAGAGGTCGATCAGCGGGTCGCCCTTCTTGACGGCGTCGCCGAGCTGGACGTGGACCTTGTCGACGCGGCTGTCGAACTGGAGCCGCACGAGGCTCAGGGTGTTGGGGTCGTAGTCGGTGGTGCCGAAGAGCCGCAGGTCGGTCGGCTTGGTCTGGGGCTCGACGACCTCGTGCCGCAGGCCGATGGCCTTGGCCTGGACGTCGGGCAGCGGCAGGAGCCCGTCCCAGCCGCCGCGGGCCTGGGTTCGCGCGGCGTCGTCCTCGTCGCGGGTCGGCGGGTTGGCCGGCGCCGTCAGCCGCCGCCAGGCGCCGAGGACGCGGGTCGGGTGCATCGCGCCGTAGTAGACCGCCGACCCGCCCGCGGCCGCGAGGGCGAGGAGGGTGACGGGGAGTTTCCATTTCATCGTCGGGGCCTCCGATGGGGTGGGGTCGCGGGTCAGGACGCCTTGTCGTTCTTGCCGGGGTTCTTCCGGTGGCCCCGCTGCTCGCGGCGGCGGAGGATCTCCTCGGTGAAGTGGGAGCCCTCGATGATCTCCTCGTTGCCCGTCTCGTGCCCGAGCGGGCCGGGGAAGAAGCTGTAGAGCACCGGCATCAGGTAGCGGGTCAACGCCAGCGTGACGATCATGCCGCCGACGACGACGATCGCCAGCGGCTTCTGCGCCTGCGAGCCGATCGAGTCGGCGATCGCCGCCGGGAACAGGCCCAGGGCCGCCGTCAGCGAGGTCATCACCACCGGCCGGACCCGCAGCTCGGCGCCGCGCATCACCGCCTCGCGGACCGGCCGGCCGGCGGCGCGGAGCTGGTTGAAGTACGAGATCAACAGGACGCCGTCCTGCACCGCGACGCCGAAGATCGAGATGAAGCCCACCGCCGCCGAGATGCTGAAGTGCGTCCCGGTCAGCCGCAACGCCCAGATCCCGCCCATCGTCGCCGCGATCACGTTGACCATGACCAGCAGCGCGTCCTTCAGCGAGTTGAACGCCGAGTACAGCAGGACCATGATCAGGCCGATCGACAGCGGCACGATCCACATCAGCCGCGCGTTGGCCTCCTGCATCTGCTTGAACTCGCCCGACCAGTCGATCTTGTAGTTCGCCGGCTTCTTGACGCCGGTCTTCGGGTGCTCGACCTTGTCGCGCGCCTCGGCGATCGCCGAGGCGAGGTCGCGGCCGTTGACGCTGAACTTGATCGGGATGAAGCGGCGGTTGTTCTCGCGGTAGACGTACGAGGCGCCCGGCTTGTGCGGCTCGATCGTCGCGAGCTGGCTGAGCGGGATCCGCGGGCCGGGCTTGCCGTCGCCGATGCCGGGGGCGTCGACGGGGATCTGGCCGATGACGTTGGGGTCGTCGCGCAGCTCCTTGGGCAGCCGCAGGACGATGTCGTAGAGCTTCTCCCCCTCGACCATCGACGTGAAGCCCCGGCCGCCGATGGCGACCTCGACGACCGCCTCGACGTCCGCGACGTTGATGCCGTAGCGGGCGCACTTCTCGCGGTCGATCTTGATCTCCAGGTTGGGCTGGCCGACGATGTGGAAGACGCCGACGTTCTCGATGCCCGGGACCTTCTTCAGCCGCTCGGCGACCTGCCGCGCGACCCGCTCCATCGTCTGGAGGTCGTCGCCGAAGATCTTCACCGAGTTGGCCCCCTTGACCCCCGACAGCGCCTCCTCGACGTTGTCGCGGATCAATTGCGAGAAGTTGAAGTCGACGCCGGGGAAGTCGCGGAACTTCCGCGCCAGCTCACGCTGGATCTCCTCGCGGCTGATCTTCTGGCTCCAGAGCCGGTAGCCGCCCACGTGGATGCCCCACTTCTCGCGCCACTGGTCCATCGGCTTGAGCGGGACGTTGAACTCGACGTTGAAGAAGCTGGTCACGTCGGTGCCGTCGTCGGGGCGGCCGACGTGCGACATCACGTCGCGCACCTCGGGCTCGCTGGCGATGACGGCGCGGAGCCGCGGCGCCATCCGCGCCGCCTCCTCGAGCGAGACCGTCCGCGGCAACAGCGCCCGGATCCAGAGGTTGCCCTCCTCCAGCTCGGGCATGAACTCGCCCCCCAGGCCCGGCAGGAGCGAGACCGTGAAGGCCAGCAGGCCGCCGAACAACGCCAGGGCGATGTAGCGGTGGTCGAGCACCCGGTCGAGCTGCCGGAGGTAGCCGCGCTTCATCATCCGGTCGACGAACGTGTCGCTCTCCTCCTTCTTGTTCTTGAACAGGAACGAGCAGAGCACCGGCGCCAGGGTCAGGGCCAGCATGAGCGCCCCGCAGATCGCGAAGGCGTAGGTGTTGGCCATCGGCCCGAACAGGGCCCCCTCGGGGCCCGACATCGCGAACAGCGGGATGAAGGCGCAGACGATGATCGTCGTCGAGAAGAACAGGGCCCGCTCGATCTCGTGCGACGCCTCGGCGATCCGGTCGACCAGCGGCCGCGACCGGTCGGCGTGCTTCGACGTGATGTGCCGGTAGATGTTCTCGACGATGATCACCGAGCTGTCGACGATGATCCCGAAGTCCACGGCGCCGATCGACAGCAGGTTGGCCGACTTGCCCTGCGCGTACAGCACCGTGATCGAGAACAGCAGCGCCAGCGGGATCATGATCGCCACGATGCCGGCGCTGGCGAGGTCGCCGAGGAAGACGAACAGGACCAGGACCACCAGGCCCATGCCGACCAGCAGGTTCTCGCGGACGTTGTGCGTCGTGACGTGCACCAGGCTCGTCCGCTGGTTGAACACCCGGATGTGCATCCCCTTGGGCAGGATGCCGCTGGTGTTCAGGTCGTCCATCTTCTCCTGGACGAGCTCGCTGGTCCGCAGCGACTTCTCGTACTTCCGCATCAGGACGATGCCCTCGACGACGTCGTCCTCGTCCTCGCGGTCGTTCTTGAGCAGGCGGCCGACCTTGCCGAGCCGCGGCCGGTTGCCGACGATCACCTTGGCCAGGTGCTTGACGTAGACCGGGATGCCGTCGTTGGAGTCGACCTCGATGTTGCGCAGCTCGTCGAGCTTGGTGCCCTCGATGACGTAGGCCTCGTCGACCCGCGTCGGGTCCAGCGGGTCGATCCCGTCGCCGATGCGGCCCTTGGCGCGGACGAGGTGCGCCTGGCTCCCGAGCGACAGGACGTTGCCGCCGACGTTGGCGTTGGACTTGGCGATCGCGGTCTGGATCCGCTCGAGCGTCACCCCGTACTGCTTCATCAGCCGGGTGTCGATCAGCACCTGGTATTCCTTGACCGTGCCGCCGAAGCCGGTCACGTCGATGACGCCGGGGACCTGCTTGAAGGCGCGGTTGAGGACCCAGTCCTGCACCGCCTTGAGCTGGCTCGGCGTGTACGCCGGCCCCTCGAGCACGTAGCGGACGATCTCGCCGGTCGGGCTCCAGGGCGAGAGCCCCGGCGTCACGCCGGCGGGCAGGGTGCTGATGGCGTTGATCCGATTGATGACCTCCTGGCGCGCGGTCCAGTAGTCGGTGCCGTAGTCGAACTGGCACTTGATGTCGTTGAGCCCGGCGATCGACGTGCTCCGCAGGTCCTTCAGGCCCGGCATGCCGTTGAGCGCCGTCTCCAGCGGGATGCCGATCAGCAGCTCCATCTCCTCGGGGCTGGCGCCGGGGTTCTGCGTGATGACCTCGACCAGGGGCGGGGTCGGGTCGGGGTACGCCTCGACGTTGAGGTTCGACGCCGAGTGGATGCCGGCACCGACCAGGCCGAGCACGGCGAGCAGGACGATGAACCTGTTGTGCAGGCTCCAGTTGATGATGGCGCGGACCATAGGATCCGGTTCCTCGTCATGAGGCGGGGGCGAATTCGGAGGGGCGCACCCGCGGCCGGGTGCCCGACGGGGATGGTGGCGGCCGGCCCCCCGGCTGCGCCGTTGCGCGGAGCGGGGGCGGGTCGGGGCTCGACCGTCGGGTTGACCCTAGCACCGGAAGTGGACGGGGACGGGCCGTATCTGCAATCGTCGCGCCCGTCGGGACGGGCCCGCCGGCGACCCGGCCGGGTCGGTCGGCCGCGCGAACGCCCGGGCCGCGACGCCCGAGGCGCCCCCCGAGGCCCGGCCGATCGCCCCGTCGTCGTCCTCGTCGTCGTCGTCCTCCGTGTTCGGCAGGATGACGGGCGCCGAGGGGTCGTCGATGTCGAAGCTCGGCCGCGGCGCCTGCGCGCGGAGCCTCGGCCGCGCGCCGCGGCCCTCGCGCCGGGCATGGTCGGGCCCGGGGCGGTGCCCCGGCCCTCGACCCGACAGCGCGGGCAGGGTCAGGATCAGGCCGAGGGTGACCAGGAACGTTCGGAAGAGCGGCAAACTCGGTCTCGTGGGGTGGAGCGACTGCGGAGCGGGGGCCCTTCCCTTTCAATACGATCGTAAACCGCGCGGTGGGTCAACGCTTTTTTCGGGAAAACGCCGACGCCCGCCTCAACGGCCCGCCCGGGGCGCGGCGGGGGCGAGCCGCTCGAAGGGGACGTTCTGGATCGCGTAGGCGGCCCAGTCCTTGAAATCGAAGTGCCACCACTCGGCCTCGTTGACGGCGAAGCCCTCCGCCTCGAGCGCCCGACGGAGCAGGTCGCGGTGGTGCCGCTGGAGGGTCGTGCCGCCGGGATAGTCGGGGTTCGAGCGGTCCGAGAACTCGTCGTAGCCGCCGACCATCGGCACCGGCCGGCCGGTCCTCAGGTCGTAGAGCGTCAGGTCGACGGCGGCGCCGCGGTTGTGCTTCGAGCCCGTCGCGGGGTCGGCCACGAAGCGGTGGTCGGCCTCGGTCGTCGCGTCCCAGAACATCTTGGTGACGTACCAGGGACGATAGGCGTCGTGGATCAACAGCCCCAGGCCCCGCCTCGCGAGCTTGCGGTGGGCGCGCACGAGCGCCTCGGCCGCCGGTCGCTGGAGGAAGGCGCGGGCGGTGCTGTAGAACGGGGTGCCGAGGAAGTTGTTCGTCGTCGCGTAGCGGATGTCCAGCTTGATCGTCGGGTCCAGCGCCGCCAGTTCCACCAGATCCGGCGCCCGGAACGCGCCGGACTCCCTCGGCGGCGTCGCCTTCCACGCCTCCACGCGGAGCGCCGCGATCGGCCGGAGCGGCTTGATGCGGAACGGCGTGCCCCCCTCGCCCGGCAGTGGCCGACGCTTGAAGACGACCCCCGCGACCTTGGCCTCGACGACCTTCCCCACCTCGTCCCGACGGAAGGCCACGGTCTCGCCGTCGTACAGCCCCCCCTTGTCGGGGAACTTGTAGAGGTCGGCGCCGACCTCCTCCAGCGGGTAGAGGAAGAACCACTCGATCAAGGCGTGCAAGCGGCCGTCCTTCTCGAGGAGGTAGAGCACGTCGTAATCCCAGCCGTACTCGCCGATCAGGGGCAGGAACTTCGGCGGCGACGGCGCCGGCGCGGGGGCCCGGACCCTGGGAAAGGAACGGCCGCCCAGCTCGAGCCGATCGCCCAAGACCCGGACCTCGGCCCAGGGGGCGAGGCGATCGTCGACGGCCAGGTGGTCGCCGAACCGGCGCAGCTCGACCCGCGTACCGCCCCGCAGGGGGGTCATGAAGAGCCGCCCGCCGCGCTCGACGAGGTCGACGCCGTCGTCCCCCTCGGCGAAGCGCCCCTCGAGCGCCCGGGCCCGGCCGTCGTCCAGGGGCTCGGCCCTCGGGATCTCGGGGAGGGCCGCGCCGTCGCGGGCCGCGAGCATGAGCCGGAGGGCCAGGTCGGCGACCCGCCGGGTCGTGCCGTGGGCGCAGTCGCGGGTCACGACGACGGCGACGCCGAGCTTCTCCACGGGCAGGGCCGCCAGCTCGGTCGCGAAGCCGTAGACCGTCCCGGCGTGGCCGATCCGCTTGCGGCCCGCGAGCGTCCCCAGCTCGAAGCCGATGCCGAAGCCCCCCTCGGCGCCGAACTGCGGCCGCTGCATCGCCCGGATCGTCGCGGGCTTGACCACCACCCCCCCCGGCCCGCGGCCGTCGGCGAAGACCGCCTCGAGGAACCGGCCGAGGTCGACGACCGAGGCGCTCAGGTCCGCCGCCGGCGCGATGCCCAGCGCGAACCTCGGCGCGGCAAAGGTCCGGCCGTCCAGCGTCCACATCAGGCCGTCGGCCGTCGCCGGGGCCGGCCCGAACCCGGCGCGGTCCATCCCCAGCGGCCCGAGCACCTCCCGCCGCATCGACTCGTCGAACGGCCGCTGCCGCGCCTTCTCCACGGCCACGCCGACGGCCGCCACCCCGGCGTTGGAATACTTGGTCCGCGTCCCCGGCTCGAAGACCAGCTCCGTCTGGTTGAGGCTGCGGACTGTCTCGGCCAAAGAAGGCCGGTCGGGATCGAAATAATGGCCGATCGGCGGCTCGCGTACCAGGCCCGAGCGATGCGACATCAATTGCCGCAAGGTGATCGGCATGGCGAACGGATTCTTCGGCCGGAAGTCGGGCAGCGACCGATCGATCGGCGCGTCGAGGTCGAGCAGGCCGGCCTCGACGAGCTGCATGACCGCCAGGCCGGTGAAGAGCTTCGAGACCGAGCCGACCCGGTACAATGTCGCCGCCGTCGCCGGCACGCCGTGGGCGCGATCGGCCACGCCGAAACCCTTGGCCCAGACGATCTTCTGATCGTCCACCAGGGCGATCGACAGGGCCGGCAGCCCCTTGTCGCGCCGTTCCCGCTCGAGGAACGGACTGAGGGCCTCGGCGACCGCGGCATAACGCCCGACCGGCGTCACATTCCCCGTGTCCTCGGCACTCCATCCCGAAATCGGGAGAAGCACCAGCATGACCAGCACGAACCCGGCCCAGCGGACCACACCGCGTCGCATCAACCAGTCCTCCGCAGTCCTCGCCGTCCCCGGATTGCCGAGCTCACCTCCCAATCTACCCGGGCGCCTTCGCGCCTTCCACCATCCCCGTCCCCACAATCTTCATGACGGCCTGACGGCTTGCATTTCGACCGGACCCGGCGGTGCTCAGAAGCAACACGAGGCTCGGGAAATCCCTCACGAAAATGACGATTCTCCTTGACAGGACGGCCTTCATCATCGATGATTGAACCCGGGATCGGTCATCTGCGTGGTGTCCGGATACGGAACGGCTGGTGTTGCGCTCTTGCCGACACTCGCCGGACGGGCGCCGGGAGTCAACCCTATGGATGGGAGGAGGTCGAGATGGCCCGACGAGCCAGGACGGTTGGTTACATCGGCTTGGCCCTCGCGGCCCTCGCCGTGCCGCAGCCGGCATCGGCCGATTTCTCGACCGAGACGGTCAACATTCCCCTCCAGAACACCGACTTTACGGCATCCGTGCTCGTCCCCCAATTCCACCCCCAGTCCGGCCAGATCCTCGAGGCGGTCAGCTTCTCCTTCAATGGCCAGATTTCGAGCGCCGATACCTTGACGTTTCTCAATCAGGCGACCCTGGACCTGAAGACGACGGCCGACCTGAAGCTGACCGGGCCGGACAACCTGAGCCTCGTCGCCGCGCCGGTGGCGACCGTCACCCAGACCGGCTCCAGCGGCAGTTTCAGCACGACGGCGACCGGCACGGCCTCGGCCGTCCAGCCGGCTTCGTCGGACCCGGTCCTGCTCGCCTTGTTCACCGGCTCGGGGACCGTCCCGTTCTCGCTCGTCGCCTCGGGGGCGTCGAATTTCTCGAGCAGCAGCGGCAACGGCGACTGGGCGGCGACGACCCAGGCCGGCGGCGCGCTGACGGTCACGTTTCAATTCCGCACCGTGCCCGAGCCGGCGAGCCTGGCCCTCTTGACGCTCGGCGGCGGCGGGGTCATGCTTGCGTCGCGGCGAATCCGGCGGCGCGAGGCCGCCGGTCGCGTCGCCTGACGGGCCGGACCGACACGCACCCGCGCGGGCCAACGACTCCCCCTCGAACCGTTCCCTCGGTGGCGGCGCGGCGCCCGGTCGGGCCCTCGCAGCATTCCTGCGCGTCGGGATCGAGCGAACCCCCGTCGCCACCCGATAGCACTTGTGAAGATGCGGCTTCGGATGAAGGAGCGTCCGGGAAACGTCCATCGTGATCGCGGCTGATGGCCGGAGGCCCTCGGTCCCGCAACCCTTGTCGCCACCATCGAGTGATTTGGACCATGAGCCCGGCCTTGCTCCTCGGCATCTTTCGGCGAGTCGCCGCGCGCGGCCGCCGGCTTCGGTCGTTCGCCTCAGGCTATCGCCGGCGCGCCTCCGCCCGGCGCCACCGGACCCCGGTGCTCGAGGGCCTGGAGGGCATCCGCCTGCTGAGTACGACCTCGGCCGTCATCAGCGGCTTCGTCTACAACGACGTCAACAATAACGGCCTGTTCGACGCCGGCGAGCCGCCCATCGCCGGCAGCACGATCGCGCTGCGCAACGCGGCCGGCGTCACCATCGGCACCGCCGTCACCGGCGCCAACGGCTTCTATCAATTCGACACCAACGCCACGATCGACACCGCCCCGGCGTCCCAGACCCAGACGGCGAGCGTCCCGAGCACGCTGACGAACTTCACCGCCTCGCCCACGCCCGCGATCCAGCAGTTCAACCCCGCGCTGGGCCAGTTGACCTCGGTCGAGGTCACCAACGCCGCGAACATCACCGCGCAGTTCAACATCCACAACATCGGCGCCGGCGGGCCGATCACGGCGAGCATCAACGGCGACGCCGTCCTGACCGGCGGCGGCGTGGACCTGCCGACCCCCATCTCGGGCCAGAACCTCACGCCGAACCCGGTCAACGGCAACAGCCTCGAGCAGTCGGCCTCGGCCTCCGGGACGAACTCCGTCACCGTGACCGACGCGGCGACCCTCGCCAACTTCACCGGCACGGGGACCGTCGCCTTCAGCGAGGCCATCAACGCCAAGGCCACGGGGACCGGCAGCGGCAACTTCCAGGCGTCGGTGACGACCGCCGCCGCCACGACCGTCCAGGTCATCTACCACTACATCCCGAGCAATGCGCTGACGCCCGGTACGTACACCGTCGTCCAGGTCGGCGAGCCGGCCGGTTACAGCAACGGCAAGGTCTCGAGCAACGGCGTCATCATCCCGCAGACGCCCGGCGTGCCCGACACGATCCCGATCACGGTGACGGCGGCCAACCTCGTCGCCCCCAACAACGACTTCGGCGAGATCCTCCTCCCCCCCGGCGGCCAGACCGGCGGCGGCGGCACTGGTGGCGGCGGTGGCGGCACCGGCGGCGGTGGCGGCCAGATCGTCGGCCCGCCGGGGATCACGAGCCTGATCCGCTACGGCGTCCACCAGCAGCCGGTGACGGTCGTCCTGACCTTCGACCAGGCGATGAACGCGGCCGCGGCCCAGGACCTCAACAACTACCGGCTCGCCGAGATCGCCCGGCCCGAGCCCTTCGGGCTCTTTTATCATAAACCGATTAACATCCCCTTGAAGTCGGCCACCTACGACGCGGCGCATCAGACCGTCACCCTCGTCGCGAAACAGCACCTCGACGTCCACCGCATCTACCAGCTCACGGTCAACGGCACGACCGCGACCGGCCTGACCAGCACCCAGGGCGTCCTGCTCGACGGCGCCGATACGGGCCAGCCGGGCAGCAACTTCGTCGGCCAGTTCGGCCGCACGCAGAACGTCCGGTTCTTCGACCACCAGGGCAACTTCGACACCTTGACCCAGGTCGGCAATCGGCTCAAGATCACGCCGGTCGTCTCGGCCGCCAGGGTCCACGCCGCGGCCAGGGTCCACGTCGTGGTCTCCCATCCCCACCCGACCGGCCGGCACCGCTCCTAACCGCGGCTCGACCGGCGACCGCATCCCGAGCCCCGCGACCCGACTCGATCGGTCGCGGGGCTCGCTCCGTTTGCTACCCCGCGCGGGGCACGATAGGCAAGACGACGTGCGGGGTGCCGAGCGGGTCGCCGGCGTTGGGGTTGATGTCGAAGCGGGGGAAGTTGCTGCCGGAGATGTCCACGCGGATGCGGTGCCCGGCCTTGAAGACGTTG